>CAYSFP010000260.1:0-6286 GCA_964430075.1 uncultured Planctomycetaceae bacterium | reverse complement strand
ACGGCCCCTTTTAGGGGCCTTCCTCATACCACCGGCTCTGCCGGTGGTTCTGATTACCAAGACCTGAAATCTCTACTTTTCGGAGACTCCCGATGCACCTCTCCCGCGCCGCCATCGCCGCCCTCGCCATCGCGATCGGCCTCACCGCGCTCGCCAATTCGGCCTCCGCCCAGGGCGCCAGCTTCATCCGTCTGTTCCGGCCCTATCACCAGGTCGCGCTCGCACAACTCCCCGAGGCGGCGAAGGAACTCTCCCTGACCGACGAGCAGAAGCAGCTCGCAGTGGACCTGAACAACGATCTGAATGCGGAGCGCGGCGCCCTGTGGCGAGAGGCCGCCGGCGACATCGACAGCATCCGCGAGGACATGAACCTCTTGAACAACGACATCGCCGACGAGTTCGCCGAAAAGCTCGACGATGGCCAGAAGAAGCGGCTCGCAGAGATCTATGTTCAGGCCAACGGTCCCACGGCCCTCTTTGACGAGCGGGTTGCCGAGGCGCTCAAGATCACGGAAGAGCAAACCGAGAAGCTCTACGAATTGCGGTCCGCCTCCGTTGGCGGTTGGCGGAGCGTCGACTGGCAGAATATCAGCGAGGAGGAAGCGAGCGCTGAAGTCGATAAATTGATCGCCGACCAGAATGAGAAGTACGCCGCCGTCCTGACCGACGAGCAAAAAGCCGAGTTCGACAAAATGCAGGGCGAAAAGCTCGAACTCGATTTCGCGGGCCTGCCCAATCCCTTCGGCAGATAAGCCGTCGATGTTCGCTTGAACAAACCGCCCTCCGGCGGCCATTCCGCGCTCCCCGCGCGGAATGGCCCCGTTAGGGCTCGCTCAGCAGCCGCTCGAGCGCCGCCAGCTCGATCGGCTTGACCAGGTGCAGATCGAAGCCCGCCTCGCGGCTGCGGCGCCGGTCGTCCTCCTGCCCCCAACCGGTGAGCGCGACGATCACCTTGCGCCGCGCGCCGTCGCCGTCGGCCTCCGCTTCGATGGCGCGAATCCTGCGGCACGCCTCGTACCCGTTGAGCTTCGGCAGCCCCAGGTCGAGCAGGATCAGGTCGGGACAGTAGGCACAGGTTTGCTCGACGGCCGCTTCGCCGTCGTGGGCCAGCTCCACCTCGTGCCCCAGCATCCGCAGCATCAGCCGCAGGCTGCTGGCCGAGTCGACATTGTCGTCCACCACCAGGATGCGTCGCGTGCGCGGGGCCGCGGGATTCTCCGCCGGCGCCTCCGCCGGGACGTCCACGGGATGCGAGACCGGCAACCGCACCACGAACTCGCTGCCACACCCGGGCCCCTCGCTGTGCGCCTCCACCGCGCCGCCGTGCAGCTCCACCAGCCGCTTCACGAGCGTCAGTCCAATGCCCAGCCCGCCGTGCGTGCGCTCCATCTTGCAGTCGAGCTGCGTGAACAACGTGAACACGGCGGGCAGCATCTCCTCGGGGATGCCGAGGCCGTTGTCGCGAACCGTGACGACCGCCTCGCCGCCGCGTTTCTCGGCCGTCAATTCGATTCGGCCTCCCGGTTCTGTGTATTTCGCCGCGTTGTTGATCAAGTTGGCGAACACTTGTGCCAGCCGCGCGGCGTCGGCCTCGAGCATCACCGGCTCGTCCGGCAGCGACAGCGTGAACTCGTGGCGCTTTTCGACCAACAGCGGCCGGCTCGTCTCCACCGCGCTCGACGCGACCGCGGCCAGGTCCACCGGCCCTTTGCGCAGCTCGAGCAGGTTGCGCGTCACGCGGCTGACGTCGAGCAGATCGTCCACCATGCGGACCATCTGATCCAATTGACGGTCCATCACCTCGCGCGCATACCGGGCGTCTGCCGTGGGATCCCCCGCGAGGCGAAGAATTTCCAGGCTGTTGCGGATTGGCGCCAGCGGATTGCGCAGCTCGTGGGCAAGCATCGCCAGGAACTCATCCTTGCGTCGATCGGCCTCCGACAGGCGAGCCGCCAACGTGCGCAGCTCGTTCTCGCGCTCACGTCGCTCCGTCACGTCGCGGAACACCAGCACGACGCCGCCGATCGTCTGGTCGCCCGCGCGGATGGGCGCCCCGCTGTCGTCGATCGGCCGCCGCGTGCCGTCCTTGGCCACCAGCACGGTATGATTGGCCAGTCCCACGATCTTCCCCTCGCGGAGCACCTTCGCCACCGGGCTCTCGACGCGCTCGCCCGTCAACTCATGGTAGATCAGGAACACGTCGCTCAGGCTGCGGCCGATCGCCTCGCTCTGCCAACCCGTCAGGTGCTCGGCCACGGGATTCATGAAGGTGATCCGCCCCGCGGCGTCGGTCACGATCACCGCGTCGCCGATGCTCGCCAGCGTCACCTGCAGTCGCTCGCGCTCGTGGGCCACGAGCTGGGCGTCGCGACGCCGCTGGACCAGATTGCGATGGCTCAACAGGAACACGTAAGCGACGAGCAAGCTGCCCAGGAGCGTCGTCCCGACGTTCGAGAGCAACGCCGTGCGATAACTCGCGTACGATTCCGCGTCGCGAAGGTCGAGCAGCTCGTGCTCGGCGTCTCCCAACTCGAACGACTTGCGCCGCACCGTGTCCATCGTGCCGCCGGCGATGTCGGCCTTGATGTAGGCGAGCGCCGCCTCGCGATCGCCCTCTTGGGCCAGCGCCACGGCGCGCCGCAGCTCGCCGACCCGCATCTCGGACAGCGCGCGCAGCTCGCCGACCAGCGCCGACTGGTCCGAATGGTCGGGCACCAGCCCCGCCAATCGCTCCATGCCGGCGGCGAAATCCGCCAGTTGTGCTTCGAACAATGCGAGGTACGCGTCATCACCCGTCAGCAGGTAGCCGCGTTTGCTCGCCTCGGCGTCGCGCAAGGTCGCCCGCGCCAGGTACAATTGCTCGATGACTTCGTGGGTGCGGGCGACCTGCGCCTCGTTTTCGCGGAGCCGCCGCGTGTGGTAGAAGTCGAGCAAGCCGCTGACCAGCAGCACCAACAGCGCGAGTCCGAACCCTACGAAATGATAGTCGACGCCCCACGGGCGAGGTTTCGTCGGCGTGGCGGGAAGCGACATGCTCAACGTGCCTCAAGAATCCGCCAATCCGCCGCGCAGCAGCGCTGCCTCACGAGGCGTTCATCCATCTTACGCCCGGCGCCTGCCCGCTCAAGGCGCACTCCAGCGTCTCAGGCAATCGTGCGGGAGTGCGACGGACACGATTGGCCGAAGGCCTCGTCCCACCGTAGCCTAGGGCAGAGCGAAGCGCCGCCCTAGGACAACCATGCAGAAATCATCATTTGGCCGAAGGCCATATTCACCCGTTCGAAGCACCGAAGCGAGCCGTGAATATAGCCTACGGCCCATCATGGAGTCGCTCAGAATTGAGTCCTGCCAGACACTTTTGCCGCACACGCCACGCGCTTAAGGCCGCGTCCTCTGGGGATTTCAACCCGCGCCGGACTGATTCCGTTTCCCCCGGCCTTGGCGACGCCCACCCCTTCGCTCGACAATAACTCGCATGTCTAGCCCGCTCGCCCAAGAACCCTTCCCCCAGGTTCGAAACGCCTGGTTCAACCGCCTGCTGCCGCTGGCGGTCTTCGCCAGCGCCTGGCTGCTGTTCCAGGTGCAGCCGATGGTGGCCAAGCGGCTGCTGCCCTGGTTCGGCGGCGGCACCGCAATCTGGACCACCGCCATGCTGTTCTTCCAGGCGGCCCTGTTCGCGGGCTACCTTTATGCCCACGTCCTGGGCCAGCGGCTTGCGCCGCGGGGACAAGTTGTCGCCCATGGCCTGCTGCTGGCCGCCGCCGCCGTCCTGCTGACGGCCGTTCGCGTCGTGCCCGACGAGCGGTGGATTCCCACCTCCGTCGATCGTCCCGCCTTGCAGATCCTCGTCACGCTCGCCGCCTGCGTTGGGCTGCCGTTCATGCTCCTGGCCGCCACCGCGCCGCTATCCCAGGTGTGGTTCGCGCGGGCCAATCCGGGGCAAACCCCGTACCGCCTCTACGCCCTGTCGAACGCCGGCTCGCTCGCCGCGCTGTTGAGCTATCCCTTCGTCGTCGAACCCAACCTCGGACTCGAACGGCAGGGCCTCATCTGGACCGCCACGTTTGGAGCGTTCGCAGTGCTGCTGGTCGCCAGCGGGTTCCTCTCGCTCGGCGGTTCCGACGATTCCGCTTCGTCGGAAACCGCGCCGGCAAATACGCGCGATCCGGCCAGCCCCGCGCCCCCCAAATCGCCGCGGCCGCCACAGGGCACGCGGTCGCGCCGCCTCGAACAGTTTCTCTGGCTCGCGCTGCCCGCGTGCGCCTCGCTCTTGCTGTTGGCCGTCACCACCTACCTGTGCCAGGACGTGGCCTCGATCCCGCTGCTGTGGATCGCCCCGATGGTGGTCTACCTGCTGAGCTTCATCCTCACGTTCGAGAGCGATCGTTGGTACCGCCGCTGGCCGTGGCTGGCGATCATGGCCACCGCCTCGTTCGCCATGGTGATGACGTGGCGCTATAACGAAACCATCGTCTTCGTCATCCCGCTCGCCTCGAACCTGATCTTCCTTCTAGCCGCTTGCATGGTGTGCCACGGCGAGCTGGCCGCCATGCGCCCCCCGGCCGAGCGGCTGACCGCCTTCTACCTGTCGCTGTCGGCCGGCGGCGCCATCGGCGGACTGCTGGCCGCCGTCGTGGCGCCGCTGGCGTTCGTCGACCACCTCGAGTTTCCCGTCGCGGTGGTCGCCATGTGGGCCCTCTCCCTCGCCGTTGTGGTCACCGATCGCAACTCCCCGCTCTACCGAGGTCGCCCGGTCGGCCCGCTCATCGGCATCCTCCTGCTGCTAGTCACGCTCATCGGCATCATGGGACGCGAAGTCGCGAACAGCCGCTCGCACGCCGTCGCCATGGGCCGCAATTTCTATGGCTCGCTCAAGGTCCGCGAAATCGCCGGCGGCTACGAAAATCTCACGCACTACAAGCTGACCAACGGCAGCACCTCTCACGGGGCGCAACTGCGCCGTCCCGATCGGCGCCGCATCGCTTCGTCGTACTACCATCCGCTCACCGGCGTCGGGCAGTTGCTGGCGCCCATGCCGGAGAAGCCGCGCCGCGTGGGCGTCGTCGGCCTCGGCGCGGGCACGCTCGCGGCCTACGCCCACCCCGCGGACGTCTACCGCTTCTACGACATCAACCCCCAGGTGATCGACTTCGCCGACCGGTACTTCACCTACCTGCCGGACGCCCGCGAGCGGGGCGCCACCATGGAGGTCGTCGAAGGCGACGCCCGCCTGCAGCTCCAAAACGAGCCGCCGCAGGCGTTCGACGTGCTCGCGCTCGACGCGTTCAACAGCGACTCGATCCCCTCGCACCTGCTCACGCTGGAGGCGTTCGAGATTTACCTCCGCCACGTGAAGCCCGACGGCATTCTGGCCGTCCACGTCTCCAATCGCTATCTCGACCTGTCTATGGTCGTCAAGGCGGCGGCGCGGCGCCTCGCGCTCGACAGCCTGTACATCGAAGCCTATCCGGACTCCACGCCCACCGGCACGGCGTCGGTGTGGGTGTTGCTGGCTCGCCCTGAAGGCAAATTGGCAGAGCGCGCCCGGGGCATCTCGCTCGAGGACGAGTCGCTCAAGGTGGAGCCCGTCACCTGGACCGACGACCGCAACAACATCATCGATATTCTCTATATGAATTAGCGTCGCGCGGCCGCTAGCACTCACGACCCGCGAATAAGCTGCAAGAAACTCGTCTTGTTAATTATGACAATTGTCATAATACTCGGCCCATCTGAACGATCCCGAGTGCAACGCGTCTCTGCGGCGCACCCCGAGCCGCTGGCTCGGGGCTATCCCCAATCGAACCCAATCCCCCCATTCCGCATTCCGCATTCCGCCTTCCGCCATGCCTCCCCGCCTCACCGCCGCCGAGCTCGAACTGCTGCAGATGCTCTGGCGTACCGGCCCCGTCACCATTCAGGAGGCCCACGACGCCTTGGGGCTGCCCATCGGCTACACGACGGTGCAGACGCGGCTCAACCGCCTCGCCAAGAAGGGCGTCGTCGCCCGTTCGCCGCAGCGCCCCGCGAAATACACAGCCGCGATCAGCCCCGCCGACGTCCACCAGGGCGATCTCGACATGCTGGTCAAGCGCGTCAGCGAAGGCCGCGTGGCCCCGCTGGTCGCCCACCTGCTCGCGCATCACGACGTTTCCACCGCCGAGCTCGCCGAGCTGAAACGCCTCATCGCCGAGGCCGAAAAGAAATCCCGCCGCCGTCCCCGCAAAGCCGACAATCAGAACCACCGGCAGAGCCGGTGGTATGAGGAAGGCCCCTAAAAGGGGCC
>CAYSFP010000259.1:0-6332 GCA_964430075.1 uncultured Planctomycetaceae bacterium | reverse complement strand
GCGCTGCTGTGGTACAGGCGATTGCACAGATTGAGCGTTTTGAGATAGTTTCTTAATGTCGCGATGCAGCATATCATGCTTGTGAAGGTGCTCGAGAGTGAGTGACACATCACGCAAGACGACGAGGCATTCGTGGAGCGAAAAATCATGATCCATGTCGAGTTGATCCCCAATCGATACTCCTAACTTCTCAAGTACGATGCATGGAATCGGGGCGTGGAGATTGTACGCGATCATTCGGACCACGCCTTTCACGCCCCGATCGGCGGCTTGTTGCAGCCAGTTCGCTTCGTTCTGCAAAGCAATCACCCGCTTTGGAATATCATGCTCGATACGCAGGAAAGCTTCTTCGGGGCTTGGAAGTTTAACGATGACGTCTTCATTCCCAGGGCCTTTAGCCTCGAACACCAGGCTCACGGTTCCTACGGCAAGCTCGCGGATCAATCGAAACGGCAGAAGTTGACTCTCGAACTCGTGGAGAGTGAACCCCGGGGCGATTAACTGAAACAGACGCAGTAGATTGTCGTGCATGGGAGACTCTATCTGGTGGTCCGTAGTTGCGGGGTGGAGAATATCACTGTGAATATCGTTTTTCACATCACGGGTCTTCGCGGACTGGTTGCCACTCCTCGTCGCGGATCACCGGGTCGGGTCGGTTGCGGGTGAGGTTGTAGATGGAGAGGACCTTGTTGGCCTCCTCCACCGCGCTGCTTTCGGGGGCGCCGCCGGCGGGGAGGGGGTTGAGCTTCTCCCACACGCCCTGAAGCTTCGTGACGATTGCTTGTCGTTCTTCCAGGTCCCTGCCCGCGCGCACGGCGGTGGCCTTGAACTTGCGGTAGTCCTCCGCGGCGGCCACGACCTGCGGCGAGTCGTCCTTGGCCTGCTCGCTCTTGAGGATGCGCACGGCGTTCTGCGCCCAGGCGGCGCGGTCGCGGTAGTCGCGGGCCTGGTCGCGCAGTGCGGCCATCTCGGCGCGCACCTTCCGCAGAGCCTGCTCGATCCGTTCCCGCAGCGACGGCTCGGCCGGCGCGACGGCGGGCGCGGCGGGAGGCGGCGGCGCGCTGGCGAGCCACAAGCGGTCCAAGCCCAGGCGGTGGGAGTTCGCCGCCGCGATAGCGACCGCGGCGATCATTGTGCAACCAACGAACAAGGTTTTCGTTCTCATGGCATTCCTCCTGAGGTATTAACTGTCGCGATTGCGGAGCAGCTCGACGGGCGTCCTGCGGCAGACCTTCACCGCCGGCATCAGCACGGCGACGAGCGTCATGCCCACACAGACCGCCAGCGCGATGGCCAGCAGCGCCGGATGGCCCAGCGGCGTTCCGTTGAAAGTTTCGGGGCGCAGCGAGAGCACCGCACAGACATAAGGACGCAGGGCGCTCTCGAAAAGCGTGAGCGTCGCCGCGATGCAGAACGCGAGCCCGCCGATGAACAGCCCCTGAACCACGAAGATGGCCAGGACATCGGCGCGGGAGGCGCCGCAGGCCCTCAGGATTCCGATTTCATATTTCTTTCGATCGACATTCATCATGCCGGAGATCCAGGTCGAGATGCCTCCGTTGACCATGAGGCCGACCATCAGGAAGGCCAGCAGGGCAACCATCGACCTGGCAAGCTGCGCAAGGCCCTTCTGGGTGTCGAGCGCGTCCTGCGTGCGGTAGCCAAATGCGTTGAGCGCGGCGACGATCTCCTCGACGTGGTCGAGGTTGTCGGCGAAGAAAGTGGCGCGGAGGTGGCCGGCTTGGAGCGTCTGCTGGGCGGGTGAGCGGAATACACTGTGCGCCGCGTCGAACTCCAGCGAGCGAGCACGCCAGAGATAGATCTTGTCGAGCACGTCCCGGCCCGCATAGGTGTTGTCGCCGTGGATGACGCCGACGACCCTCATCGGGATCTCGACTGTATCCTGGCCGGCTATGCCCTCGCGCTCGAAGGCGACGATGATCACGCTGCCGATGACGGTCGCGGCCGGGCGTCCGGCGGCAATGACCTGGGCCGTCTTGGCGGGGAGCACGACCTGGTTGCCGTCCGCCACGGCCCAGGCGCCGGCGAGAAGCCCCTCGTTGAATCGCGCGGGGTCGGCGGCGTCGGTTGCGTGAAGGGTGAGCCGGTGGCTCGCGCTTCCGCCCACGACGGCCGCGTCCACTTGCAGGTCGGGGCGCACCGAGGCGAACGTCGGCTTGGTCAGTTCCATGACGGCGATCAGGTCCTCGCCGATCTTGCCGTCGGCGTGGCCGAGGTCACGCGCGAGATACGCGAGCAGTGTCCGTTCATGGGGGATGGCCGCCAGGTGACGGAGGCGACCGCTCACCGCGGCGGCGCGGCTCTGCACGCGGGCGAGGTCGATCGGATCGGTGCAGATGTCGGTGCGCTGCGTGCCGATCGTCGCGATTGGAGCGTCACAGTTGGCGAACGCGATCTGGCGGAAGAGCATGTCGTTCACGACGACCAAGCCGGGTGCGACGGCGGCGTCGCGGCGGAACGTGAGCAGCTGCGACCTCATGGCCGGCGTCACGATGGCGGCCTCGACGCCGGGCGGCGGCTCGTCGCAACGCAGCGCCTCGCGCGGGCCGGGCAGGGCGCGGAGCCGCGAGCCGCAGGCCGGGGCGTAGTCGTTCGCTGCAACCACCAGCACTGACCGTCCGGCGACGCGAGCGGGCACGCCGGTCAGCCTGGAGAGGGTTACTTCGCGCGGAAACTTCGGGGAAGCGGCGCCGGCCGGGGGGTTGGGGACGACGGCCACGAACGACCCGGGGAAGCTCGAGCCTGCGGCGCTGATGCTCCAACCCTTGGGCATCGTTTCAGCGCGCAGGCGGCACAGCTCATCCCACGGTCCCCAAACACAGAGCGCGCTCACCGGTGCGTCGACGCCGATCGTCGCCAGATCGTCGATGTCGACCCAGATCGATTCCTGCCCGTCGCCAGCGCCGAGCGCGACGGCAACCTTGGTTATGCGGTCGTTGATCCACAGCTCGCGCGCTGGACGGGCGCCGCGGTACACATGGACGAGCGCGGGCACGCCCGACGGTCTTTGGTCGACCGACGGCGCGATCTGGCGGATGAGTTCTTTCGGCGCGGCGCGGAGCACGGCGGGGTCGGAGGTGATGTCCAGCCCCAACCGGACGGAGGTGATGGCGCACGAGCCGTGCGCGAGGCCGGGGTATCGGTAGAGACCAGCGCCGAACTCGTCGACGGCGGCGGCGTTGTCGGTGATGTCGATGGTCAGATGACCGATGGCTCGATCGGTGCTCACGCGCTCGTAGCCGATCCGCTCCGCCAGCGCGGCGGCGGCACGGGCGTCGTTGGTGTGCGCAACCGTGAGTGGCGTGATCCCCCGTTGAACCACGCGGGGGTCGAAGGCGATCCAAGCGAGCGTAGCCTGGCCACAAACGAAGTCCGCGCCGGCGTAAAGGTCGCGCGGCGCGGGGACGATCTCGACGCCGACGGGCAGCTTGAGCGCGGCGGCGCTCAAGCTTCGATCGCCGCTAACGCGGTAGAGCACGTGCGCCGCCGGGGACATGCCGCCCCACCGCGGGTCATTCGGCGCGAGCGCCGCGATGACCGCGTGGTCGGTGCGCAGGACGCGCACCTGGCGCGCGCTGGGGCCGGCGATGACTTCGGCTTGAGCGGCGGGCGCTTCGATCGTCGCCCAGATGGGACCGCCGGCCTCGACGATGCGCACGCTCCCGCGCGGCTCGAGGTGGACCTTCAGGCGCTTCGCCTCGTCGGCGACGAAGTCCGCCTGATCGTCCGGGACATAGACCGTCGCGCCGGTGTAGATGCGCTTGATCTTCGTGATCGCGGCGACGTCCAGCCCGACTTCATCGACTCTTCCGGTGCTCCACAGGTCGGCCGACTGGACCATCGCCAGCGGCATATATACCCTGTCCAAGTTGTTCTGTGAGCGCAGGAGGCCGACCACGTCGAGCTTCTCCCGATGCACTTGGACTTGTCCGCCCTGCGTACGCCGGAACTCGACCGTGACGCGATCGGGGACGGGTCGCCCGGCTTCGAAGCGCCCGCGCAATCGCTGAAAGAGCGGCAGGCCCATGACAATCTCGCGCGAGTCGGCGCTCACCGCTCTGCCCCATGCGAGGCGGTCCGCGGCGAGCGTCGGATCGCCGTCCACCGTGCCCTCCGCCTGCAGCGAATCGAACTCGGCGCCGTCGATGCTGAGCCAGCAGTTCAACTCCACGGCGGGAAATGCGATCTTTACGTGCGGGAGATCGCCCAACTCGCGAAGCCGCGCATCGGTGAAGCGCCCCTCGGTGCGATGCGGATCGAGCACCGCTGCGAGCACTTTCGTCGGCAGGCCGGCGTTGACGATGCCCCGCTGGTGCTCGTGGATGCCGGCCGCGTAGAACCCGCAGAAGAGCAGGTAAACCCCGGCGACCGCGGCGGTCACGACGTTGAGCGACACCATGCGCCAGCGGCTCTTGAGATCGCACAGCGCCAGTCGCACGCGCGCCGCCCAAGAGAGACCGCCGGCGGCAGCGGGGCGGTCGGCGGTGGAGCCGCACTCGGCTGCGCTTCCGTTGGGCAGGGTGAGGTGTGTGAGGGGCGGATAGTGGTTGCGTTTGCTGGTCATGGTTCCTTCCTTGCGTCAGTGGGTGGAGCACGGTTCGCGGTTGCTGGTGATGGTGGCGCTGGGAACGACGTTGGCGCCGGCGAAGTCAAGAGCCGCGCGCGGCGCGGCCCTCGCGGAGGCGCTGCGTGATGTTCTCGATGCCCGGCCCGATCTCGTACACCGCGTCGCAGCGCGCGGCATGGGCGTAGTTGTGAGTGATCAACAGGACGGTCCGCCCCGCGCCGGCGATGGACTCGAACGCCTCCATCACAAGTTCCGCGTTCTCGGGGTCGAGGTTGCCCGTCGGTTCGTCGGCGATGATGATGGGCGCGTCGGAGGACAGCGCCCTGGCGAGCGCGTTGCGCTGCTGCTCGCCGCCCGAGAGCGTCGACGGACGGCGGTTTGCTTTGTCGATCAGCCCGACTTTGCGCAGGTATTCGGCGGCGATCGGGCGGGCGTCGGCGATGCTCATGCCCCGGCACATCAACGAAACCGCCGCGTTGTCCAGCACGGTCAGATACGGGATCAGGTTGAACTGCTGGGCCACGAACGCCACGTCTTGCTGGCGATAGCGGTTGAGCGCCGGCCCCTCGGTCTTGGGCACGGGCTCGCCGTTGACGTACACCGTCCCCATGTAGGCCGTGTCGCAGCCATTGATCATGTTGCCGAGCGTGGACTTGCCGGCGCCGCTGGCGCCCACGAAGGCGATCATGGCGTCGCACCGGACCACTTCGTTCAGCTCGCGGAAGATCGTGAGCGGGCGGCCGTCGCCGTCGCGGTAGACCTTCGTTACTCGGTCGAAAGCCAGCAGTTCGGTGCCCGCACCAGAGGCGGGCGCGGCGGTGATCGCATGGTTCGTTTTCATGGTGATGCTCCTGTGTTGAATGCTTCGTGCGTGCGCCGGGCGCTCGGTTCACGGGAGAAAGTTCTCCGGACACCAGGTGAAGTCGTCTGCGCCGCGGCGACGCCAGACGCGGTCGTCGTTGCGCCAGTTCACCAGCCGCGGCGTGTACAACCGGGCGATCTTCTCGCGAAGCTCGGCGCGCTTCTCCTCGCCCATCCCCAGGATCTCGTCGCGCGTCAGGCGCAGCATGCTGTCGCGGCCGACTGGGAGCTGCCGGACCCGCAGGAAAATGTCGAAGCGCTGGCGGGACGACTCGTCCCTGAAGAAATCAGCGAACGGGTTGGCGCGCGGGTCGAGCGCGATCGCCTTCACGCCGCCGACCAGATCGGCGCCCATCGCGCTCGAGAAGGTGGACAGCGCGCTCAATGTCAAGTCGAGCTCGGAGCGCGACATCAGCACCTCGCGCTCGATCATCGGCGTCCCCTTGAATTCCGCCAGGATCCAGCCTGTCGTGAACACCGGCTCGTTGGGACGCAGACGCGACTCGTCCATTCCGCGACGCCGCAGCAGGTGCATGATGTTGGTCACCTCGCGCACGTCGACGCCCTTCTCGCTGGCGATCTCTTCGAGCTTTTTCCCCTGCCGCACCCCCTCGATCGCCGAGTCGGTCAGCGCTACCACCGCCGTCTCGGTCATCAGGAGCGAATGGACGCGGCGCACCACCTCATCGGCCTTGCCGATCTCGAAGCACTCGCCGCCGGTGCGCGACGCCAGATCGGAAAACTGCGCCCAGCGTCGCTTCTGATCGGTGGTGCCCTCGCGGTCCCCCACCGCCAGCGCGAAGATCCGAACGTCGTTGTCCTGCGCGGTCGCGGTGGAGACCATCGGCAAATGGTGGCGTGAAATGGGCCGGGCGCGTTACCC
>CAYSFP010000258.1:0-6357 GCA_964430075.1 uncultured Planctomycetaceae bacterium | reverse complement strand
GATCAGCCCCCCTCAACGCTGCTAGCTATGACAGCTTTAAAGGGCTGCCCCTGACCCCTGACTCCTGACTCCTGACCCCTTACCATCCCGCGTGCCTGGACACAAAAAAACCGCGACGAGCGCTCCAGCGCTCGCCGCGGTCAACGGATCGATTCGATTGTTCCTCGATCGCCCGGCCGCAAGCCGACGCGATCAAACCATGTCCTTCAGCTTCTTCAGCGCCCGGACCTTCACGACGTTCTTGGCCGGTTTGGCCGCCACGTCCATCAGCTCGCCGGGCTTGAACGGATTGGGGACGCCCTTCTTGGCCGGTTGCGCCGGCTTGTGCTGAACCACGATCTTGCACAGGCTCGGCAGCGTGAAGGCGCCGGCGCCCTTCTTGCTCAGGGCCTTGGAGATTTCATCGACCAGCGCATCGAACACCGCGGCCACGTCCTTCTTGGCCACGCCCGTCGACTCGGAAATGCTGGCATAAACCTCGGTCTTGGTCGGCGGCTTCTTAACAGCAGCTTTCGCCATGGGGTGGAACCCTCCTTAGCAAATGTTTTGGGGATTGAGAGCGCTCTGCTGGCCTGATCAAGGCGGCGGGGGTCGACCGCACGTCCGCCGCCTCGCGGGATCCAGCTCGTCAAAGGGAATTTAGCACGCTGGGTGCTGATTTAATGGCTGCGGGCGCTAAAATACAAGCCGAAAACACCGCCAAACGCCCGAAATCTCGCTGTTTTTCGGCATAAACCGCGTGCCGAGCGCGAAAATCCCCGGGAAAAGCCGTATCGCCCGCGTCGCAACGACCAAAAAACGCCCATTTCGCCGCGCTCCGCGGCCCCCCAAAGCAAGGAGTCCCCTGGTCGGGTCTCGCGACTTGGAACGATCGTGCCGGCCGAAAGCTGGATTGACCTGGTGGGCGGCTGAACTGTGACCCCAAAAATTGCCCTATCCCGTAGGCGTCTGTAAACTTAGGTTAGCAAACGCGTTAAGGCGACCGACCCGTTCACTGCTGGCGTTTGCCCCACCAAGATCGCGAAGGCGGCGTTGACCGCCTCTCGCGACCCGCCGCCCGGCCTCGAGGGACCGAGCCATGTTGCCACTTGTTCACCGTCGCGCCGGGGCAGGTCCCTGCCTTGTGCTGGCGATTCTGGGCGCTTTGGCCGCGAGCGCTTTAGGCCAGGTTCGCGTTCGCGTGGCGCCCGGCGCCGCGGCCGTAACGATTGCCGACGAAACCGGCGGCATGCCGGCGCGGGTCCATCCCCCCACCGATCGTGCGCTCTCGCGGCGCATGCGCCGGGCGGCCGAGTTCATCGAAGCCGGCGAGTTCTCGCAGGCGCTGGCCTTTCTCGATGAGATTCTGGGGCGCGACGAGGATTTCTTCGCCGAAGGCGACGATGACGGCGGCTTCACAGGGATCAAGGAAGTTGCGCGGCAACTCATTCGCGATTTGCCGGCGGACGGGCGCCGCACCTACGAAAGCACCTATGGTCCCGTCTCCGAACGGCTGCTCCGCGACGCCGCCTCGCAGGGGGACGCACGCGGACTGCAGCAGATCGTTCAGCGCTATTTTTATACCCCTGCGGGATACCAAGCCGCCTTGCTGCTGGCGGCCGGCGAGTCCGATTCGGGGCGACATCTCTCCGCGGCCCTGCTGTATGAGCAATTGCTGAATGTTCCCCGGGCTCGGCAGCAGTTCGATCCGCAACTGACCGTGCTCGCTGCAGCGAGCTGGCTTGCGGCTGACGACCCGACGCGAGCAGAGCAGTTGCTGGCCAGCTTGGATGGGCAGGGCCGCCAACGAGTGACCGTTGCGGGACGAGAGCATGCCCTCGGCGAGCTCGCGGATCCGCTGCGGTGGCTGGCAACAACGGTCGGCGAACCATCGGACTCCGCCATTGAACCTGAAAGGCAATGGCTTACGTATCGCGGCAACGCCACGCGGAACGCGGCAACCGAAGGCGGCCTCCCCCACATGCGCGTGCGTTGGCGTACCGAGCTATTGCGACCTTATGCGCGACTGGAACAACTATTCGAGGAGTTTCGCGCCGACTTGCAGCGGAGCGGCCAGCCGATGTCCGTCGCGTCCGCTCCGCTTGCCGTCGGCGACTATGTTCTCGTACGCCGTCCCATGGGCCTGCTGGCCGTCGACTATCGGACAGGGAAGCGCGTCTGGCAAAGCGAGCTTAAACGCGATCCGGAGCTCGAACGCTTGGTGAACTCCGGCACGGGCCCCCAGAACGAGGCGGCAATCGCCGAGCCCGCGCAGGCGTTCGCGCGCCGCATGTGGCAGGACTACCTCTACGGCGTCCTGTCGAGCGATGGCGAGCGCGTCTTTGCGATTCGCGACTTGCCGCTACCGTCGGCTCAGGACTTCCAAATGCCCCCCTTCATGGGAGCGGCCGTCGAGGCGCCGTCGAATCGACTTTCCGCATACGACCTCGCAACGGAGGGGTCTTTGATTTGGGAAATTGACGGTGCGGCCGCCACCGGCGACCTGGCCGGGGCATTCTTCCTTGGTGCGCCGCTGGCCATCGGTCCGTCGCTCTACGTGCTGGTCGAAATCCGCGACGACATTCATTTGGCCTCGCTCAATCGCCTGACGGGCGAGTTGGAGTGGCGGCAGCAACTGGCCAACTTGGAAATGGGAGTGCAACTGGATCTTCGCCGCCGCCTGCAGGCGATCATGCCCTCGTACGACAATGGCATCCTGGTCTGCCCGACCGGCGCCGGCTTGGTCGTCGGCGTCGACCTCGCGAAGCGGTCGCTCGCCTGGGCCTACAAGTACAACACGCTGCCGCCCTTCGACGGGGTGATCCGCGTGGCGTCGGCCGCCGGCGAGCCGTCCGCCCCGCACGGTCAATGGACCGACTGCGGCGTGCTCATTGCCGGTGGGCGCATCCTGATTACGCCGCCGGAATCCGGCGAACTGCATTGCCTCGATCTGCAATCGGGCGAGCTGCTGTGGAAGCAGCCGCGCGGTGAAATGCAGCGATTGGCATGCGTCGAGGACGCGCGGATCCTGCTGGTCGGGACCTCAACCCTGCGGTCGATCCGGCTCAAGGATGGCTCCAACGCCTGGCCGAACGATGGTGCGCTGGAGTTGCCGCAAGATGCCGCCCCGGCCGGCAACGGCTTTGTCGCGGGCGGCAGCTACTACGTCCCGCTGACCACAGCAGAAGTGATCGCCGTCGATCTCGCCCAAGGCACGATCCAATCGCGCGTTCAGTCGCGAGACGGGTCCGCGCTGGGGAACCTCATCTGTCATCGCGGATCGGTGATCTCGCAAAACGGGCTGTTCCTGGACTGCTTCGATCAAGTCGACGCGCTGCGCGACTGGTGCGAGGAGCGGCTCGCGTCCCAGCCGAACGACGCCGAGGCGCTGCGAAAGCTCGGCGAAATTGCCTACAACGACGATCGGCTCAGCGAGGCCATCGCCCTCGTGGAGCGATCCTATAAGAGCGACCCCGAAGATCTTGAAACGCGCGAGATGTTGGCCGAATGCCTCGCCGATGCGCTGGACTCGGAGTTCACGACGTATCGCACACGGCTGCCGCTTCTTGAGGAATTGGGCGAGAGTGGCGCCATCGGCCCCCTGCGCTTGCTGCAGATCAAGGCGCAGGGCCTGTTGGACGCGGGCGACCCGTTGGGTTCTGCCGAGGCGTGCCTGCAGCTTTACCGAACGTCGGGGCGGACTGATGATATGCTGCACCTGCGGCGCGGTCATCGAGCGCTGGTTTCGCGGTGGGTGCGATCACAGTGGTCGGCCGCGTGGGACGCCGCCTCTCAGGACGACAAGGTCGTGCTCGCGGAGCAACTCCGCGAGGAAGCTGAAGGGTTGGACCTGGACGAAAACCGGGACCGTTTAGAGCGGTTTCTCTCCTTTTTCGGTTCCGCCCAAGACGTCGACGATTTGAAGATCATTCAAGCGCGGCGTTGGCAGGCGGCCAAGCTAAACATCGAAGCCCAGCAACTCCTGCTTGATCTGACGAACTCCGGTGATGAGGGCGTACGCGGCGAAGCCGTGGCCCGCGTGGCCTCGCAACTTCACGCCGCCAACCAGCACATCGCGGCTCGCGAGTTCGATGAGCGGCTGACGTCGGAATTTGCCGACGTGGTTTGTCTCGATGGGGCAACCGGTCAGGAACTCGTTAATCGCTGGTTGGAAGCCACGCAAGAATCGTCCCTTGATTGGCCGACAGGCGCTGTCCATGTGCGAACCATGCCGGTCTCCGGAGGAGCGGCCGCGTCGCGGGCTCGCGCGCCGATATGGAGCGTGCGGCTTGCGCAGACCGATTCCGTGCTTGCCAGCGGGGCAGGCAGCCTGGCCATGCGCGGGGGCGAGCTGGCCTGGTGCGACGGATACGGAAAAGAGTTCTTTTCGGTAAGCCTGGAGTCCCAGTCTCAGGCATTTTACCGGCAAACCGGCAGCATCTACGGCGCGTCCCGGGGCAATCTGCTCGTCGTGTCCCTGGGCCGCGAGCTGGCCGCGTACAACACGCTTGGTTCCGATAACCGCAAGACCTCGCCGCTGCTTTGGCGGGCCAATCTCGGCAGCAATTTTGAGTACCAGGATGTCTACATCGAAGAACTCACGCGGGCGACAGAGTCCCGGGCGGGCTCCTACCGCGCGCCGCGCATGGTGCTCAACGGTCGCTGGGTCGGAGTGATCGGACCGATCACCAGCCTCGGGTGCGTTTTCCAAGATCAACGTCGCCTCAGTTGCGTCGATCCCATCACGGGCGAACTCAAGTGGTCGCGCGACGATGCGCCGCCGGGCTGCGACCTGTTTGGCGACGACCGTTACGTATTTGCGACGCCCAAGGGTTCGACGCGAGCGGTCGTATACAGCACGATCGACGGACGCGAGTTGGGCACGGCCGAGGCGCCGCCGTGGACCGAGCAAGTGACGACGCGGGGCCGCATGGTGATTCGCTGGAGCAAGAACGACGACGGCGGGTTCGCTCTCGCCGCGCAGGAGGCGTTAACGGGACAGATCGCGTGGCGGCACGATTTCGAGGCGCAGGCGAGAATCGATATCGATGCGGACCGATACATTGCCGTGGTCGAACCCACGGGACGCGTCGTGATCGTGGACGCGGCGGATGGTCGAATCTTGTCCGAACAGTCGATTCCTAAGCTAAGCGTCATGGACGAGATTCATTTATTGGCCGGCACGGAAAGCTTTGTCGTGGCAGTTGACCAGGCTTCGCCCCGGGGCACTGCACGCCACGTGCGTGCGTTCTATGCCGGCGAAGCTCCTGTGGTCGACGGACACGTGCTCGCGATCAATCGACGCCCGGATCAGGTCGCCTGGAGCCGGCCCGCCACGGTCTCGCGGCAGGCGCTGCTGATTGACGCGCCGCGAGATTTGCCGTTCATTGCTTTTGCCGGAACGCTTGTCTCACGCGGTCCCAGCGAAGGCCCGGATAAGATGACGCTGCTGCTCATCGACAAGGCCACAGGGCGATCGCTGTACAGCGCTGATGACCTGCCGTTGACCGGCGCCGGACACTGCGGCCTCCGCGTGTCCGATGCGGGCGAGCGAGAGGTCACAATCGACATGGCCACGCGAGCGCTCGTGATGAGATTCACGGGCGATCGGCGGCCGCCGGAACCTCCTGCCCTGGCCGAGGTCGAAACGGAAACGGATCGTGCTTCCGCCGGCGTGATCGGCATTTTTAGAAACCTTGGCGGCATCGAGTAATCGAGGAGCAACGGTCACAACGGGAGCACGTTGTCCAGCCGCCGCTGCACGGGCCGAGTTGGCCACCGCCTACACGCTGACGCCGAATCCGACTATCCTGCACCTCGATACTGAGCCGCTGACAGTCGCGCCGACGTTCCAATTCATGATCTGTCCTCCAGCCTAGAGCCTCCAGCCTTCCCTTCAGCCTATGAACTCTTCGGATGCAACGACCAACGGCCAGGTGATTGAACGATTGGGCGATGCGGTCGCGCGCATCCGCGAGCAACTCGCCAGCGTGATTGTCGGCCAAGACGCGGTCGTTGAACAACTCTTGATCAGCCTGTTCAGTCGCGGCCACTGCATGCTCGAAGGCGTGCCGGGACTGGCCAAAACGCTGCTCATCAGCACGCTGGCGCGCACGCTCAACTTGTCGTTCAGCCGCATTCAATTCACGCCCGACTTGATGCCCGCCGACATCACGGGGACGGACATCATCGAAGAGAATCGCTCGACGGGGCAGCGCGAAATGCGCTTCCTCGAAGGACCGCTCTTCTCGCACGTCATCCTGGCGGACGAGATCAATCGCACGCCTCCAAAGACCCAGGCCGCGTTGCTCGAAGCGATGCAAGAACGCCAGGTGACGGTGGGCCGCGTGCGCCATCAGCTCACCGACCCGTTCTTCG
>CAYSFP010000257.1:0-6360 GCA_964430075.1 uncultured Planctomycetaceae bacterium | reverse complement strand
CCTCAAAGCAGACCAGAAGATCGTCCATCCCCTCGATAAACCCTTGAAAGCCACCGGCCACATCCGCATCATGCGCGGCAACCTGTGCCCCGACGGGGCCGTCGCCAAGATCACCGGCAAAGAGGGCCTGGTGTTCACCGGCACGGCCAACTGCTTCGACAGCGAAGAGGACATGCTGCACGCCCTCGAACAGAAGCAGATCAACAAGGGCGACGTCGTGATCATCCGCTACGAAGGCCCGCAGGGCGGCCCCGGCATGCCGGAGATGCTCACCCCCACCAGCGCCATCATGGGCGCCGGCCTGGGCAGCGACGTGGCCATGATCACCGACGGCCGCTTCAGCGGCGGCAGCCACGGCTTCATCGTCGGCCACGTCACGCCCGAGGCCCAGGTCGGCGGCCCGATCGCGCTCGTGAGAAACGGCGATCGCATCACCGTCGACGCGGAGAAAAACTTGATCACGATCGACGTCACCGACGCGGAGCTCGCCGCCCGCAAGAAAGCGTGGCAGGCCCCGCCCTTCAAAGCCACGCGCGGCACGCTTTACAAGTACATCAAAAGCGTGAAGAGCGCGAGCGAAGGCTGCGTCACCGATGAATAACCATCGTTAAGGCAATCGCATGGCAAGCCGTGATCAGAACGAGCGCAAGTTCGGCCAATGGCACGACTTGCCAGACGGCGGACGGCGCTATTGGTTCGACGTCGCTGGCCATCACGGTTGGCGCGCCCGATACTGCAAAGATGTCGATGCTTCGGAACTTACCACGCGTTTCTGGCAGGAAATCTACGACGAAAACGGGATCCTCGTCGAAACTCATCAAAAGTTTCCAATCGATCTCGGGCATCAGTCCGCGTAGAATGTTGATATGATCACGCGCCGCCAAGACGTCGTCGACCGCCTGGCCGCCTTTCTTCATGGGCGAACGGACCTTTCGTTGCTCGTCGACTGGGCCGAGCGGCTAATGATGGACGGCGACTTCGAGTCGGACGCCGTGCGCGACGTCGTCGCGCGTCTCGGCGTGGCCGACGTTCGCGCGTTCGGTCTGACCTGGGAAGACTGCCAACGGCTTCTATCGCAGTTAGGGTTTGCTGCGGATATACAAATCGTGTCTGCCTAGTTGCCCGAACGAGCTACCTCGTAAACGGCCGCGGCTTGCTTCGTTCAATCGCCGTCCACCCGCGTGACACTCGCCTTATCAATCGGACTGGTAGATTACTGAGTACGCCATCCGCGGTTGACTCGTGTTCCGGAGGCGATCATGAAGCCGTTCAAGACAGCGTCCCTGACCGTTGTCCTCGTCCTCGCCGCAGCCCAGACTGCCTCAGCCGCCGAAACCTATGCCTATCAGTTAATCCCAAAAAGGACGCATCTCATCTACACGCTGCTGGCCGACGGCGGTAACGTGCAAATCTTTGCCAGCGTGTCCGGCCGCATCGGCTTCACGGTCCACGACGACGGATCGATTACGACCTCCGCGTTCGATCTCACAATCGAAGGTCCTTTGCTGGACGATCTCCAGCAGCCTATCGCAACGGCGTTTTTCGCCCCTGGCGACAAGTTGGCAGACTTCCTCGCCGTGGACTTCGCACATACTTCCGGCCTCGCCTGGCCGATCGAAGGCTTGAACGGGGCGCCACCCGCTAACACGGCGGCTTTTGTTGGGCCCGACGTCTCCGCGGACGATGGCGGGGCAGAACTCGGTCATGCATTCTATCGGATCGAGTCCCTTGAGAGCGACCCGACATGGTTGACGGTCCATACACCAGCCCTGCCTCAATTTGGCGGTTGGTTCTCGGTGCAACCAGACGACGAACCGGCATCCTCCGGAGGTGGCATTCAGCTTCCCGCTGTACGTATTATTCCCAACTTGCAGCGCGTCCCCGAGCCGGATGCTGCAACGCTGCTCGCTTTCGCCCTGTTCGGCCTCGCCTCAGCACGCGTCTCGTCACATCGCATTTCAGCTTTTTGGCGCCTTACGCCTTGAGTCTGCTATAATGCCGTCATGACTTCCGACGCCGCTCCCATCTTCGATGCTGCCTTGTCGCTTCCCACGGCGCTGCGCGCCGACCTCGCGGCCAAACTTCTCGAAAGCCTGGACGACGAACTGGGACCTCCCGACGACCGATCCCCTGAAGATTGGGAGAGGATCATCATGGAGCGATCGGACGCTCTCCATCGCGGCGAGACTATTCTGATCGACGGTGAAGTCGTGGCGGATAAACTGCAGGCGATCATCGATCGAGCGGGCGCCAACTCGTGAAATGGCCTCGGATCGACCCTGCTGCATTCGCCGACATCGAGCGCGCGACGACGTATTTTGCTGCTCATGCTCCCGCGGTAGAAGGAGCATTCGCGAACCTGCTGCGCAAGACGCTGTCGCAGATCGCGAGTTCGCCCAGGCGTTTTTCGCGCCTTGAGACGAACGCAACCGATCGCGAAATCCGCCGCGCCGTCCTGCGACGGTTCAAGTACCTCGTGATCTACGAGGTCATCGGCGATGTGCCGCTCGTCCTCGCCGTCATGCACGCCAGCCGCCAACCGGATGTTTGGCGCGATCGCGACAAACCCTAAATCATTGCTGGACTAAGGTTCCGCTTCGCGCCGCCCGCCGTTTCGGAGAAACAGCTCCACGTGGTCGCGTCTCTCCGAGACGCGAACTCCCCCCACTTTTCGCTATAAATCGGCCGCGCAACCTGCTACGTTGAATCGCACCGAGGACGCGCCTCCGCCACGGCAGTTTGGCCAAGGCCGCATTCGACTGCACCGCGCCGCCGCTCCAAGAGCGCTCGGTCGCTGAGGGCCTGATAGTGCACGTCGCAGCCGCCCGGCGTTGATCGACGCCGCACGCAAACGACAGAATTGCCCTCCCGTGCGACGCCCTCGCCAAGTCGTAATTCCTTCAGCAATGAGCAGTTACGGCGCCCGCCGCGGCCGTGGCCGTATTTTTGTCGCTATTTCCGCGATCTCGCGACAAAATTATGCCCACGGCCCGCTGACCTACACTTTCCATTGATTCTCGCCCGCCCGTCTTCGGAGACCCCTCGATGCCGCTCCCCCGCCTCGCCCTCCTTGTCGCCCTGCTCGCCGCGTTCCCCGCCGCTTGCGGCTTAGCGCCCCCCGCCGTCGCCCAATCAGCCGACGACTCCAAGCCGGGCGCCGCCGCCGACAAAAAGGATGCCAAGGACGATAAAGACAAGAAAGACAAGGAACCAGAACCCGTCGTCACCACGGGCCGCGTCACGATCGCCGGCCGCGAGATCCACTACACCGCCACCGCCGGCAAGATGCTCATGAAAACCGACGAGGGCGAACCCAAGGCCCATGTCTTCTACGTCGCCTACACGGTCGAGCCCGAGAAAGGCGCCCCGCCGCGCCCCGTCACCTTCTGCTTCAACGGCGGCCCGGGCAGCTCGAGCGTTTGGCTCCACCTCGGCATGCTCGGCCCCGTGCGCGCGAAGCTCGACAGCGACGCCGGCACGCTCCCCCCGCCGCATCAACTCATCGAAAACCCCTTCTCGCTGCTCGACGTCACCGACCTGGTGTTCATCGACCCCGTGAGCACCGGCTTCAGCCGCCCCGTCGAAGGGGAGGACAAGAGCCAATTTCACGGCTACCAGCAGGACCTCCGCAGCGTCGCCCAGTTCATTCACGATTTCACGACCAAATACGCCCGCTGGGGCGCGCCCAAGTTTCTGCTCGGCGAGAGCTACGGCGGCATCCGCGCCGCTGGCCTCAGCGGCGAGCTGCGCGATCGCTACCACCTGGAGCTCAACGGCATCGTCATGATCTCCGCGGTCGTCGACTTCGAAACGCTCATGTTCCGCGGCAACGACCTCCCCTACGCCCTGTTCCTGCCCACCTACGCCGCCACCGCCTGGTACCACGACGCGCTGGACGACGAGTTGCAGGACCTGCCGCTCGCAGAGGTCGTCGAGCAAGCGGAGGAGTTTGCCCTTGGCCCTTACCTGCGGGCCCTCGCCGCCGGCACGTCGCTCGGCGAGGGCCGCCGCGAGCGCGTCATCGAGCGGATGAGCGAGCTCACCGGCCTGAGCGAGGACTACCTCGACGCGGCCAATCTCCGCGTCAGCATGGGCCAGTTCGGCAAAGAATTGCTCCGGAAGCGACGCCTGGTCGTCGGCCGCTTCGACAGCCGCTACACGGGCATGGACCGCAACACCCTCGGCGAGACCGCCGAGCACGACCCCAGCGCCGACGCCGTGTTCGGCACGTTCACCTCCGGCCTCAACGACTATCTGCGGACCACGCTGAAAGTCGACGAGGATCGCGTCTACGAGATCCTCACCGGCAACGTTCACCCGTGGGACTACAGCGCGTTCGCCAACCGCTACGTCGACGCCTCCGACACGCTCCGCGAGGCGATGACGCACAACCCGTATCTCAAGGTTTACGCCGCCCTCGGCTATTACGATCTCGCCACGCCGCAGTTCGCGATGAAGTACACCCGCGACCACCTGGGCCTGCCGCCGGAGGTGCAGGACAACTTCACGATGGGCTACTACGAAGGCGGCCACATGATGTACGCCCACGAACCGTCGCTGGAAAAGCTCCGCGAAGAGCTCGTCGAGTTCTACGCCAGCGCCCTCCCCGATCTGTCCGACGACGACGCCGACGAAGACGGAGATGGTTCAGACGAAGACGAGCGTGAGGATGAAGATGACGAGGACGAAGAAGAAGATAAAGCCGCCTGATTTCATCTTCGCCTTTCAAGCAAGCATCCCGCATCCAACATCCTTCCGCCTTCCCCCCTCGTTCTGCTATCACCCCTAGCATTTTGACTAGAGTTTGCCGTCACAACGTTCCGATGGAGTAAACAGCGCCGCTCGCAGGAATCGGGCGGCCCAAAACGCTTACGGAAGCTGGGCAAAGGGAACCGCTATCCATGAGCACCCACGACGTGGCGTCCACCGTGACCGCCATCGTAAAAACCTTCGAACGGCCCCGGTCGCTCGACCGGCTCGTGCGAAGCCTCCGCGCCCGCTACGGGCGGCTGCGAGTGCTCGTGGGCGACGACAGCATGACCCCCTATCCGCGCTCGGACGTGGAATACGTGCGGTTGCCCGTCGACGTCGGCGTCGCCGCTGGCCGCAACGCGTTGCTGGAGATGGTCGCCACGCCGTACTTCGTCTCGCTGGACGACGACTTCGCATTCACCGACGAGACGCGTCTGGAACGACTGCTCGAGACGATCGAGCGGCACAACGCCGCCCTGGTCGCCGGCGATCTGGTCGAGTGCAAGCAGAAGTTCGCGTGGCGCATCCACCGGCGCCGCGAAGTGCATCAGGGCGTCATCCGCCGCGAGGGCGACTCGCTGCGACTGGTCCGCGGGCACGCCGGCGCGCTGGGCGACGCCTTTGAGTGCGACGTGACGCCGCACTTCTTCCTGGCGCGCACCGAGGCGATTCGCAGCGTGGGCGGTTGGTACGCGCCGCTCAAGGCCGCCGATCATCAGGAGCTGCTGATCCGCCTGAAGGACGCCGGCCTGCGCGTGCTGCACCGCCCCGACGTGGCCATCGAGCACTGGCAGGAGACGCCGCTGGTGTACGCCGCGTACCGCGCCCGCGACTTCGCCGCGCTGGTCGCCCTCCGCCATGGGCTGCGCAGCATCATCGACATGGACGGCCGGGAGCGCACGTTCCCCGAATGCCACGCCGCCTGACGGCGCTTTGTAGCCGTCTCGCTCCGCGAGACGAATTCCCCGACGGCACGGAGCGTCCCTCTCGCTCCAGCGAGAGCATCACGTTGGCTTCCCACCGCGCCGCGCTATAATCCATTCTTACCGGCCATCCTCCCAATCCGCGGAAATCCGCCGAATCCGCGTTCATCCGCGTCCCGTTCCCGCGTCGCGATCCCAGCCAGCGCGACCCCTCCACCGAGCCTCCCGCATGCCCGCCGCTTCCTCGTTCGATCGCACCGCCCACCGCCCGTGCACGCTCGCCGAGCTCCGCGCCGCGGGCTGGCAATCGAAGTCCGTCAAACAGGAAATCCACGACAACTTCCTCCGCCGCCTCCAGGCCGGCGACGACCTGTACCCCGGCATCATCGGCTACGACGACACCGTACTGCCCGAGCTGAACATCGCGATCCTCGCCCAGCACGACCTCTTGTTCCTCGGCGAGAAGGGCCAGGCCAAGAGCCGCCTCATGCGGCAGGTGGCCAGTTTTTTGGATGACGCCATCCCGTATCTCGACGACCCCGCCATCCCGCTGCACGACGATCCGTACCGCCCGATCACCCGCCGCGGCCGCACGCTGGTGAACGCGTGCCCCGCGGACGAGGTGAAGATCGCCTGGTGGTACGGATCGTCGTGCAGCGGGATGGCGGGGTCGTCGAGATACGGG
>CAYSFP010000256.1:1023-6399 GCA_964430075.1 uncultured Planctomycetaceae bacterium | reverse complement strand
CCGCCCTCACTCCCAGCACGACCCACCTCACACGCTGTGAGAAATGCGGGTTAGCCTCGCGGTTCCCCTCATCAAGGCCCGCAGAGAACTTCCATCTCCAAGAAACAAAACATGCCTGGCAAACAAAGAGGCGACCCGTTTGGGTCGCCTCTCTTCTCATTCCTCGTCAACAGGCGGCGGCTCTGGAGGTTCCGGTTCCGGATCGCGAGCTTCCAGGGCCGCCAGCCAGGCCGCGAGCCAAAACTCGTTGTCGTTGATGTTCATACGCCGGCCAGCTTCCGGGCTTCGTACCGCCGGCGCTGGCGGCGGAAGTCCTGGCACTGCGCGTGGAGTTCCTGAGATTCGAGCACTGACTCCAGCAAGCCGGACGCTTCGACAACGTCAAGCTCGCCGATCCGGTGGGCCAGCAGGATCAGGTGAATGCCGTCGCGGGTTTCTTCGGACATAGGTGAAGTGCTCCAGTGGTGAGAAGAGAATCTAGGCGGGACCGAGTGGTGGGCTCCTATGGGGTTTCAGGGACTGAGAACAACAATCGATTCAGCGATCCGAATCAGGTCGCCGCGACGCAGGCGAGCTTCCGCCAAAGAGGGGCGGCAGTTCAAGGCGAGCGAAATCAGACGCACTGCCTTATCGAAGGTGATTTCAAGCGTGCGCGATGGTAGAATGACCGTGACCATGCTGAGAATCTCCGTTGAAAATGACCGGGCGTAGCTACGCCCGGTAGGACCGGTTTCAACGGGTAACAAGTGGCAGAAATGCCGAGAAAAGCAGATTGTGTAGAGCGCCTGTTAAAGCGCATTCGACCACTCTGCCACCTCTCCTGAATTGCCAATTCTAGGCGATAAGCCCCGAATCGCAAGGTCGGGACCGATTTAGCTCCGCCGCTCGCGGCGCACCGCGGGACTTGTCCCGCGGCTAAATAATTAAGACGCTGCGGCCGCTGCGGCTATTGGGCCGTCGCCGGCGCCGCCAAATCCTCCAGCCAGCACTCCAGCAGCGTCGCCTGGTTCGCATTGCGGTCGAGCTGCTCCTCCGCCTCCAGCGTGCGATCGAGCGCCGCCAGCGCCGCCTCCGGCGATTGCCCGCACTCGCACGCCTCGACGATCGCGCCCCGCAGCGCCTCGACGACCATCGCGAACACTTGCCGAAACCGCTGCCGCCGCGCGTCGGCCTCCTTGCCCCCCGCGGTAATGAACTCGTCGAACTCCTTCGCGAGCGGCGTCGGATCGAACTCCGCCTGCCGCCATGCCGCGGCAAACTTGTCGCGTAGGCGCCACAAAACCGGATCGGCCAGCTCGCGCGCCCGCGCCAGGCTGCCGCCGCTGCGCTCGGCAATGGTCTGTGCGGCAGCCGCATCGCCCGCCACGCCCTGGGCAAGAAGCAACTCGGCGAGCGCATCGGCCGGAAGTCCCGCGAAGCGCACCACCTGCACGCGCGACAGGATCGTCGGCAACTGCCGACTGCGACTCGTGCCGAGGAGAATCAGCACGGCGCTGGTCGGCGGCTCTTCGAGCAACTTGAGCAGGCAATTGGCGCTTTCAGCGTTGAACCAGTCGGCGTCGTCGATAATGCCCACCCGGCGCCGGCCCATCTTGGGCCGCAGGGCAATGTCGTGGCAGAACCCTTCGCGATGGCGTCGCTCTGGCTCGCCGACGAACTGGCCGATCTGCAGGAATTTCACGCCGGTGCGGCGCTCGACGACATACAGATCGGGATGGCTTCCCGCGGCGCACATGACGCATGAAGGGCACGTCCCGCACGGCGCCATCTCCGCGGCGTCGGTTCGTTCGCAAAGCAGCGTTTTCGCAAGCCCAACTGCAAAGGCCCGCTTCCCCACGCCCTCGGGCCCGACGAACAGATACGCCGACGCCATCCGCCCCGCCCCCAGGCTGCGGCGAAACTGCTCAACGATCGCGTCGTGTCCGTAAATGCCCTGCCACATCGCTAGCCTATTTGCCTCCGCATCCAACATGACCTCCTCAACGGATCGCCGCGTGGGCGATGACAGGCGGGCGGGAAACAATTTCGGCACGCCTAACCGTCTTCCTCTTGGACAGGAGAATTGCAGAGTCCCGGATAAGACAAACGTCGAAGCGAGCCGCTTCGACCATGTAGCCGAAGCGGCTCGCTTCGGACGCCGAATCGGGGAACTCTGCGGTTCTCCTGTCTTCTTCGACCGCCGTCTTGACTTCCCGATGGTTGCGTCATCCTATCGCAAGGCCCGGGAGTGCGGAAACCGCTGGCCCGAAAGCGGGGCCTTACTGTTACAATAACGCTGCTCGACGCACGCTTTTCTCCGGTGGGAAGCCAGCCGCAAATGTCCGCTCCGCAGTCGCCGCCGTCGCCGCAGAAGTTCGTGCGCTGCCCCGGTTGCCGCGAGCAGCTTAGCGTGCGCCCCGAGGATGTCGGCCGCCGGGCCCGCTGCACCAAGTGCGGCAAGGTGTTTCTCATCGGCGGCGGCAGCGACGTGCCGATATCCGCCAACGCCGCCGCGTCGCAGCTGGGGCCCGTCGCCGCGCTTCCGCCGGAGCCCGACGAACCAACGATCGTCACGTTCGAGTGCTCGTTGTGCCAAACGCGGATGAGCGCCCGCGTGGCCGACGTAGGCCGCATGGCCGCGTGCCCCGACTGCGGGCGGCGCAACAAGATTCCGCCGCCGCCGAAGCCGAAAAAAGCCAAGCCGCCGGCCGCGCTGAGCGGCGAACAATTCGACCTGTGGGGCGTCGACGACTCGCCTTGGCTGGCGGCCGCCGAGCAGCCGGTGCTCATCCCCGTCGAGTGCCGCGTGTGCCAGACGCTGATGTACGCGACCGAGGCGCAAATCGGCGCCGAGCTGAAGTGCCCGGACTGTGGCGCGGCGACCAAGGTCGCCAAGCCCAAGCCGAAGAAACCGGGCGGCATCGTGCCCGTGCTCGCCGGTGAGGACTACGAGCTGGACCCCGCGTCGGCGCCGGCGCCGCGGCACACGCCCGTTCCCGTGTCGCTGCGCGACGCGGAGCTGCATGAGCACGCCCGGGCGACGACGGTCGGTCCCGACGGTCGGCTGATCGTAAAAAAGGAGGAACATCACGAGCGGCCTGTGCGTCCTGCCGTGCCGCTGGTGACGGGCGTGTGGAGAATGCTGTTCACCGAAGAGATCATCACCCGCTGGGTGCTGCTGTCGATTGTTCTCGGCGCCGCGGGGTGGGTCGCGCACGACTCGGCATTGAGCCCTGCGGGAGGCCTGGGGGGCTTCATCGGCATTATCCTGATGGTCGCGACGGTCGCGCTCACGTCGCTGTGGGTCACAATGGCCGCGCCGCTCTTTCTTGCCATGGTGGCCGAGAGCTCCGACGGCAGCGATCGGGTTCACGACCCGCCGCAATGGACGTTCTTCGACTGGTTCGCCGAAAGCGCGTACCTGGTCAACTCCGGCGTGATCGCGGGCCTCATGGGGCTGCTCGCGTGGCGCGGCACGGGGTTGGCCGCTCTTGGCGGCGCCGTGCCCGATGAAGCACGGGTTCTCCTCGTCGCAGCAATGTTTCTCCTGTTCTTCCCCGTGTTCCTGCTCGGCGCCTTGCTGGAAAGCTCGCCGTTCGGCATTCTTTCGCCGCGACTGGCCTTCACGCTCGTGCGCTGCCCTGGGCCGTGGCTGCTGTTCTATGTGGAATCCGCAATCATCGCGGCCGCCGCGTGCGGCGCCGCCTGGGCGTTTGTGGAATTCACGGCATACGGCGCCTTCGTCCTGCCGCTCATCGCCACCGCGGCGATGCTGCTGTACATGCGGCTGTTGGGCCGGCTCGCGTGGTGGCTCGCCGAGACGCTGCCTGGGGAAGAGGATGCGCCGGCGGGCGACGAATCCTCGGCCGCCCACCCGCATCTTGCCGCGGCCCGAAGTGCGGCGCGCGCCGAGGATCACGAAAAGTAACGCACCGCGTTGCGAAACACCGCGAGCCCCGCCCCCTCGGTCAGCTCCGGCCGCCGCGTCCACTGCGGGTGTTGCGTGCGGTCGATGAACCGCTCCGGGTGCGGCATCAGGCCGAACACCCGGCCGCTCACATCGCAAATGCCGGCCACGTCGCGCTGGGCGCCGTTGGGGTTGTACGGCAAGGCGGCGTCGCCCCCCGCGCCGGCGACGTAGCGCAAGACGAGTTGGCCGTTCCGCTCGAGCCGGTCGAGCGTCGCCTCGTCGCGGGCGCGGAACTGGCCTTCGGCGTGGGCGATCGGCAGCTCGACGGAATCGATGCCGGCGAGGAAGACGCACCGCTCGCCGCGGGCGGCCAAATGGACCCAGCGGTCGATGAACTGGCCCGAGGCGTTCCAGGTGAGCGTGGCGCCCTGGCCGGCCGCGTCGTCGCTGTCGAGCAGCCCGCTCTTGATGAGCACCTGGAAGCCGTTGCAGATGCCGAGGATCAGCTTGCCGGCGTCGCGAAACGCGGCGAGCGAATCGGCCAGATGATGCCGCAACTGGTTGCCGAAGATGCGCCCGGCGGACACGTCGTCGCCGTAGCTGAACCCCCCGGGCACGCAGAGGATTTGATACTGGTCAGCGAGCGCGGGCGATTCCAACCAGCGGTTGAGATGCACGATCTCCGCGGCGGCGCCGGCGCGCTCGAACGCGAACGCGCTTTCGCCGTCGCAATTGGACCCCGGAGCACGAAGAACCAAAACGCGTGGAGGCATGGGAGGCCGAGTGGTGAATGAAACTAAATCGGGGAACGGAACGTGCGCTGCCAAGCCTCTTTGAGCTCGCCGATCGCGGCGTCGACCAGCGGCACCGACTGATGCGGTCCGACGAGGATCACGCGATCGTCGTCGCGCACCACGCCGACCCGGGCGTGCGGGACGCTTTCGAGGATTTGCTCGAAGGCGTGCGCCGCGTCCTCGCTCACCTCGCACAGGAAACGCGTGTTGGATTCGCTGAACAGCAGGGCCTCGTCCGTCAGATCGCCCGTCGTCGGCACGTTGGCCAACTGGATCTCGGCACCTAGGCCGCCGGCGAAGGCCATTTCGGCGACTGCGGCGGCGAGGCCGCCTTCGCTCAGATCGTGGCACGCTTCGACGAGCCCCTCGGCGATGGCGCCGTGCAGGGCGAGGAACGTCGTTCGCGCGTTGTGCAGGTCCACTTTCGGCGCGGTGCCGCCGCCCAGGTTGTTCACCAGGGCGTAGTGCGAGCCGCCCAGTTCGTCGTGCGTCAGGCCGACGAGGTACAGGACGTTGCCGGACTGTTTGAGATCCATTGTGATGCAGCGGGCGGCGTTGTCGATTTGGCCGAGAGCGCTGATGAGCAATGAAGGCGGGATCGCAATGGTGCGCTTTTCGGCGGGGCCTCCCCTCTCCCCAGCCCTCCCCGCCGAGGGGAGGGGGCCGGAAGAATTCACCTAGTTACTGAACTCC
>CAYSFP010000256.1:0-1013 GCA_964430075.1 uncultured Planctomycetaceae bacterium | reverse complement strand
CCGGCCGTTCGCAGTCGCCCCAGCAGAAGTTGTCGAGGATGGCGATCCGGCGCGGGTCGGCGCCGACGGCCACGCAGTTGCGCACCGCCTCGTCGATGGCGCTGGTGGCCATGTCATAGGGATCGAAGTCGCCGTAGCGCGGGTTCATGCCGCAGGCGATCACCACGCCGCGTTGCGAACTGAGCACGGGACGGACGACCGCGGCGTCGCTGGGCCCGTCATTGGCAATGCCGACGAGCGGCTTGATCACGCTGCCGCCTTGGACCTCGTGGTCGTATTGGCGGATGATCGATTCCTTGCTGGCGACGTTGGGGGACGCGAGGATGCGGAGCAGGGAGGCCCCGTGATCCACTTCCCCTCCGGTCCCCTCTCCTCGACGGAGAGGGTTAGGGAGAGGTGAGGCGGAGGAGTTGGGCACGCCTTCATAACGGGGCTGCCCCTCTCCCCAGCCCTCTCCGCCAGGGAGAGGGAGCCGGAACAATTCCGTGGGGACCTTTGGCGCAAACTCCGCCCGCCGCACCACCGGCGGCCGGCCCTTGTGCAGAAACTGCATCGACAGGTCGCCCACCGTCGCGCCGTTGTATCTCAACACCAGCCGCCCCGTCAGCTCGAACCGCCCGATCGCGGTGGCCTCGACGCCCTCGCTCGCGCACAGCCGCTCCAGCTCCGGCCACTTGTCCTCCGGCACGCTGAGCACCATCCGCTCCTGGGCCTCGGAAATCCAAATCTCCGTGTACGACAGGCCCGCGTATTTCACCGGCGCCCGGTCGAGGTGCACCTCGGCGCCGAGACGCTCGCCCATCTCGCCGACGGCGCTCGAGAACCCGCCGGCGCCGCAGTCGGTCACCGCCGTGTACAAGCCGCGATCGCGCGCCGCCAGCAGCACGTCGAGCACCTTCTTCTCTTCTACGGCATTGCCGATTTGCACGGCGCCGCCGGAGAGCGTTTCGCTCTCGTGCGTCAGCTCGGCGCTGGAAAACGTGGCGCCGTGGAAGCCGTCGCGCCCGGTGCGG
>CAYSFP010000255.1:0-6555 GCA_964430075.1 uncultured Planctomycetaceae bacterium | reverse complement strand
CTCCGCCGTCCCGCACCACGACAAAAACGACGATAGCGTTTAACAAACACCTTCTTAGATCCCATCTTTCGAGAGGTGGATACGGGAACTTCTCTTCTGCGTGTGTCGCCAGGCATTGCCCCGCCGCCGCTGCACAGCCGAGATTATTCGCGAAAGTTGGCTTGAACGTCGGGCGCCGGTTACATTAGCAATCAGCGGCAGTACCGACTGACGCGGATCCCTTTGGATCGCTGTTCGTTCGTGGCGAGCAGCGCGGCTCGCGACTCCGAGGTGGGTGTGTCGCGACTTCTTTCGCCTAGCCCAGGATGCTGCTCATCTGTTTTTCGTGTTACACCACCGTAATTCGACAATCGTCGATGAGCATTTTGCGCACCGTAAGAGCGTTTGGCATCACTCTGTTGATCACCAACGGGAGTACGACATGAAAGCCTTAGCCGTTGTTTTGGCCATGGCGATTGCTTCGATGGCGTCCGCAACATTCGCGGCGACCGAGGATGACGATGCGGCGGCAATTCGTCAACGAGCCGACGCCTATGTGGCCGCCTACAACCAGCATGATGCCGTCGCGTTGTCCGCACTGTGGGCGGAGGACGCGGTGTATTTGAATCGCGACACGGGCGAGCCGATCGAGGGACGCGCCGCGATTGGGGAGATGTTCAAGAGCATGTTCGAGTCGGGGGAGGCGTCCCAGCTGAGCGTGACAGTTCAGTCGATTCGCCTCGTCACGCCCGACGTCGCCATCGAAGACGGAACGGCCGAGATCTCACCGGCTGACGGCGAGCCGACCACCAGCACTTATACGGCAATTCACGTCAAGAAAGACGGCGCGTGGTACTTAAACAGCGTGCGGGAAACAGACATGCCGTCGCGGCTGCTCAGGGAGCCTAATGAGCTTGATCAACTGGCGTGGATGGTCGGCGAGTGGCTCGACGGCGACGCCGAATCTAAACACGAAACGTCGGTCAAGTGGACCAAGGGGCGCAACTTCCTCGTCACCACGTTTCGGATGAGCGCACCAGGATGGGATGACTTGGAAGGGCATCAGTTCATCGGCTGGGACCCAGCCGAGGGCGTCATCCGTTCGTGGATGTTCGATAGCGACGGCGGCTTCGGTGCCGGAGTATGGACGCCCGAGGAGGACCGCTGGGTCGTCGATTTCGTGCAGACCCTCCCTGACGGTCGTCAGGCTTCATGCACGAACATCTACATCCCGGTCGACGCCGACCATTACACTTGGCAATCCGTCAATCGAGTCATCGACGGCGAGGAGCTAACCGATTTGGGAGAGATGAACGTCATCCGCAAACCGTCTGCCGTGGCAGAAGTCGACGACAGCGGAGACGAATGATTCTCCAGACCACACGTCTGACGCCAAAGTTCGAATTGCTGGCGAAGTCGCAAAGGATTCATCCATGAAAAAATACATGCTGCTCGTCGTAGGTCTCTTGATTGCGTTCATGCTCATAGCCGGAGACGCTTTCGCGCGAGGCGGCCGTGGCGGCGGCGGAGCCCGCGGCGGAGGCGGAGGCCGTGGCGGCGGCATGAGCCGTGGAGGAGGAGGCATGAGCCGCGGGCCCTCGATGAGCCGATCCGCCGGCGCCGCCCGTCGGCCAAGCTATAGCGGCGGGGCCAGGCCAGCGGGCGGAGCATATCGGGGCGGCGCGGGCGCGCGGCCAGGGATTTCCGCAGGAGCGCGGCCAGGAGCAGGATCTCGGCCAGGTACGGGAGCTCGGCCTGGAGTCGGAGCTGGAGGCGTGGGCGGCGCCCGTGGATCGGTGGGCGGTAGAAGACCCTCGGCCGGCGACCTGCAGAGCTTTCTCGGCCTACCCGCCTCAGTCGGCTTCGTGGGAGGCGCCGCGGGCGCGACGGGGCGCCCAGGCGTTGGCGTCAGACCCGGCGTAGGCGTGGGCGCTCCAGGCGTAGGAGTGAGACCAGGTGTTGGCGTGGGCGCTCCTGGCGTGGGCGTGCGGCCCGGCGTCGGCGTTGGCGCCCCAGGCGTAGGCGTCAGGCCCGGCGTAGGAGTGGGCGCTCCTGGCGTAGGAGTGAGACCCGGCGTCGGCGTTGGCGCCCCAGGCGTAGGCGTCAGGCCCGGCGTAGGAGTGGGCGCTCCTGGCGTGGGAGTGAGACCCGGCGTCGGCGTTGGCGCCCCAGGCGTAGGCGTCAGACCCGGCGTAGGAGTGGGCGCTCCTGGCGTGGGGGTGGGCGCCCCCGGCATCGGCGTGTGGCCGGGCGTCGGCGTTCCTGGTCCACGAGGGCCCTTCGATCCCCGCGGGCTGTACGACCCGCGCGGCATCTTCGATCCCCGCGGAGTGTTCGACCCCCGCGGGCCTTTCGATCCGCGCGGTTGGTACTACCCGGGCTGGGGCGCTGCCGCGGCCTGGTATGGTTACGTCGGCGACCCCGTTTCCTATGGATACGGCGACACGGTGACTTATCAGGACGGCACGGTCTACTATGGCGACGAGCCGTACGCCACCGTCGAAGAGTACTACGACCAGGCGACCGAGATCGCCACGTCAGCCGAAGCGACGCAAGACGAAGACTGGCTGCCGCTGGGCGTGTTTTTCCTGGTCACCGACGCCACACAAACGTCGAGCGACAAGATGGTGAATTTGGCGCTTAATCGCGAAGGAGCCGTGGCAGGCGTCCTTTACGACCGGCTCACCCAACAGCAAACGGCGCTGACCGGCGCCGTGGACAAGACCACGCAGCGCGTGGCCGTACGCTTCGAGGGCGACGACTCGATGGTCGCCGAGATGGGCGTCTACAACCTGACGGAGGCCCAGGTCCCGGTGCTCGTTCACTTCGGCCCGGAGCGTCAGGAAATGCGCTACATGATTCCTCAGCAACCGCCGGAATCGGCGGCGCCCTCGACTGCAACGGCACAACCGTAAAGCGTTCTTAAGCGTTTCAGCTCTTACTCCGTTGGCGAATGAGCATGCGCGCATGATTGCCTTCAAACGGACCAATTGAACTGGTGCTATTCGATCGCCCGAGCCTAGCCGCGTCGTGCGGCGTCGTGCTGACGCATGGAGAAAGACGCGCGGATAGGCCGCTGGAGGATCTGATTCAATCACGCTATGGAGTGTCTGAGTTCTTCACGTTTGGAGAGGACTATGAACCCGGCCGAAGCGGCGGCAACCCCTTCCGGTAATATCAGCCTGAACGACGAAGAAGCGGTCAAGCAAGTTCTCGTCGATTCCGTGCTCGGTCTGTGGGACGTCGTTAATAATCTGACGCGGCTGCGACCGTCGCGGCGAGATCGGTATCGCGTGACAATCTTCGGCTCAGCCCGCGCGCGGCAAGGCGGCTTTGCCTACGAAGAAACAAAGCGTGCGGCGGCTGCCTTGGCCGAACTCGGTTGTGATATTGTCACGGGCGGAGGGCCAGGCCTCATGCAGGCTGCTAACGAAGGTGCATCAAGCGCTTCGGGAGCGGCGCAGTCGGTCGGCATCCGCGTCGACTTGCCATTCGAACAGGACGTCAATGCATTTGTGAGCCAGGCGTTTGAGCACCGCACGTTCTTCACGCGATTGCATCAATTCGTGCTCACGTCCGACGCCTACATCGTTGCGCCAGGGGGCATCGGCACGGTCCTGGAAACATTGATGATCTGGCAGCTCCTGCAGGTGAATCACTTGCGCGACACGCCGCTTCTCCTGGTGGGGCGCATGTGGCCAGGAATGGTGAGCTGGGCGCGAATGGCGATGCTCTCCTACGACCCACCGCTGGCTGGGGCGGAGGATTTTGACATTCCCCAATGCGTTCCCGGCGCCGACGAAGCCGTGGCAGTGATTCGCGATCATCATGCACGGTGGCGGCAAGAGAACCAATCCCACTAACTGTCGATGCTCTGCCCGCGGCAGGAGAGTTCCCAATGACAGTGCATGTGACTCGACTGCCGATCCAACTGCTGCCGGACTCAAGCCGGGTCATCACCCGGTTCTTCGGCCCCGGCGAGGAGAACCGGATTAGGGACATTATCAAAAGGCTCTTGTCGATTCCCGAGCCTATGGTCGAGACGCTCCTGGCCTCCATCGAGAGCAATTTCCAGCCGATGCACCCAGACATCGACGACGTCTTTCTCGAACATTTTGAAGTCATCAAGCACCATATTCCAAGCGAGGCTGACGTCAGCGAAAGCCTGCGGCGGCTCATCGGCGCCAGCTTTACGATGGAATACGCCATCGAGTCGGCCGCGCTGTTCAATCCCTCGATGGTCCCCGCGATTGATCAAGCCGGCGTGCCGTCCGGCTCGGTGCGGTTCCTCATGAGCCTGCGGGCCACCGGCGAGGGCCACCTTTCCTCGATTGTCTTTCGCCGCGGCGTCGTCGACGCCAACGGCCAGGTCAGCGTTGACCCGCCAGGCCGATATAGCCGGACGATGGCGGCGATCGCTGCCGACAGTTTTGAAAAGGAGTACTTCATCCGTGAATTGCAAACGCTTGGCGCATGGAACGGCCATGCCCAGACCACGATGGCCTTCCTGGGCGACCGGTTCACGCGAGGGCAGCTCTCTGACGCCATCGATCAGGTTCGCGCTCAGGCGTCGATCTCCGGCAAGACGGAGGAATCGAACGACGCCTTGCTCGCGCTGACCCGGGCGAACTACCGGCTCAACCTGCCGCCAGGCGCCGACATTTCGGAGCTTGTCATCTTTCCGTATTCCGATAATGAGCGGCGCGGGATCGAGGACATGCGGCTGGTCCGCTTCACCGACGACGATGGATCGTCCTGCTATTGGGGCACGTACACCGCCTACGACGGCTTTCGCATCTTTCCCCAACTCCTCGAATACTGGGTCGGCGGAAGCATCGAGATTCAAATGCTCAGCGGAAGCTGCGCGAAGAACAAGGGAATGGCGCTCTTCCCGCGGAAGATCGCCGGCAAGTACGCGATGGTAGCGCGGCTGGACAACGAAAACCTCTACTACATGGAGTCGGACGACGTGCGCGTTTGGGACAGCGCCCGCGTGCTTCAGTCGCCTCGGTTCCCGTGGGAGGTGATCCAAATCGGCAACTGCGGATCGCCCCTGGAGACCGACGCCGGCTGGCTGCTGTTGACGCACGGCGTGGGTCCGATGCGCCAATACTGCATTGGCGCTACGCTGCTGGACCGCGACGATCCCTGCCGAGTGATCGGTCAGACCAGCGAGCCTCTGCTTGTTCCCGCTGGCAAAGAGCGCATCGGTTATGTCCCGAACGTCGTCTACTCCTGCGGCGGCATGATCCACAAGGGGTTCCTCGTCCTACCCTACGCGATGAGCGACGTAGCCACGAGCATCGCTGTGATTGACCTTGATGAGTTGCTGAAGACGCTCGCCGCGTGAGGAAAGAATTGGGGCGTCACTCGACAACTAGGGCATTTGGCGGCTTCGTTGGAGAATCTCCAGACCTGCGCCGTCCGAGAAGCTGCGCGAACGAAAGTCCGACGCTTGTTACCCGTTTCGCCGCCCCTTATATTGCGCGCTTGGGCGTGAAGTTCGTCTCGATCTAATCGGCGAGATGGCTCTACAGGTGCTCAGTCCCGCGCCGATTGGCTCCAACGCAGAGGAGGAAGCAAGTCATGGCACAACCTGGCAATGTCGATTTGTTGCGCGAGACGACGTTCTTTCGAGGAATCGACGCCCGATATCTAAGTGACTTGGCCCCGCTCTTTCGCCTAGAGGAGTTCGCGACTAATACGACCGTTTTTGAGGAATTTGATCGCGCGAAGGACGTCTATTTTATTGTCGACGGCCGCATCTCCCTGGCAATCTGCGATGCGAAAGCGTGTCGACAAATCTCGATCGTCGAGAAGGGTGAGTTAATGGGCTGGTCTCCGCTGGTCGGACGAACGCGCCTCTTCGACTCCGCCCGTACGATCTCTCGTGTGAAGGCGCTCGTCATCGATGCCGAGCAATTGCTAAAATACTGTGCGGCGCACCCTGAATTCGGATATGAGTTCATGCGCCGCGCGGCCGGCGTGCTCGCCGAGCGATTGAGCGCCACTCGCGTTCAAATGCTCGAAATCGGCGGAGTTCATTTGCCGAAATTCCAACTGGAATCAGACTGATCCAGTGGAGTTTAGAGCGCATTGGCGTCGTCACTCGACAGCCGTGTTCGCAGTTCGAAGCCATTCGAGCGCTTCGGCTCTTTGCGCATTCGGAAAGTGCCGGACGCCATCATCTATAAGGTGACTGGTAATTCTCGGGGCAATGACATGAAAGCTGCTATCGCTGATCGCAGCGATCTTTTCGATCTTGCGATGATGATCTTTGACAAATCTCAAATGTGCGACAAGAGCGGCGCGGCGTGGCCGTCGCTGTCGAAACGGCATCGAGAAGCGATTGCGATGATGGCGATGCCGACTGGTTAACTCGGACCTAAGGCGGCGAAGATCATTCGGCAGTCGGCGGGAATCGAACCGGGATGTCGATTCATCGAACTTGTCTTCCGACAACAACTTGCAGCTTGAGCAGGAATTGGCGATAGCGCCTGGGCATCGCGCCAATTGCACGAGTGCGATAGCCCACGACTTTCGGACAGTGGCGGGAGATTGACTTACGCCGCTAGG
>CAYSFP010000254.1:0-6556 GCA_964430075.1 uncultured Planctomycetaceae bacterium | reverse complement strand
CCTAGCGGCGTAAGTCAATCTCCCGCCACTGTCCGAAAGTCGTGGGCTATCGCAAACTTGCTCCCGATGGTTTTACGTTTGAGGCTCTCTGGATTGGTGAGAAATCCGTCGCAACTGCCAATTGCTCAATTGACGAAATGTGTGAGATCGTGCGAGAGAATCAAATCGGAACGACGATGCACTATCGAATTAGGCATCGGCTCCAGGCTTGAAAGACCGCGCTTTGCATCCCAGAACGTAACCCCACATCATCGAAGCAATTCTTCAAGCTGCTTGATGAGCGGCGGCAAACTATCGCGCACCGTGTCGAAGACCACCTCAAAATCGATCGACTCATAGCCATGAATTAACCGATGCCGCATGCCGATTGCTTGCTTCCATGGGATCTCAGGATGAGCGTCGCGTACGTCGGCTGGAACACGACTGCCCGCTTCGCCAACGATCTCAATGAGCTGCACGAGCGCAAGTTGCAGGACACGATCAGCCCGGAGGTCTTCCGATGACCGTTCGCCCAGGAGTGCGATTGCTTCGCGCGAGTAGTCCAGCATGTGTTGCACCCGGACCATCGGGTCATGCTGCGTCATACAATACCTCGGCGGACATGAGCACATCGTCGCGAAAATACTTGCTTAAGTTAGCCGGCGTTACCAAGTCGACTTCGCGATGGAACAACTCCGACAAACGCTCCTGCATCTCCATAAGTTTGAAGAGGCTCTTGCTCACGCCTGGCAAGAATTCAACGAGCAAGTCAACGTCGCTACGTTCGGGATCAAAATCGTCCCGCAGTGCTGATCCGAACACACGCAGCCGCGCTACGCCGAACGCTCGGCACAGATCGGCCAACGCCGGGCGGTCGAGAGTGACATCCGAATTGACCATTGATCAATTATAGCTCGGAGCACTGGGGTCGCCACAGCGGTTCGGCAACGCCCTCCTCCCACAACGCCATGTATATTTTCGAAAACCCCGTCCTCCAGCGCGAACTCGTCATCAACCTGCGTATGACGCGCGGGTTCCTGCTTCTGTTCGCCTACATTGCCGGCCTCGGCCTCCTCGTCTACGCCGCCTGGCCCGCCAACCAGACGCTCGACCTCGCCCGCCCCGAAGAAGCCAGGCGGCTGGTGAATCTCTTCTTCCTCGGCCAGTACCTGCTCGTCTCGCTCATGGCCCCCAGCTTTGCCGCGGGCGCGATCACGGGCGAGAAGGAACGCGACAGCTACGAAATGCTGCTCGCCAGCCCGCTGCGCCCCGGGGCGATCGTGCTGGGCAAATTCGCCGCGTCGCTCGTGCCGCTACTTGAGCTGATGATCTGCTCGCTGCCGATCGTCATGCTTTGCCTGCCGCTGGGCGGTGTGTCGCTGTACGAGGTATTCGCGGCTTATGTGGCGATGATCTGCTCGGTCGCCCTCTCGGGCATGATCAGCCTGTGGGCCAGCAGCTACTTCACGCGCACGAGCGCATCGCTCGTCGTGTCGTATCTCATGATCCTGCCGCTGGCGATGGCGGGCGTGCTCCTGTGGCGGGCTCTCGAACGGCAGGGCGACCTGCGGCTGTGGGTCACGCTCACGGTGGCGCCGATCGCGTGCCTGTCGATCGGCGCCCTGTTGTGGGCCGACGTCAGCCGCCGCCTGCTGCGCCCGCCGGATCTCGGCACGGGCGGCAAGCAAGCGATCGATCTGGAAACCGAAGCCAAGGAAGCGGTCGGCCTTTACATCGAGCGGGACCAGTTCCCCGATCGGCTGTTCGCGCCTCCGAAGCGCACGACGTTCCTGCCGGAGAACGCCAACCCGATTTACGACAAGGAAATCCGCAGCGAAATCTTCAGCCAGGGCACGCTCATGCTGCGCGCCGTTATCCAGATCAGCATGGGGCTGGCGCTGTTTGTGATGGCCGTCTGCCTGTTCATGCGGCCGCAGTATGCACCGTGGTACATCGCCTACGTGTTGCTGTTCAACATGCTGGTCGGCCCCGTTTTCCTTGCCGCGAGCGTCACCAGCGAGCGCGAGCGCGAGACGCTCGACCTACTGCTCACCACGCTCATCACGCCCTGGCAGATGCTATGGGGCAAGCTGCTCTCCGGGCTGCGCGTCTCCAGCGTGCTCACTTCGTTCCTGATGTGGCCCGTATTCCTGGCGTGCGTCATGCCGCTGGACTACTGGTACAACCTGCCGACGATGGCCGGATACTTCCTGATCGTCGGTCTCACCTGCGTGACCACCGCGACGACAGGTCTGTTCTGCTCGACGCTGTTCCGCCGCAGCGCCACGAGCCTGATGTGCACCTACGCGATCATCGCCGTGATGTTTCTGGCGCCGATCGCCGCCGGCGCGTTTGTCGACGTCTTCGCCCGCGGGTCGGCCGCCGCCAGCGTCGTCGAGTGGAGTAAAGCGCTCAGCCCGTTCGCCGCGGCGTTCAACCTGCCGCTGGAGGTGGCGGACCAGTCGAATGCAGGCGCGATCAACGTCTGGATTTTCTGGGGTTTTGTGGCGTATACGGTCCTCTACAATCTCGGCCTGCTGGGTGCGATGATGCAATTGTTCCACCTCCGCTGGAGGATTGCCGACTGAGGAAGAGCTTCCCCTCCCTCGCAGAGCGGTAGTCTGGTCGCGCAGCGACACGGGAGGGATTCGCGTGAGTTGAAATCGTCAACTGCGTTCGCTGCCGCCCCAGCGATGCGTCGCATCGCGGCTAGCGTCTCGGCCCCCTGACTAATCCCGCCTGCTGGTTCTAGAATGAGCGGTGCAACCCTCCGCGCACACTCGCCATGAGCACGCTCATGTCCATCGACCCGCCGCTTGAAAGCGCCGCGACGCAGGACGAACGCGATTTGCTCCACTACCACGAGCGGATCGAGCGGCCCACGGTCGTCAAGCTTCCCGAGTTCAGCCGCGACGAGCGGCTGCGGCATGTGCTGTTCAGCCGGCAGTTTTCGGTCGCCCTGCTCGAAGACCTCGCCAGCACGGCCGACAAGATTCGCGGCCTGTCGAAGAGCCGCCCCGGGCAGGACTTTCTCATTAACCTGCTCCACCACAAGCGGGCGATGCTGTATTTCACGCAGCCCTCGACCCGCACGTTCCTGTCCTTCATGGCGGCCTGCCAGATCCTCGGCATCACCTGCAACGAGGTCCGCGACCCGTCCACGTCCAGCGAGACCAAGGGCGAAACGCGGTTCGACTCGATCCGCATGTTCTCGAGCTACTTCGACCTGATCGTCATGCGCAGCCCGATCGCCCGGCTAGCCGAGGCGTGCGCGTACCTGATGAACGACCTGGCCGACCGCGGCCAGCGCAGCGTGCCGATCCTCAACGCCGGCAGCGGCGCCGACCAGCACCCCACGCAGGCGCTGCTGGACATCTACACGCTGCAGCGCACCTTCCAATTTGCCAATCCCAAGGACTCGCCAGTCGGCAATCGACTCGACGAGATGCGGCGCCAGTATCCGGATCTCGATCACGGACTAGCCAACAAGGTTTACGGCTTCTGCGGCGACATCGGCCGCGGCCGCACGGTGCGCTCGCTCGCCGAGTTGCTCGCCGACTATCCTGGCGTCACGCTCGCGTTCGTGGCGCCGCAGCACCCGACGCTCATGCTCCGCGACGACCTGCGGCAGCGGCTGCAGGCCCGGGGAGTGCGGTTCTTCGAAGTCGATTCGCTGGAGGAGCCGATCGACGGCCGCCCGCTGATCGAGCAGATCGACGCGCTCTACATGACGCGTATCCAGAAAGAGCACGACAACGCGGCCGACGCGGCGTCGTTCGCCGCGATCGACTTCGACCGCTACAAACTCAGCCGCGAACTCGTGCGGCGCATGAAGACCTACGCCCCCATTTTGCACCCGTTCCCGCGCGACCAGCACTTCGGCGAGATTCCGCCCGAGATCGACGACGACCCGCGGGCGATGTACTTCCGCCAGGCCCGCAACGGGATGTGGATTCGGGCGGCGCTGCTCGCTCACATCTTCAACGCCGACCACCAGATTTCCCGTTTCTTCCACGAACAATTCACCCAATGGGGCGAAACGCCGCGTTAGCGTATGTCCCTCATCATCGACGGCTACAACCTGTTGCACGTCACCGGCATCGTCGGCCAGGCCGGCTCGGGACTTCGCGGTTCGCGCGAGGCGCTGCTGCGGTTCCTTGCCTCGGCGATCGACGCCAAGGAGCTGCCGCTGACGACCGTGGTGTTCGACGCGGCCGAGGCCCCGCCGGGCCTGCCGCGGACCGTCACGCACGAGGGCATGACCGTTCGCTACGCCTCCGACTACGAAAACGCCGATGCGCTGATCGAAGAGCTGATCGTGGCCGACAATGTGCCGCGGTCGCTCACCGTGGTGTCGAGCGATCATCGCTTGCAGCGCGCCGCGCGCCGCCGCCGCGCCGCATTCGTCGACAGCGACATCTGGTTTTCCGACGCCCTCCGCCGCCGCTCGCGGCTTAGCGCGCCGGAATCGCGCAAAAACCCCCGCCCCGCGTCGCTCACCCCCGACGAAATCAACTACTGGATCGCAGAATTTGCCGAGGCGCCCGTCGACGATCGCCTCGTGCGAGCGCGCCGTCGCGCCGCGGAGCCGCCGCCCGACAACCCCTTCCCGCCCGGCTATGCTGACGACCTGCTGGGCGACTGACCGCCGTTACGCGCCCGCGGAGCCAGCGTCGGCCGTGCCGTCGACGGGTCGCAGCGTGAACTCGCCGGTGGTGCGCAGCTCCAGCTCGTACGTCATGCCCTCGCGCACCCGAATCGACGGCGCGTCGGCATGCGCCGCGCGGATGCCCAGCTCCTGGGCCTTGGCCGGGTTATTGGCGATCGTCCAAAAGTCGCGCCAGATGCGTTTCTCGAACTCGGAGGTCTCGCCGTACCGCGCGTAGGACGCCGGAATGGAACCAACCTGGTCGAGCGGAAAGCCGTTCCTCGGCTCCTGGTGCTCGCCGTAGATGCGCTCGAACAAGCAGATCGCCGTGTTGCGATCGAGCACGTTCTGCTCGACATACTTGTCGTCGAATTTGGCGACGAGGCAATCGACGTAGACGCGGTCGCCTATGATATCGAACTTCTGCCGCGCGTCGCCGGCCGGCTTGCCCTCGTCGTTCACTTCGTAGAACTCGATCGTGGAGATCGTCTCGCCCGTTTCTTCGTCTTCCGTTTGATCGGTGACGTCAAAGCGAGCGATCCGGTGACGCAGCTTCAACAGGCCCATCGCCGTTTCGAGCTTGGCGATCATGGCTTTTTTCAGCTCGACCTCGGTAGTGAGCAATTGCACTTGCTGATTGCTCGCGGCCAGATCGGTGCGAGCCGACGCGAGTTGCCCGGCCAGTTCGTCGAGCTCGCGTTGCTTTTCTGCGAGCCGGACCTGCGGTTCGCTGTAGAGGGAGTAGGCCTTCCAGCCGCCGAAGCCCATGCCGGCCACGAGGATGCCGAACAGCGCCGTCCGGGCGGAGCTGTTCAGCGTGCGGACCGTTTCGTTAATTTTTCCCATAACGTAAGCATAGCGTGATTTGAGTGTAGTCGTCTCGCTCCGCGAGACGAATCTCCTCTCGCGGAGCGAGAGGGCTACACGATGCCATCGACGCCGGCTTCCAGCGGCAACTCAACGACGAATCTCGCGCCCGTCACGGCCGAGTCATCCACGGTGAGCCGGCCGCCGTGCTCGGTAACGATCCGCCAACTCTTCGACAATCCAAATCCTAGGCCGCGACCTGCCTCGCGGCCGGAAAAAAATGGGTCGAAGATGTGCGGCCGAATGGCCGCCGGGATTCCGGGGCCCGAATCGCCTACGGCGATCACCACCGCGGCGCCGTTGCTGGACACCCCGGCTTCGACGCGGATGACGCCATCCCGGCCGATCGCCTCCAAGGCGTTCGTGCACAGAGCCTTGATCGCGACGCCAAGCTGGACCTCGTCGGCCGCGACGCTCGGAAGCGACGGATCAACCTGAATCGTGAGATCCACGGCCCGGCGACGGCACTCGTCGATCAGCTCGCGCTCGATTTGTTGAAGCAAAGTCGCGACTTGCAGCGGACGCCGCTCGAGCCGCGGCGGCCGCGCAAACAGCATCAAATCCGAAATCATCTCGTGCGCGCGGTGAGCCTGCTGATGGATGGCTTCCAGCGCACGGCGACGCTCGGGGTCCGACTCGTCCCGAAGCAGCAACTGCGCTCGCGCGGAGATATTCGCCAGCGGGTTGTTGATCTCGTGGCTGGCGCCGTAGGCGAGCTCTTTCAGGGCGTCGAGCTTGGCGCATTCCAAGTTGCGATCAGGTTCGCTAGCAGCAGCGCACATGCCGCCTCGGAAGGGCAATAGCCGCCGGCGCGAGCCGGCGGTTCGAACCCTGGCCTCGCGGCCAGGGCTAGGGGTGAGCGCGTGGCGGCGTCGGCAAGTTATTTCACGCCCGCGGTTTCCAAATCCAACAGTTGGCACGTGCGGTTAACGAGCTGGTCGACGTCGAACGGCTTCTTCATGAACTCATCGGCGCCAGCGTCTCGCAATTCCTGAATCTTGTCCTGTTCGACCATGCCGGAGATGCAGATGATCCGCACGTCGTCCATGCTGGGGTCGCTGC
>CAYSFP010000253.1:0-6618 GCA_964430075.1 uncultured Planctomycetaceae bacterium | reverse complement strand
GCGGTTGCGGTACTTCTTGGCGATCGACACGACCAGCCGCAGGTTGCCCTCGCTGAGGCCGCGCTTGGCGCGCTGGTACTTCGAGTACACCTCCTTGAGGTAGTTCACGCGATTGCGGAGGCTGGTGGGCGATTCCTGGGTGACGCGGAGGATGTTGCGGCACTCGATCACCAGCGGCTCGCGCTCGGACGCCGGGCGGCGATCCTTGCGCATCTGGACGAGCTGGGCCTGCAACTCGTCGACCCGGGCGCTGAACTGCTCGAGCGTGCCGATCATCGACTCGATGCGCTGCGTGCGGAGGCCCAACTCTTCGACCAGCATCACCGCGCGGCGGCGGCGCTTGGCGAGGTTGTGCCAGGCCGTCTTGCGATGGGCGGGTTTCGCGTTCTTCGAGGTGGCGATGCGGTAGTCCTCGGCGTTGCGTTCCAGCAGCGTTTCGAGCGTGGCCAAGTTGTGCGGCAACCGGCCGAGAATCTGGTCCTTCTCCAGGCGGTCGGTGACGGAGACCTGCACGGTGCGGTCGAACGGCAGCTCGCCGCGGTGCACCCGCTTCAGCACCTTGTAGGCGGCGCGGATGACGTAGTCGCACGCCAGCAGCCGGCGGCGGAAGGCGGTGCGGGTGGTCTCGATTCGCCGGGCGAGGTTGATTTCCTGCTGGCGGGTGAGCAGCGGAATCTCGCCCATTTGGGTGAGGTACATGCGCACCGGATCGTCCGACCAGGACTCGCCGTCCGGAGTTTCGTCGTCGAAGTCGAGGGCCGCCGCCGCTTCGTCCTTGCCGTCGTCGGCCAGCTCGAGCGACATCCCGTCGCCGTCGTCGTCGAGATCGTCATCAAGGCCCTTGGCATCGAGTTCGACGTCGCCGTCGACGGCGACCGCTTCATCCTCCAAATCGTGATCCAGCAACGTGTCGTACAAGGTCAACGCTCCTGATGGAAACTGTGGTCGCACGAAGCGACGAATACCGTTTGAAGAATAACGTTCAATGAATCGAAGTCAGGCGCCGCGAGGCGCCGGCCGGGTCTGCGCGGATGCGCGCTTGGGTCGAAACGCCGTCACAGAGAACCCCCCCCACGCCAACAAAAGATCGGTGCTGCCAGCGCGCGGCGCGACGTCGAAGCCCCATGCCAATCTGGTCTGAAGTAATCGTTTGCGGACGAGGCCGCGGAGGCAAACGCGTTTCGCAAGCAATAAGGCGACGCGTCCCGCAGTCGGGTGCGCCTCACAGCGGCAGATTCTGGGCGTCGAGACAACCAATCTTAGCACCAGTCGACCGTAATCAATTGCCGCGCGGCCATTTGGTAAAAGATTACAACTGCGAAGAGACGCACGCGCACCGGCGGCTTGTGGCTCGTCGCGGTGCGCTGGCTTCTTGTTCGATCCAGCAATCTTTCGCCAAAGCGCACGCATCGCTTGCAGCGCGCGATGATGGCAGCATGCTTGCAGCGCACGGTCAGAACGCGTGGGTCCGACCAGGGGAAAATCGCGCTCGCACGCCGTCAACGTCTCGCTGATCGCGACGGTTGGGGAGACTCACTCAAAAAATGACGCACCGCCATCGACCGACGCTACGCCCATGTGCGTCGGCCGCCGTTAGCCGTGATCAAGATTCGCTGCCCCGAATCCAAGTCACGCGATCAAAAGAAATGTGCCGTGCAGGCGGAGGTCGTCCCACGAAGTCGGCCCTGGCGACGGCGGTAGGGGGGACGTGCCGTCAGACGCAGGACTCAAGCGAGCGGACAAGACCTTTCTTATGACGTGCGTCGAGGTGATCTACTGATTGGACTAGCGGGGAGTAATCTAGCCGTATCCAGCCGTATAATTTTACCGGTGGCGCGGACGTCGTCTAGCAGGAAAATGGGAAAGATTGTGGGAATCGGCAGGAACGGTCGCTCGCGGGGGCTCGCGATCCCAGATGGCCGAAAGTGTAGCCCTCTCGCTCCGCGAGAGGAAATTTTCGTCTCGCGGAGCGAGACGTCTACACTCGGGGACGAGAGTGGACACTTGGCGGTGCGCCGCAACCGCGTTTTGGACAGGACACCTTACGGCCGTCGCTGTAAGTCGTGGCACGACAACGGCTTTCTTAATTCAAGGGGGTCCGTGGGGCGTCCACTTTGTCCACTTTGGTCCTTTGGTGGTGCGCACGGCGGTCAAGGGCCTTGGCGCGCGGCGGTGGCGACGTCGGCGAGCCTGATGGCGAAGGCAGGTGCGACGGCGTTTTGCGGGATTGGCAAGGCGAATTGTCAAAGACCAACGTGGAGCCCCTCCGTCCTAGCACAATGGGTGGCTTGGTTTCAATGAAATTCTTCGTTGAACGAGAGCTTTGCCCGTTGCTCGCCATCCCATCCGGGATGGAAGAGAACAAAAACTTGCAACCCGAGGGGCGGGTTCGGGCTCTCCCTTAGGGGTTGTCGTAACGCCCCTTGCGTCCTGTCAAAGTCGATCGGAACTCGACGCGTAAGCAAGATCGACGCAGATGCCCTTGCTTACGCTGCGGGCTAATTTTCGAGTGCAGGGCGGGGCGACCGGCAGACTTGCGATCGCTTGATGAGCATGGACGACGAATGGTTAGTCAACCTGCGACGAGGCGACGCGGGGGCGTTTGAACGGCTCGTGGGCCAATTCGAAGGTCCGTTGTATCGGTACTTTCTCGCCTCGCATGGGAATCCGCAGTTGGCGGGCGAGCAGTCGGCCGACTGCTTCGGCGATCTCGTGCAGGCGCTGCCGAAGATGACGGGCACGGCGACGCAGTTGCGGGCGTTCGTGTTTGCCGCGGCGCGAAACGTCTTGCGCCGGAGTTGGCGACGGCAGCGCGAGCCGGCGGGACAGGAGACGCAAGTCGAGCGGCCTTGCCCTCGTCCGCTGCCGGACGCGACGTTGGAGCATCAAGAGGAGCTTGCACGGGTGCTGAAGGCGCTCGACGAACTGGACAGGGAAACGCGCGAAGTGTTCGTGCTTCGTTTTATCGAGCAGTTGTCCCTGGCGGAGGTCGCGGACGTGGTGGGCGAGCCGTTAGGGACGGTGAAGAGCCGCGTGCACCGCGGGCGGCAACGGCTCGAAGCTTTACTCAGACCGGCGAAAGAACGATGAACGACGATGATCTTTGGGACGAGTTGCTCGCGAGATTTCGGGAGATCGAACCGCCGCCGAGCGTGCGCGCCGGCAATCGGGCGGCGGTGCGCGCGGCGGCGGCGCGCGTGACGACAGGCTGGCGCCATCGCTCGGTAGCGGCGCCCGTACCGGCGGCGCTCGCGATTGCGGCGCTGCTGCTGATCTCGCTGACGCTGAACGTCGTCCTGTGGCGCGGCCAGCGAGCGGAATCCGCCATAACGACGCCGATCGACGCCAGCGAGGCGGCAAGCCCCGTGGTTGAGCGAGTTTCGCCTTCGACGGCCAATCTGGCGATGAGCGAGCCGCAAATTGAGTATTCGGAGACGCAGCGCTACCTGAGCGGCGTGGGCGTTGTTGACCGACGAGTTTCCTATGTCTTCAAGGGATTGCCATGACGAACTTCATTCGCATGAGTTTTTCGCTGCTGGTTGCGTTTGGGCTGATTGCGTCCGGCAGGTCTCTGGCGGCGGAAAGCGACGGCTCTGTGTTTCGCGACTTCATCGTCGACGCCAGCGTGGCCTCATACGTGCCGGGCGGCGGGATCGAGACGTATGAGATGCGCGGCGGAATGACCTCGGCTCAGGCGTCGCTGAGCTTGGGGCTTAGCGTCGGGGAAGTTTCCGCCTTCGCCACGATTCGCCCGCGAATGGATGGGGGCCGATTCGTCGTCGAGATCGACATGGAGCCTGCCGAGGCGAAGGAGTCGCTGGGGTTCGAGGCGCAAAGGCTCGACCTGACCGACGTGAAACCCACGGCGTTGCGGCTGGCCACGGACGCGACCGGCCGCGTCTACCAGCTCAACCTGACGCCGAGCGTGCGGGTGATCGACCGCACGCCGCGGCTGCTCGACGTGGACAAGTTGCGGCTGCAGAACTGGCGGTTTCCTAATTCGCCCGTGCTGGTGAACGATGCGATGTACGTGGGACAGATTTCTTGCGCCCAGAGTCCCGTGGCCATGCTGGGCATCAGCGGCGTGGCGAACGTCGAGTTTTCGCTGTTTGAAATGACCGATGCGCAGCCGTGGGGCGTTTTGCAGGACGGCGTCGTGACGCTGACGCATCCCGAGGAGGACACGACCATTCAGATCAGCAACGTGTCCAACGGCGGACCGCACGCCTTGACGCTCCCTGGCGGGCCTTACCAGGTGTGGGTGCGGTGGCAGGCGCCCGAGTTCACGGTCGAAGAATATCGGCAGAAGATGTCCGAGATCCGGGACAGGATCGTCGCCGAGCGCGGGTCGGCGGCGGGGCTGGAGCAAGTCGACCAGCAACTGTCGCGCGAGCCGGCGCCGTGGATTTATTCCTCGGGGATCCGCGGTTTTCGTGAGGGCGAGCGAATGGACCCGTCCGGGCGGGTTCCGCTGACGATTTCGGTCCAGCGGACCGCCTCGGGCGAGCTGGGAATCCGCGTGTACGACCGCCCGACCGACAAAGAGGGGCTCGTTGCCCTGCTCAAGAGCAACGGCGTCCCTCCCGCGGATCAACCCGTAACGCTCGTTTGCGACCAGTCGCTGGCCTATCGCGAAGTCGTCAGCGTGATGGACATGTTGCGCTCGATCGGCTTGCGGAAGATTGCCGTCGACGCGCGACATGGGGAATAGACACGTGGGGAGGGCGCCGCACTCGCCTCACCTTGGGTTGAGGGTTGAAGGCGGGTGGGCGTCCGCCCTGCTACTGCTCAAACATTTCAACCGTCGCCTTGCCTCCCGAAAACCTCTTTGCGGTGGTGCGCGAGATAGCCCGCCATTTCTACTGGAACGGCACTCAAGAGCCGCTGTCGGTGCACGCTTAGCCTGGTTCGCTCCTCTGCGGCAATCTTCGGCGCCACGAGCATCTCACCGGTGTCAGAAAACGAAATCAGCCCAGCATCGAACAGAGCATCGAGCGTCGCCACCAGCGGCAGCCCGTTGCTCGGATCGAGCCGTTCCTCATCGGTAGAGTCCCGCCACGGCTTGATGTGCGACGCCCGTACAGCGTCGAGTGTGCGACACCCTGTGACCGCACAGCGGTTCCCCCAGATTTTTAGGACCGCGGCGCGAAACATTCCCTGCCCGATCCTCGCGTCGATCAGCGCTTCCTTTGTGGTCGCATCGATCTGCTTGCGCGACAGCACTGCCTTAATGTCGCGTGAAAGCGTGCTGTGGGCCGTCTGCCGGGCGGCAAGCTCTGCGACGGGAATTCGAGACCGAAACGTGGCGTAAGTGCTGCCGTTTTCCTCAGTCAGTCCATCAAACGCTAGCAACTCCTTGTCGTCGAACGCCTTGATCTGGCGACTATCGGCGGCTGGCTGGAAGCTGGCGACGCAAACGACGCCAAAGCCCTCCGCCCCATTACGGATCGCTTCAAGATGCCGTTCCCGCTCCGGCCGGCCGCGCGACGTCTGGGGAGCGTCGTTCAGCACGATGACCCGCTGCCCGTCTTCAACATTCTCGATCAAGTCCTCCCAGACCCGCAGGTAGACTCGATTGGCCACCGGATCGACCGCTCCCCACGACCATCGAGAGTTGGTGAGATTCGCGCCGAGGATGTTCTGGTAGAACTCGCTGATCTTCATATCAATCGCCGGTCGGTCGGCGCCTCGTTATACCAATCGCAAGTAAGAACAGCGCGTTGCTAGCTTGAGTCGACTCTGGAAAACACGGCATAAATCAATTGCTAGCTACGACAGTTCAAACGAGAACGCGTATTAGAGGGGGAAAAGGGAAGCGAGTCTCCCGTCTCCCTTTACCCGTCGATCGCGTGCTCATGAGAAAAGTTGGCGCAGTTTAACGGGCGTCTCGCCAAGCTTGGAACTGTTCAAGCGAGCGGCAGTATAAAGAATGACCGACTGTTCAACCGTGAATAGTCGATTTGGCCTAATGTAGCTGCGCACGTGCAGTTGACCGCTCTCAAAGTCATTCGCATCGAGCACAATCGAGTAGGAGTCGCGGTGCGCTTGGCTAGTGATTTGGCAAAGGATCAAGTCGACGACGACCAGCGCCGGCCGGCGCTTGCCCAATTGCAGGTTCGTCTGCGGAAAGGGCAGAACGACGATATCGCCTGCTACAGGTTTGCCCACGCGGCGTCCTCTTCGGCGCTATTCCAATCGCGGGCCAAAACGGACTCGCTGGCGAGCAAGCCGTCGAAGTCTTCGTAGTCGACTTTCATCCGCAAAAAGCGGGCGAAGTCGTAGACTTCCCGTTGCAATGACTCGGGCAGAACGTCCAATTCTTTTTCGATCAGTTTTCGCGTGCTCATATTTTAATTCTACCATACAGCCCGCGGGGGTGGAATTCGCCGGCGGTCGGGTGGTGTGCAGGTGGCCCTGATCCCGTCCCGCAGGGATGCTACGACATTAGCCCAGCAATTCATTGCTGGGTCGACGGAGCAAACAGGAGCGTCACGTCCCTCCGGGACGTGAATCGACTTTGCGCCCTGAGATCCCAGCGTTGAACAGGATGATGCAAGTGCATGCAGCGCCGTGGTCGGCGAGGCTCAATCGCTCAACCTGTTCCTCCGGCTCCCTCCC
>CAYSFP010000252.1:0-6715 GCA_964430075.1 uncultured Planctomycetaceae bacterium | reverse complement strand
CATCGCTCTCAAAGACCTGATACGCTGCCAATGGACGTGACTTAGCGCTGTAGTATTAAAGTCCAGCGTTTCTACAACGGCAACAAAAAACCCGCCCTCGGCGGGCGGGTTCGTGTGGGCTCCACTGCGCGAGTTCCAATCCTCACGACGCCGGCGCCGCGGCCGCTGGCTCTCCGGCATGGGCCGCTCGCACGCCGCCCTTATACGGCCGGTAGAGCGGGTCGCCAATCAGCGTCATCATCCAGCTATTGAACGGCAGCGTGCGATAGTAGCACTCCACCAGCGTCAAGTCGCCTTGAATGAGCAGCGCAAAGAACTGCTCCGGTCGCGGGAAGGCCAGCAGGTACGGCTCGTACACGGGCCCGATCGTCGCCGCGACGCCGTCTTCGATCAGCCGCTTGCACCACACCTGGCTGCCGGCGTCGTGCAGCGTCTCCGCTTCGGCGCTCGCCAGATGATACGCCACCGCCCCCTGGTTCCAGTCGAACGCGTCGACATATTTCGCCAGGCTGTACCAGCCGCAGTAGAGCGCCGCGTCCGGGCACTCGCCTGCCTGGAACAACTCGGGGCCGGTGTTCAGCACCACCTCGATCGGCGTCTGTTCCTTCATGCCCTGGGCGGTGATCAGAACCGCGCGATCGTAGTCGCCATAGCTGCCGGGTTGCTGGTTGGGCTCCTCGATTTTGCCGATCCCCCGGCCGTCGAAGTACGCCTTGCCCTTGAGGCCGCCGGCATTTTCCACGGCAATGGCGTCGTCGATGAGTCGCCTGGCGTGCTCGACGGTCGGCCCGTCGATGCGCGAGACCATCATCGTCGGAAACGCCTTGTGCCACTGCGACTGGTCGCCGGCCAGCCGCAAGTAGTTGGGCTGCCACCGCAACAGCTCGTAGTCGCCCTGCCACAGCACGAGCGACAGCTCGCTGTCGAGGCTGGCGCCGGTTTCGTTCTTTTTGACGATTTCGATCTGCGCGTCCAGCCATTCAATGGCGCCGAGCTGGCCGCCATTGCGTTCCAGCGTGGCCAGAATGATCGCATCGCGCTGGAATCCCGGCGGCCATTGTTCGAGCAGCACCTGAATCTCGGCAAACCCGCTGGCGCGTCCCCGCAGCAGGTCGAATTGGGTTCGCAGCTCGGTCGCCTCCGGCTGGACGATGAGCTGGCTCTGCATGCCCTGCATCATGACGCGCGCTCCGCCGGCGAGCATCGCCAGTTGCTGCAACTGGACGGCCGCCTGTTGCTTCTCGGCGCCGTTGAGCTTGGCGACCCGCGCCTGGGCGGCCTGAAGTCGCTTCTCGAGTTCCGCCTGCGCGGCCATCAATTCCGAGGTCGGCGCGGCCTGGTCGGCGCCCTCCCCCCCCGCCGGCGCCGTGACGATCACTTCGTCCGCCACCCGGTCGAGCTGCTGACCGTAGTTAGCCAGTGCTTCCAGCCGCTGTTTTCGATCGGCGGCGAGAAAATCGAGATACGCATCGCGTTTAGGATCTTCGCTGGCCGGACCGATCTTGAGCGGGATTCCCCGCACCGTCACCAGGCACCGCAGCGTCCGCTGGGAATCGTTGTCCGACAGCCACTTGATGATTTCCGGCCGCACCGCCCACGTCCAATGCTCGCGCTCGCAGACCTCCGTTTCGGGAACGTCCACGAGGCACAGATTCCCCGCCGGAACGCCGCGCTCCTTCATGTAGTACTTGGCCAGCTCTTCCGACTCGCGGTTGTTCTTCGCCGCGACGACCGCGATTTCTTCGGGCTTCAGTTCTGCGCGGGCCGGCGCCGCAGCCCAAGCAACCGCCATCGCGGCCGCAAACGCCGCCGCCAATCGGCCGCCTACTCGCATCGTCGACTTCATCAGTGCCTCATTTTCAATCGGGCCACATCGTGCAGCCATCTCGCTCCGCGAGATGTCATCGGCCGAAATCATCTCGCGGAGCGAGATGGCGACACTGCGCCCGGGCGCCACGTGGTCACCGATCATCGTCCGTGGCCTGCAACCCGGGTGCGTTAACTCTACATCAGGAAACCACTCCGCCGCCCGCCGATCCGCGAGAATCCGCGTGCCATTTTCCGTCTCCTGACTCCTGATTCCTGACTCCCGTCCCCTCCAACCCCCGGCTTGCGCCGGGGGCTATTCCCCTCCTGAACCCTGAACCCTTCCCCCCCCCAGCCTGCCCCTCTACGCCTTCCACACCTTCTGCTTCTCGCCCTGCACGTCGCGGCACGCGTTGCGCGTGTCCACCACCAGGTGCGAGTAGCGCACGATCCGCTCCCAATCGAACGCGGAATGGTCCGTCGCGATCAACGCACAGTCGAGCGACGCGAGGTACTCGGGCGTCAACTCTTCGCTGGCTAGCCGCGGCACGTCGAAGCTGCGCATCCGCGGCAGCGTCGGCACGTGCGGGTCGACGTAGCTCAGCACCGCCCCGCGGTGCGCGAGCAGCTCCATCAACTTGAACGACGGGCTTTCGCGCGGATCGTCCACGTCCTTTTTGTACGCCACGCCCAGGATGCCGATCCGGCTGCCGCGGATCGGCTTGCCCGCGTCGTTCAGCGCCTCGGCCACGCGGTTCACGACATACAGCGGCATGCCGGCGTTGATCTCGCCGGCCAGTTCGATGAACCGCGTCGGCATCTCGTGTTTGCGCGCCACCCAGCTCAAATAAAACGGATCGATCGGGATACAATGCCCGCCCAACCCCGGCCCCGGGTAAAACGCCTGGAAACCGAAGGGCTTCGTCTTGGCGGCGTCGATCACCTCCCACACGTCGATGCCAAGTCGCTGAAACAGCATCTTCAGCTCGTTGACCATCGCGATGTTGACGCTGCGATAGGTGTTCTCGAGAATCTTGCACGCCTCGGCCACCTCGCAGCTCGACACCGGCACGGTGCTCGCCACGGCCGCGCTGTACAGTTGGCACGCCAGTTGGCGGCTCGCGGCGTCCAGCCCGCCCACGACCTTGGGAATCGTGCTGGCCGAGTAGCTGGCATTGCCCGGATCCTCGCGCTCGGGACTGTACGCCACGAAGAAGTCGCTGCCCGCCACGAGGCCCGATTCGCTCAGGATCGGCACGAGCACGTCCCGCGTCGTGCCCGGATACGTCGTGCTTTCGAGCACCACCAGTTGCCCCGGCCGCAGAACCTTGGCGATTTCTCGCGCCGTCGATTCGATATACGTCAGATCGGGATCCCGGCTCTCGCTCAGCGGCGTCGGCACGCAGATGAGGAGGGCGTCCGGCTCGGACAGCCGGCTCATGTCGGCCGTGGCTTCGAACTTCTGCTGCCCGCGCCACCGCTCAATCTTCGCGGAGTCGATGTGGGCGATGTAGCTCTCGCCGCGATTCAAACAGGCGACCTTCTGCGGGTCGATGTCGAATCCCTGCGTGCCGTATCCCCCGGCGACAAACGCGTCGATCAGCGGCAGTCCGACATAGCCCAGCCCCACGACGCCCACCACGGCCGTCTTGCCCGCAATCCGAGCCTCAAGCTGCTCACCCACCGACTGTTCAATCACCGACATGGCGCCCTCTCTACTACCGCTGACTCCTGACTCCTGACTCCTGACTCCTGATTCCTGACTCCCGTCCCCTCCAACCCCCGGCTTGCGCCGGGGGCTATTCCCCTCCTGAACCCTGAACCCTGAACCCTGAACCCTCACCCCTCCGATCTTCCGCCTTCTCCCTCACTTCCCTGCCCGCCGATGCACCGCCGCCAACTCCGCCATTCCCAGATGCTCGTAAGCCGTCGCCAGCGCTGTGTGCACCGGGCCGGCATCGAGAATTCCATTGAGCGCAAGTTCCAAGTCCACCACCGCCTCGTCCCACCGCCCCAGTTCCACCAGCACCTGCCCCCGCGTCTCGCGGAATCGCACCTCGTTCGGCTCCCGTTCGAGCGCCTCGTTGACCGCCGCGAGCGCCTCCTCGTAGCGCGGCTCGGGCGGCTGGGCCAGCGCCCACGCGTAATTGTTCCACGCGATGGCGTTGGACTCGTCCGACTCGACCACCTGCCCCAACAGCGTCCGCGCCAGCTTCAGATTTCCTTCCTGGGCCGCGAGCGCTCCCAGCGTCGCCTTGAGCGCCGGCGGCGTGTCCGGCGACGTGATCAGGTCGTCGATCATCGCCCGGATTGGCGCCGACTGGCCGCGAGCGCTGTACAGGGCCGCGATTTGCGGCTCCAGCAGGAGCGGGTCGTCCACCAGTTGCACCATGGTCACCAGCCGTCGCGCGAGCGCTTCGGGATCGGCGTAGTTCGAGCGCAGCAGATCGATGAACTCGCGCTGGTTGAGCATCGCCACGCTCTGCCGCGCGTACGAATTCTCCGGCGCCGTCTGCAACCAATCGCGCACGACCCGCGCCCAGGCCGCCGTGTTCCCCAAGAGCCGCTCGGCCTGGGCCCACGCTTGGAACTCTTGCGACGTGAGCGGCTCGTGCCCCCGCCGCTGCCGCTCGCTGTAGTGGATCCGCACCATCCGGGCGTCTTCCTTCGCCTCGTCCTCGCGGCCCAGTTGCAGATTCAATTGGAACCGCTGCTGCGCCGCCCAGGGGTTGCTCTGCACCAGCGGCGCGAGCACGTCGATGGCCTCTTCCAGCTCGCCCCGCTGCACCATCAAGATCGCCCGCAACGGGTCGAGTCCCTCGCGCCGCATCCCGAGGGTCTTCATATGCTCCAAATGCGCGGCCGCGAGCGCCAGCCGCTCGTCGTCCGGCACGTCGACCGTGCTGCCGACCAATTGCAGGAAGATCCAGTAATGGGCCGGCAAATATCCGGGCTGGTTCTCGCTTGCCAGCTTGCGCATCCGCTCGTACGCCGGCCCGATCTCGCCGCTGTTGGCCAGTTCCAGCGCGGTTTGATAGTCGCGCGTCGTCGTGTCGACCCCCAACTGGGCCAGCTTCCGCTCGTACAGCGCGATCGTCGGGTAGTCGTCCGCCTCCTTGGCCTCTTCAATTCCGGCGCGGTACTGGCCCGCGATGCTGCCCTTGCCGATCGTGGCGCCCCACACCGCCGCGCCCACGATGGGCGACAACAGCGCGAGCACCGGGATCCCCCACAGCATCTCCTTGTACGGCCGCGTCAACAGCCACGCGTGGATCGCCCCGAGCAGCGAGCCGATCGGCTTCCAGATCGGCCGCAGCAACCACACCAGCCACAGGACCGCCTTGTCGAGATTCAGCTTCTCGATGACGATCCACAGCGTCGCGCCCGCCTTGGCCTTCGCCTTGGTGAACCGTTTCGCCGCCCGGGCCCGCACCTTGGCCGGCACCAGCGCGTGGAACACGGCGACCGCGAGCCGCCACACGGCCTGGAACGGCCAGGCCAGGAGTTTCACCAGCGCGAGCAGCCACTCGTCGATCCGCTCGACGCGGTCGATCCAGTACTGCATCCGCCCGAACGTCGCCTCGAACGCCCGCTCGATCGGCCGCACGATCGCATAGCCGAAATTGCTCGCCGAGCGGCGCAAACGCTCAAAGCGCTTCCGCACCCCCCGGCTCATCCGATAGACGACGTCCGAAATCAAGCCCGCCCTACTCCCCTAGACTCCTGACCCCTGACTCCTGACCCCTAGACCCCTGACCCCTTTTCCTGTTCTCCTCCGCCCTACAGCCTACGGTCTACAGCCTACAGCCTCACTTCTCCCCCAATTCTACACTTCGCGCACCGCGCCGCGAACGTTTGGACACGGGCCGTCCTGCGCTCATGAAAAGGCCGGCGCCGCCAGTCCTCCTAGACGCTGCAAACCCTAGAATCGCGCCGCGGGACCGGCGCGCCCGGGCGCTAGCGCGGTGGCCCGGCCGGAGAACGCGCCGCCGTCGCGCCGCTTTCTGGCGCGGGATCGGTCGGCGACTCGCCCGCCGGCGTCTCGGCTGGCGCTGTCTTGGTGGGGATGGTCGCGGTCACCAGCCCCCGAAACCGCTCGCACGCCGCCACCAGCAGTTCCCGCAACTCCTCCCCCTCCCCCCTTCCGCCTTCCGCCTTCCGCCTTCCGCCCTCCTGCAGTTGAAACACTTGCACCTGAAACAACTGCGGCGCCAGGTTCATCAACATCTCCCGCCGCAGCTTGAACCACGGCCGGAACAACACGAGACCCGAAGGCGGATCCGCCGGCGCCCCGTTCACGTCGAACCCCGCGAACACAATGTGCGCCTCCCCTCGCGTCGGGCTCGTCATCATCCCGTCGACATACGGCCACTCGGCCTCTCCGTTCCCGCCGCTTGCCGGCTTAGCGCTCTCCTGCTCCGCGTTTGCCGTCTCGCCGCTCGCCGCCTCAGCCACCACCCGCTCCTCAATCGTCCACCCCGTATTCCGATAACACATACACAAATCGTGCCACCCGCCCCGATACGGAAAGTCGAGCGACACATCCACTTCTGCCCCCGTGTCCGCATTCCGGTACCGGTACGTCCGCGAGTACCGCCCGAAGTCCGAATACACCTCCCGCTCGACCGTTTCAAACGACAGCCGCTGCCACGGCCCGATCTCCTCCGGCATGTCGTTCTCCCCGATCGCCAGCGCCCGCTCGATCGCTGCCTGCGCAGCCGACGTATCCGTCGACGGCAGCCACACCCACTGCGCGGCCGCCAAGAGCCCAAACCCAAAAATCGCCCCCCAAACCACGGTCGCCCGCCGCACCCCGCCAGTTGCCCCTCCCCCCCTGACCCCTGACCCCTGACTCCCGACCCCTGACCCCTGACTCCCGACCCCTGACCCCTGACTCCCGACCCCCGAC
>CAYSFP010000251.1:0-6719 GCA_964430075.1 uncultured Planctomycetaceae bacterium | reverse complement strand
CACGAGGTCGGCCCGCGAGAGCTGCTCGCGCACCGTGTGACGGTCGCTGAACAGGCAGTTCACGTTGGGCGGCATCACGTCGTCCAGGTACCGCAGGCGGTCCATGTTGATGTCGAGAATCGCGATGTCGGCATTGAACCCCGCGGCGATCTTCGCGGCGTTGGCGCCCACGACGCCGCCGCCGAGAATGGTGATCGACGCCGGCGCCACGCCGGGGACCCCGCCCAGCAGGATGCCGCGGCCCATCTGCGGCCGCTCGAGGTACTTGGCGCCTTCCTGGATGCTCATGCGGCCGGCCACTTCACTCATGGGCGTGAGCAGCGGCAAACGGCCCGCGTCATCGGCCAACGTTTCGTAGGCGATCGCCGTGGCGCCGCTAGCGACCATCGCATCGGTCAGCGCCCGGTCCGCCGCGAAGTGGAAGTATGTGAACACCGCCTGCCCGGGGCGGATCATCGGCCATTCGGACGCCTGCGGCTCTTTCACTTTCACGATGAGGTCGGCCTCGCCGAAGATCTCGGCGGGCGTCGCGCTCATGACGGCGCCGGCCGCTTCGTACTCCTGGTCGGCAATGCCGGAGCCGAGCCCGGCGCCGTGCTCGACCAGCACGCGATGGCCGCGACGGGCGAGCTCCTCGACGCCGACCGGCAGCATGGCGACGCGGTATTCGTCGAGCTTTACTTCCTTGGGGACGCCGATGTTCATAGTGAGCAGCATGCAGTGGGCAGCAGTGACGACCAGCGAACCGGGGCGTCTCGCCTCCGGCGAACCGCCGAGTGTACTATGATGGGTCAGCTCGCGACCACTCAGCCCCGCATCATGAACTACGAACCCACCAATCGCCGCGTTCTGCTGTGGGCCGTCGTCGGCGGGCTGGCCGCATGGGGGCTGCTGCTGGGGCTGGGCTCGTATCTGGGCCTCGATCCCGGCACGCCGGACCGCGATTTCCGCCGGATGGCGATCGTGACCGGCTGCGTCGCGGCGTTTTTGGCATTCTGGGGAGCGGCGCTGTGGCTCCGCGGGCGGCGGGAGTAGGACGATGTCAGCCCGCTGTAACGCCTGTGGCCGCCGGCTGCCCTCCGAAGGCCTAAGTTTTTGCCCCGGATGTTCCGCCGATCTTTCGCAAGTTGGCGTCTGGACTCCCAGGTCGCCCGCCCGCAAAGACATGGTGCAATCGGCGGTCAGCCATTTGCTTGCTGCCGTCCTGGGCGCGGCGCTCGCGTACTGGCTCAAAGGGTGAAGCCCGCCCCGACCCCGTCTGCCTGGCTTTCGTGTACGGCAATTATTTCTGGCAGTCGTCAACAGCGCGGCTTCCGGCGATATTAGCCCCGGCGCTGGCCATGCTGCCATAAACTCCTGCCGGACACCCGGCTTTCCCTCCACTTGTCGCCTTGCCGTGGCACTGGTAAATTAGTCGATCCTCCCCATTTTGCTGGTGATCGACTGAAAGGCGCGTGGTTCGTGAAAACCTACATGGCAAAGCCCGGCGAGGTCGAGCGGAAGTGGCTGCTCGTGGACGCCACGGACAAAATCGTGGGTCGGCTGGCCAGCGAGATTGCCGTCATCCTCATGGGCAAGCACCGCCCCACCTACACCCCGCACGTGGACACGGGCGATTTCGTCATCGTGACCAACTGCGAGAAGGTGCAATTCAGCGGCAAGAAGTGGGACCAGAAGTCCTACGCTTGGTACACCGGCTACCCGGGTCAGAAAACGATCAAGGCCGGCGACCGCTTGGCCAAGCGGCCTGAGCTGATTCTCGAGGAAGCCGTCCGCCGCATGCTGCCCAAGAGCAAGCTGGGCATGGCCATGCTGAAGAAGCTGAAGCTGTACGCCGGCGCCGAGCATCCGCACGCCGCCCAACAGCCCGAGCCCACCGAGCTCGCCTCCGCGTAGGACACGAATCCCATAAAAGCCACCGGCTCCGCCGGTGGACCGTAACACACACAACCATCCGCACATCGAAGAGTCCGCCGGCAGAGCCGGCGGCTTTCAACGTTCGCAGCAGGAACGACGCATGCCCACCGCCAGTGAAGAAGCCCTTGGCACCGGCCGCCGCAAGACCTCCGTCGCCCGGGTGCGCATCCGCTCCGGCAAGGGCACGATCACCGTCAACAATCGTCCGTTCGACGAATTTTTCTGCATCGAGCAGGACCGAAACGCGGTCACCGCGCCGCTGGACCATTGCGAAGTACGCAGTAATGTGGACGTGATCATTCGCGTCCACGGCGGCGGCACCACCGGCCAGGCCGGCGCCTGCATGCAGGGCATCGCCCGGGCGCTGCTGAAGCACGACAGCGACCTGACCGACAAGCTCCGCGAGAAGAACTTCCTCACCCGCGACGCGCGGATGAAGGAACGCAAGAAGTACGGCCTCCACGGCGCCCGCCGCGGCACGCAGTTCTCCAAGCGGTAAAACGCCTAGCCAAAACGGCTCGCAGCAATTTCCACGCATCCTCAGCCCCCGGCGCAAGCCGGGGGTTTTTTGTTGCGCCACAAAGCGCACCACGCCGCGAAACTCGGCCATTTCCCCGTGGTTGCACCCCTTTGCGGGCCGCGATCTCGCCCAGGTGGTATTCTGGAACCGGCACTGCGCTGGCCATCGACAATGCCGAGTGACCTCCCTCACTTCCGACTCCGCTCGCTCTTCGGCCTCAGCACGGCCGTGGTGCTCGCGTGCGGGCTACTGGTGATGATGGAGTCGGCGCCGCCCACGTCCGTCGGGTGGCGGGTGACGATGCTCAGCATCATCATGGGCCTGGTGGTCGGCTACCGCCGCGCGGGGTCGGCGCCGGTGCGGATCATCATCGCCGGGCTGCTCGGCCTGGGCGGGTGCTTCATGGCCGTGTATCTCGCGCTGGTGGCCACCGTGTGGCAGCAGTGGAATTCCGCCAGCGATCGCATTGACCTCGCGAGCTGCGGTTTGGGCGGGTTGGTGATGATCATGATGGCGCCGTTCGCCGCCATCATTGCGATCCTCATGCTGCGGGCGTGGACATGGTCGGCGTACGACGCCCATCTGCTTCCGCCGGAGGCGCCCGGCGTGGTGAATTCATTGCCTGGAACCGAATCGTCATGAGCGCACATCTCCAGCATCACATGACCGTGGCCAGCGGAACCGGGAAACTAGCCCGCAGCGTAAGCAAGGGAAGGGAATCTGCGTCGATTCCTCGCTTACGCGTCGGGTTTGTACAGAAAGAAGTCACACATTGAACAAGAAGTGGCAGACGTCGCTGTCCTGCATCGTGTAGCTCTTGCCCTCGACGCGCAGCTTGCCCGCCTCGCGGATCGCCTTTTCGCTCTTGTACTGGTCGAGGTCGTCGACCGAGTAGGTTTCGCAACGGATGAAGCCCCGCTCGAAGTCGGTGTGAATCACGCCGGCCGCCTGCGGGGCCGTGGCGCCGATCGGAATCGTCCACGCCCGGATTTCCTTCGGCCCCGCGGTGAAGAAGCTTTGCAGCCCCAGTAGCTTGTACGCCGCGCGGGCGAGCGCCGCAAGCGCCGGCTCCTTGAGCCCCAGGCTCTCGAGCATCTCCTGGCGCTCGCCCTGGTCGAGCTCGATCAGCTCCGACTCGAGCCGCGCGCACACTGGCACGACGTCGCCGCCTTCGCTGGCGGCGCGCTCGCGCAGCGTCAGCACCGGCGCCGACTGGCCCTCCAGGTCGTCCTCGTTCACGTTGGCGACATACAGCACCGGCTTGGTCGTCAGAAGCTGCACCTCGGCGAGCGTCTTCGAGCGCTGCTCGTCGGCGTAAGCCAGGCCCCGCGCCGGCTTGCCGTCGGCCAGCAGCTTCTGACACTCTTCGAGCACCTCGACCTTCAGCTTCGCATCCTTGTCGCCCGTGCGAGCGGTGCGCCGTGCGCGGTCGAGCTGCGACTCCACCGACTGCAGATCCGCCAGCATCAATTCCGTGTCGATCGTCTCCACGTCACGGATGGGGTCGACCGTGCCCTCGACGTGCACCACGTCGTCGTCGCGGAAGCAGCGGACCACGTGCAGGATGGCGTCGACGGTGCGGATGTGCGACAGGAACTGGTTGCCCAGCCCCTCGCCTTCGCTGGCGCCGCGGACGATGCCCGCGATGTCCACCAGCTTGAGCATGGCCGGGACGATTTTCTGCGTGGGGATGTGCTTGTTCAGCCGGGCCAGCCGCTCGTCGGGCACGGCCACAGCGCCGACATTGGGCTCGATCGTGCAGAAGGGGTAGTTCTCGCTCGCGATGCCGGCGGCGGTCAGCGCGTTGAAGAGAGTGCTCTTCCCCACATTGGGGAGCCCAACGATGCCAGCTTCCATGGTTTGTTCCGCTCTGGGTGTCGCCCGTCCCGCCCCCTCGGGGCGCGACCGCGGGAACTTCTGGCCCGCGACGAACGTCCAGTTTTAGAGGCCCCACGTCGGATCGGGTGCGTTCAGTCCGCCGTCTGAAAACTCCGGATTCTAGCCCACAACATACGGGGCCGACAGGCGGGGCGCAGGCCGATAGTGTCCTAACATTGTGTTGCCCGCTCGTCAGAAGTCAGGGATCAGGAGTCAGAAAACGCCCGACATTTCGGCGCCTATTTGCCTCCTGACTCCTGACTCCTCGCAACTCCCAGCAACACACTTTTAGGACACCTTTAATTGATCCCTGCGCAACAAATGGGCCTCGGGGGCTATCGGCTGTCGGCTCTCGGCTCTCGGCTGTCAGCCAGGCGAAGAACACGCGTGCTTTCTGGCCGACAGCCGATGGCCGATCGCCGAGAGCCGTTGCCGGCAGGGGTTCATTAACTACGCAGACCTCAATAGGACACCACCCGCAGGCCGCTATTTCCCGCCCCTGTAACGGAGACTCGCGTGGCCAGAACGCCGCGCCATCGCAATAATACGGGCGGCGCGCTGGCCGCGGGCGCCTGCTGGATTGTTCGCATGGCCCCCGCGCCGCCGTCGCTTCACACCCAAAGGCAACATCCATGGTACGTTGGCCCCGCATCGTTCTGGCGCTCGGCGCCGCGCTCGTCCTCAGCTCAATCTCCTTGTCGCCCGCCTGGGCCGAAGGCAATGGCCAGGCCGATCTCGACGAGGCGCTCCGCGTGAAAGTCCTCGCCGAGGGCCTCAGCGATCTGAACAAAGTGATCGAGCTGCTCGAGTCGGCTCTCGAAAAGGGTCTCGACGTCGAGAACTCCGACTTCGCCGAGCAAGTGCTCTCGGAGTCGCTGTTCGAACGAGCCTCGCAACTGACCACGGTGCTGCAAGGCCTGCCCCAAGCGGGCATGGCAGACCCGCGCATGGCGCGGATCCGAGCGTTGGCGGCGTCCGATCTGCGCAGGGTGGTGACGTATGACGACCCGCCGACCGAGGCACTCTCCACGTTGGCCGAATTACTCCTGCTGTCAGGCGACGCCGACGAGGCCGCCGAAGCCCGGGACATTCTCACCGAGCTGATCGACGGCGAGAAATTTGCTGAACTGCCCGCCGAGGAGCAGGCCGACGCCCTGGTGTTGCGGGCCGCGCTGCAAGCGGAGGCAGCCGATGCCTTGGCCGATTTTAAGCGCGCCATCGAGCTCAACCCGAACGAGGCCGAATATCGCTTGAAGCTCGCGCAGTTCCAGTTCCAGCAAGACGACGTGGACGCGGCGCTGGCCGAAATCGCCCGCGTTGTCGAGAACACGCCCGATCAGGTGGCCGCGTACCTGTTGCAGTCGCAAATCCTCCGCGCGGTGAAACGCTACGACGAAGCGCTCGAGGCCCTGGAAAAGGTCGCCGAGCTGGCGCCTGCGTCCATCGTGCCCCATCAGTATCGCGGCGAACTCTACCGCGAGATGAACAAGCTGGACAAAGCGATCGAAGCGTTCACGCAGGTCCTGAAAATTGCCCCCAAGATGGAATTGGCGCTGATTCGCCGCGCCGAGACCTATTTGCTCGCGGGCAAGCTGACCGAGGCGCTCGCCGACGTCGACGCCCTGCTCGCCGAGAATCGGGACCTGGTGATCGTGCACGGTTTGCGCGCACAGATCCTGGGCGAGATGGAGCGCTACGGCGAAGCCATCGACGAAATGAAGTTACTGGCTCGGGAGCTGCCTGGCCAGCCGGACGTGCGGATGCACCTGGCGGCCTACTACTTGATGAACGAGCAGCCGCGGGAGGCCATCGATGAATACACGGGCGTCCTCGAGAGCGACGCCGACAACTTCCTCGCGCTCCGTAGCCGGGGCGACGCTTATCTCAACGTCGGGGACCACAAAACCGCCATCGCGGATTTCGAACGGGCGCTCGCGCTCGAGCCCGACGACTCGGCGCTGCTCAATAACCTGGCGTGGGTGCTGGCCACATCGCCCGACGACGACGTGCGCGACGGCCAACGCGCGATCGAGCTGGCGACCAAGGCGAGCGAGATTACCGAATACAAGCTGCCGCACATCCTCAGCACGCTGGCCGCGGCCTACGCCGAAACAGGCGACTTCGAAACGGCGCGCCAGTGGTCGCAAAAGGCCGTTGATTTCAACGATCCTCAGCACGGCAAGCAACTCGCCGAGGAACTCGCCAGCTACGAGGCCGAGAAGCCCTGGCGGGAACGACAAACGATTGGCATGGCCGACGACGTGGACGAAGCGGATGAGGCGAATGCCGGCGAGCCAAGCGACGACGCGGCGGAGGAGTCGGACGACGCCGATTCCGACGACGCCCGGTCCGAGGCGGATGTCGCCGAAACGCCCGCGACTCCACAGTAAGCAATCAGAACCAC
>CAYSFP010000250.1:0-6791 GCA_964430075.1 uncultured Planctomycetaceae bacterium | reverse complement strand
CAGCCAACTGGACGGCATGACGGTCGAGCTGGCCGAGCGGCTCGTCGAGGAGGGTTTCCTCAGCTACGACGACCTCTCGGTGATCGAACCGGACGCCCTCATGGCCATGGGCGAGCTCACCGAAGAACAGGTGGACGTCATCGTCGAACAGGCCGAGGGGCTGGCGCTGGAGGCCGAAGCAGCCGCCCAGGAAGCGCGACGGCGGAAGCGCGAAGAAGAACGGCTCGCCACCATCGAGGCAGAGTACCAGGAGGCCGAGACGGCCGCTCGCGGCGGCGCTCAGGGCGCTGGCGATGCCACCGAGGCGACCAACGGCGCCGGCGCCGAAACGGGCGCCACCTCCGAGAGCGTCGCGACCGAGAACACGGAAGACAAAGGCGCGGCGTCATGACCGACGCGGCGATCAGACTGAAGAGGCGGGAGGACCAGATCCATGGTTTCTTGACAGGCAGGGACTCAATCGCCGCGGGCGACCGGCGCACGATCACGCGCGGCCCAGCGGCGACACGGGGAGATTCACTTGGCGGTACGCATTTACTCGTTGGCCAAAGAACTGAAGCTCGACAGCAAGGAGCTGGTCGATCTCTGTACGCAAATAGGAATCACCGGCAAGGGGTCTGCGCTGGCTAGCCTCACCGACGATGAGGAAGTCAAGGTCCGCGACTACTTCAAGAACCCCGCCGGCGGCCGACCGGCCGCCAAGAGTGGCCATGGCAGCCCGCCGATGGTCGCGCCCGAGCGTCCTTCGCAGCCGGCTCGCGGAGGCAGGATGCCGGTCATTACGGCCCCGCGGCCCTCGGCGCCTCCGCCGCGCCGCCCCACGGGCGAGGACTTAGAAGCGTCCCCGGCCCCGCCGCCGATCGAGCCCGTCGCGCCCGCCGCGGTTGAGGTGCCGATTGTCGAAGACGCCCCTCCCAAAATCGCCGCCCAGAGCGCGCCCATCGAAGTCGCGGCCGCCGCGCCCCCGGCGGAGGATTATCCGCGTTCGCCGGGTCCGCTGGCGCGCGTCATGCGGCGCGACGACTACGTGGGTCCGGGCACGGCCACCGGCAAGCCGCCCGTCTTGGACGAAGTGGTCAAGCCCAGCGCGCGCGGCGGCAATAAGCCGGCCGGCAGCCCCCCGCGCCCGGCGCGACCCGCCGTGAAGCTCGCCCCGATGCCCACGGTCGAGCCGCCGAAGCCAGGTCGCCAGGCCGCCGGCGGCCCGGCTGTCGTGAAGCCCGACATGAAGCTGCCCGCCGACGCGCTGCGCGCCAGCAAGAGCGGCAGCAAGCCGCTGGCGGCGCATCTGCGGCGGCATGAAGACGCGCTCGAGACGGTCCGCCGCGCGAAGGAAACGGCGACGCCGGAGAGCGAGGCCGCCAAGGGCCCCGCGCGCGGTCGCCGCGGCCGCGGCGGTCAAAAAACCGAAGAGGAGGCGCCGATGCTCGGCGGTCGCGAGGAGCGGCAACTCGCCCGGCGCCGCACCGTCTCGACCACCGGCGACGACGATCGCCCGATTCGCGGTCGCCGCCGCGCCGCGCCCAAACGCCGCACCGGCATGAGCACCGCGGCCCCGCGCAAGGAGCGCATCAGCATTCAACTGCCCTGCACCGTCCGCGAGCTGTCCGAGGCGGCCGGCGTCCCCGGCGTCGACATTCTGCGGATCCTCATGGCCGAAGGCGTCATGGGGACGCTCAACACGCAGATGGATCCCGAGATGACCGAGCTGATCGCCAGCGAGCTCGGCATGACGATCGACTTCACCGCCGCCACCACGCTGGAAGACGAGTTGCTCGCCGGCATCCGCGACCGCGTCGACGCCGAGGACGAACTCCAGCCCCGCCCGCCGGTGATCACGTTCCTCGGCCACGTCGACCACGGCAAGACGTCGCTGCTGGACCGCATCATCGGCACCAACGTGGTGAGCGGCGAAAGCGGCGGCATCACGCAGCACATCCGCGCCTACCAGATCGAGAAAGACGGCAAGCGGATTTCGTTTGTCGACACGCCGGGCCACGAAGCTTTCACCGAAATGCGCGCCCGCGGCGCCAACGTCACCGATATCGCCGTACTCGTGGTGGCCGCCGACGACGGCGTCATGCCCCAGACCGAAGAGGCGATCAGCCACGCCCGCGCCGCCGAAGTGCCCATCGTCGTGGCGCTCAACAAGATCGACCTCCCCGGCGTGGACGTCAACCGCGTCTACCAGCAACTCGCCGCCAACGAACTCCTGCCCAGCGAGTGGGGCGGCGACGTCGAAGTGGTCAAGACCAGCGCCACCGTCGGCACCGGCATGGACGAGCTGCTCGACACGCTGCTCACCGTCGCCGAGTTGCACGATTATAAAGCCAACCCCGACCGTCCCGCCCTCGGCACGTGCCTCGAAGCCCAGCAGCAGGCCGATCGCGGCGTCATGGCCAAGGTCATCGTGCAGAACGGTACGCTCCGCGTCGGCGACGTCGTGGTGTGCGGCCATGCCTACGGCCGCGTCAAAAGCATGCACGACACGCTCGACGCGAAGCAGCGGTTCGAAGGAGCCGGACCGAGCCTGCCGGTGAACCTGTGGGGCTTCAACGAAGCGCCCGGCGCCGGCGAGCACTTCTACGTGCTGGACGACATCGCCGCGGCCCGCGAGATCGCCGAGACCCGTGCTCGCGATGAACGCGTCACCGTCCTTGGCGGCCGCGAGACCGATCACGTCACGCTGGAAAATCTGTTCGATCGCCTCGGCGGAACCGACGAGCCCGAGACGCTCAACATCATCCTGCGGGCCGACGTTCGCGGTTCGATCGAGGCCATTCAGAAGGAGTTCCAGAAGCTGGAGCACCCCGAGGTGCGGATCAAGGTGCTGCAGGCCACCGTGGGCGGCGTCACCGAGGCCGACGTCACGCTGGCCGACGCGTCCGACGCGATCATCATCGGCTTCAACGTGGTGCCGGACGAGAAGGCCCGGTCGCTGGCGGATCAGCGCGGCGTGCAGATTCGCCGGTACGAAGTCATCTACAAAATTACCGACGATCTGAAACTGGCCCTGGGCGGCATGCTCAAGCCGGAGCAGCGCGAGGTCGATCTGGCTCGTGCGCTCGTGCAGCAGGTGTTCCGCATCAGCCGGGTGGGCGTCATCGCCGGTTGCCGCGTGCTGTCCGGCACGGCAGAGCGCAACGCCCGGGCCCGCGTCATCCGCGACAGCACGATCATCGGCGACTACGCCATCGATACGCTCCGCCGCGAAAAGGACGACGCCAAGGAAGTCCGCGAAGGCCTCGAGTGCGGCATCAAGCTCGCCGGCTACAACGACATCAAGGAAGGCGACCTGCTCGAAGTGTACCGCGTCGAGGAAGTCGGCCGCACGTTCGATAGCTAGGGGATTGAACCGCCAAGGATGCCAAGGACGCCAGGGTAAGAAAAAGAGAACCGAGTAAGAGCCAATAAATGTTCCACCGCTAATTGACCCTGATCGACGCTAAACGGGCCTTTCCTTCATTAGCGTGCATCAGCGTCCATTAGCGGTTTCGTCTTTCCCCTTCCATCCATCAATTCGATCTTTTCCGACCTTGGCGTCCTTGGCGTCCTTGGCGGTTCCTCCCCTCAGTCGCCATGTCGTCCCGCCGCGTCCTCAAAGCCGCCGAAGCCATTCGCGAAGTCGTCGGGATGTCGATTCTGGCTGATCTGAAAGATCCGCGGATCGAGAATGTAACGGTCACGCGGGTTGAAGTGACGCCCGACATGCGGGAGGCCAATGTCTACGTCTCGGTCATGGGCGACGACGCCCAGCAGCGGCTGTGTCTGCACGGGTTGCAAAGCGCCGCGGGGTTTCTGCAGCAGAAAATCGGCAAACGCATCGATACCCGGTACACCCCGCGACTTAGATTTGAGCTGGACATGGGGGTGAAAAAATCAATTGCCATCGCCCGCATGCTCGATGAGGTGCTGCCGGACGATGAGGAAGATTCCGGAGAGGACGGATTTACCACAGAGGACACAGAGAGCACGGAGGATCGGAATGAGAACCGCAGATGAACGCGGATAAACGCCGATCCGAATGCAACAAATCTGCGTTCATCTGCGTCGATCTGCGGTTATGACTCTTCCTCTGTGGCCTCTGTGCCCTTTGTGGTCAATCCGCATCCGTATTGAAGACATCATCGTAAGAGACTGTTCATGGCTAGTAAGAATCGCGCCGCGCTCGTCAACAAGGTGCTCAAGGTCGTCAAGAAGCACTTCAAGCCGGCGCCGCCGCTCAAGGAACGCTCGCTGTTGGAGCACCTGGTCTTCGCCTGCTGCGCCGAGAATTCGCCCTACGACGCCGCCGAGAGGGTCTTCCAGTCGCTCACCGCCGACTACTACGACTGGAACGAAGTCCGCGTCAGCACCATTCGCGAACTCTCCGAGGTCTGTAGGTCGCTGAACGACCCCGCCGAGTCGTCCACGCGCCTGAAGCGCGTGCTGCAGAGCGTGTTCGAGTCGCACTACTCGTTCGACCTCGAACCCCTCAAAAAGCAGAATATCGGCGTCGCGGTCAAGCAAATCGAAAAGTACAACGGCAGCTCGCCGTTCGTGGTGGCGTTCGTCACGCAGCAGGCCCTGGGCGGCCACTCGATCCCGACGAATCAGGGCTTGCTCGAGTCGCTCCGCATCGTGGGCGTCATCACCGAAGCCGAGGCCGCCAAGGGCGTCGTGCCCGGGCTCGAACGCACCGTGCCCAAGAGCAAGGGCTTCGAGGTCGGCTCGCAGTTGCATCAGCTCGGCATCGAAATGCACCGCAGCCCCTACGGCCCGACGATTCGCAAGCTGCTGCTCGAGATCGAGCCCGCGGCCAAGGACCGCCTGCCGAAACGCCCGACCAAGGCCGACGAAGCGCCGCCCGAACCGGCGCCGGCAGCCGCCGCCGTCGCTCCCGCGAAACCCGCGGTCAAGGCTCCCGCCAAGGCGATCGAAGCGCCGCCGGAGAAAAAGGCGCCGACCAAGAAACCCGCGCCCGCGGAGTCGGCGGCAAAAGCGCCCGACAAGAAAAAGGTCGCCAAGAAACCGGCCAAACCAGCCGCGGCCGCGGCCGTAAAGAAACCGGCTCCCGGCAAACGCCTCGCCAAGCGCAAGCCAAGATAGACGACGTCATCGCCGATGCTGGATGCTTGATGCCTTAAATCCAGCATCCGTCCCCTGACTCCTGACTCCTGACCCCTGACTCCCCGCCATGGCCGGACATTCCCACTGGGCCAACATCGCCCACAAAAAAGGCGTCATCGACGCCAAACGCGGCAAGCTGTGGAGCAAGCTCGCCCGCTACATCATCGTGGCCGCGAAGGAAGGCGGCGGCGATCCCGCGACCAATCTCAAACTCCGCTACGCAATCAGCGACGCCAAAGCGGGCAACATGCCCAAGGACACGATCGAGCGATCGATCAAGAAGGGCACCGGCGAGCTCGAAGGCGGCAACCTCGAGCAGGTCCTGTACGAGGGCTACGGCCCCGCGGGCGTCGCCGTGCTGTGCGAGATCTACACCGACAACCGCAACCGCACCGCCCCCGAGGTGCGCAAGATCTTCGAGATCGCCGGCGGCAAGCTCGGCGCCACGGGCTGCGTCGCCTGGATGTTCGAGCGGAAGGGCGTCGCCCGCGTCGCGGTCGACAAGATCGAGGAAGACGCGCTCATGGAGCTGGCCCTCGACGCCGGCGCCGACGACGTCCGCCGCTCCGGCGACCAGTACGAGGTGATTGCCGAGCCGGACGCCTTCATGGCCGTCTGCTCCGCCCTCGAAGCTGGCGGCGTCACGGCCGACAGCACCGAGTTCACGCGTCTGCCGAAGGACACCGTCGACATCGTCGGCGACGACGCCCGCCGCGTGCTCAAGCTGATGGAAGCGCTCGACGACCACGACGACGTGCAAAACGTCTCCGCCAATTTCAACATCCCCGACGAAGCACTGGCGGAACTCGACGCGGGCTGACCGCTGGCTCGTTTTTCTCTCTCGCAAAGGCGCAAGGAGCCCTGGAAGAGGCCGTTCCTGCATTGACTTTGCAGTCCCCTTGGCGTCTTTGCGCCTCTACGAGAGATGAATTGAACAGCCCGCCGACGACAAGGACGGACGATCCCCTCATCGCGCGGAAGTACGCCAAAACCGGCAGCGAAGGCCCCATCGATCGCCCCGCCTGATAGGTTGGCGGCGAATCGCCGACCCAGCCGAAACTGTGCGGCCGGTTTCTCCGCCGCCGCCAGCATCGATATACTGGACCGATGGCATTCATCCGTGCAACGCAATTGATCGCGGCTCTCGCCGGGCTCGGTCTGCTGCTGGCCGGCGCGTTTGGGCAACCGCCCGACGACTCGGTGCGGGTCGGCGCCGGCCTGCTCCTTTACGCCCTGGGCATTGAAATCTGGCGACAGGCTCGCATGCGAACGGGGGCGGGTCGCAAGTAACTTTGCCACGCCGTGTCGCGCGGGTCCGCCGTCCGCGGCGCTCTCCACAAATGCCCCTCGACCGCTCCGCCTGACCGCGGCCCGTTTTTCTCTCTCGCCAAGGCGCAGAGACGCAAAGGAGAACGCCAAGCCGGAGCAGGCGGAAGTAACCCTGGAATAGGCCGTTCTTGTAATGACTTGGCGGTCCCCTTGGCGTCTTTGCGCCTCTGCGAGAGATGAATTGAACAGCCCGCGGGCGGCGAGGCGAGTCCCACGTGGTCGCGTATCTCCGAGACGCGAAGTCTTCCGGTCCACCCCGCCGGGAATCGCAGAACCCGGCAGGGTTCCCAGCCATTAGCAGGATGATGCATCTGCTATCGACGCACGCGTCTTGGCCCCGGAGGGGCCGCGTC
>CAYSFP010000249.1:0-6809 GCA_964430075.1 uncultured Planctomycetaceae bacterium | reverse complement strand
AGCCCCGCCGCATGCTGCTGCTCGTCGCCGAGGCCGACGCGCTCCCCACCCGGCTGCTCGAAGAGCTGCGCGTGCTGACCAACGTCGTGCACCGCGGCGCGCCGCTGGTCAGCCTCGTGCTCGCGGGCGGGCCCATCCTCGAGGAGCGGTTTGCGGACCCGCAGCTCGATATTTTCAGCCAGCGCCTCGGCGCGCGCTGTTACCTCGCGCCGCTCACCCGCGAGGAAACTCTTCAGTACGTGCGTTCGCAAGTCACGGCCGTTGGCGCCAAGCCCGAGAAGTGGTTCGACCCCGATGCGCTCGCCGCCATCCATGCTGCCACGGGCGGCGTGCCGCGGCTGGTCAACCAACTGGGCGATCAGCTCGTCTGGCTGATCGAAGAAACCGGCTGCCAGCCGCTGGACGCCGCGCTGGTGCAGCAAGCCTGGAGCGACCTCCAGCAACTGCCCGCGCCGTGGAACACCGACGCTCACTCGTCGCTCTCCCCACCTCGGTCGGCGAGCGTCGGTCCGCAAGCGCCCTCAATCGGCGTGATCGAGTTCGGCGACCTCGACGACGAGGATCCGTCAGATCCGGCGGTCGACCTCCGCGGCCCCGACGCCGGCGACGACCGCGCGGTCCAGTTGTTCGCCGCGGACCACGCCCCGCCGCCGCTGCGGCAGCACAGTCTCGACGACGACCGCCCCGCGTCGATCCCCATCGGCGCCGCCCGCCAGCGCCGCGGCGGCGACGTCGGCCGCATCAACGCCACGCTCGACGCCACGGCGCTGCTGGTCGATCAGTTCGACGAGTTCGAGGAGCTTGAACTCGCTGCCGAAGAACCGGAGCCCGCCGGTCCGCCGCCCGCGGAGAACCCGTTCGACGAGTCGTTCCCCGACGAAGAGATCCTCGTCGACCCCTACGCCGACTTCGAAACGCAAACGCTCCGCGGCGTCCGCCACGTGATGAACCGCGTCGACCGCACGTTCGCCGCCGAGCTGGCCCGCTGCGAGCAACGCCACGAGATCCGCAAGAGCGGCCCCTTGCCCGCCAGCGTCCCCCACGTGCCGAGCGGCCCGGCCGCATCGCGAGTTGCCGACGCCCCGCCCGCGGCGAAGCCCGCGCGCCATCCCGCGGTTGTCGCCGCGGCGCCGTCCGCGGCGGATGCCGTCGCGGACGCCAGCCCCCCGGCCAAGGCGCCCGCGACGGTGGTTCCCGCCAAGCAGTTCCGCCGCCTCTTCACGTCACTCGAGTCGGCGTCGAACCGCTCGCGTCTCGGCTAGCACATAAAGTGCGCGACCGCTGGTCGCGCACCGCGCACCTCCGACGCCGCGCAATGGCCTACGATCGCCGCGCTCCCCGCGCACGCGCGACGACCAGCGCCAGCCCAGCCAGTCCCAACACCGCCGACGCCGGCTCGGGAATCACCACCAGCTCGAAGTCGTCGACCACGTACGCCTGCCCGCCGCCCAGGGGGTTTGACGTGGCGTCAATCATCGACACCCGCGCCCGCGCCTCGACCGTGCCCGCAGGAGCGAGACCCGACACCGTGTATTTCTTGTAGTCGAACGGTTCGCCATTGTCCGTCAGCAGCCCGGCCGCCCGCAGGTCGAGCACGACGCCGCTGATCAAGGTGTCGCCGGCCCCCAGGAACTCCAGCGCGAGTTCCGCCCCGCCCAAGAAATTGGCCTCGGCGCCGGCCCAGCCCGAGAGCTGGTAGAGCACGCCCGGCGTCGCAGGCACATCCTGTTGCAGGTGGCCCGTCGCGGCGCCATCGGCCGTGGTGCCGGAGAACGGCTTAAAAAAGACTCCTCCGTCCCCTTGCCCCAAGCCGACGCCATCCGGCGGATTCAGGCCCGAAGCGTCGGTCGTCACCGGCGTCGGCGCCGGCCCCGCCCACGGCTCGCTCGACAACTCATCTTCGTACGGCCCGCTGATCGCCCGCGTGCCAATGTTATCCCAATCCGCCGGCTTCGGCAGAAAGAACCCCGGCACAATTTCTTGCGCGTAAGTCTTATCCAGATTGCCGTTTTTGAGCAGGTTCTGGGCGTCGGCGGGACTCGCCGCACCAACCACCGCCGCCAGCGCGGCGGCCACAACAAAAGCTGTTCTCATGAGATCGTCCCTCAGCGGTGAAATGAGACAAGACGCACAAACAATCGTGGCCGGGCGGCAGCGACAATGCAAGGCAAGCGCGCCGCCGGGCGCCCCGCTTGAGACCGCCGCCTCGTTGCCGCGCCCGTCTCGACGATATGCAGCGACCAATCGAATAGCAAGCGCTTTCAGGCCGATTTCGCGGGGATTTTCGCCGAGCCAGACAACGCGAGAGCCGCCACCCTCCCGACATGCCCGCCTGCCAGTCGAGCCTCAATCGAACGCCCCGCCAGCAATCGCCCCCCATCGTTTGCGGTTTAGCCAAATTTCTGGACGAAGTCGAACAACCAAAGTCAACAAACGTGTTCCGTCCCCTCCCCTGCATTGCTAACCGCGACCGTCCCCACGCTCAGCCAAGTGGCCTACTTTTCAACGCCTTGCCCAACCATGCTGCTTCCGATAAGATACGCCAATTACTATACAAGTGTTTATATATCTGTCGCCTTTGCAGCCGCTTGCGGCTTAGCGCGCATTGAGGTGCAAAGCCTAGTGATCCCTGCGCAACGAATGGGCCTCGGGGGCTATCGGCTGTCGGCTCTCGGCTGTCAGCCAGGCGAAGAACACGCGTGCTTTCTGGCTGATAGCCGATGGCCGATGGCCGAGAGCCGTGCCGGCAGGGCTCATTAACTACGCAGACCTCAATAATCCTGCCGCAACGTCCCCATCTCGCCCCCCACTCCGCCCATGAATCCCCCCGACATCCCCATCGCCGACCGCGTCGATTTCTGGACAAACGACCAGATGGATCAACCCGGCCCTGGTGACGACCTGTGGAACCAGCCCCTGCAAATCGTCCCCGACCTCGCCTGGACGCCGCGCTCGCGACACGATCCCCAGCCCACTCTCGCCGAGACCCCGCGCCGCGCCATGGCGTGGCTCTGGCCCGGCCGCATCCCGCTCGGCCGCGTCACCTTGCTGGTCGGCGACCCGGCCGTCGGCAAAAGCCTGCTCGCACTCGACGTCGCCGCCCGCGTCACCGCCGCCCGCCCTTGGCCCGACGCAGCGACAGTCAATGACGAAGCCCGAATGACGAATGACGAATTGGAGCGACATGAATCCTCGACGCCGTCCGCCACCGCCGTTCCTCCTTCGTCATTCGACATTCGTCATTCGGATTTCCCCTCCTCCTCCCCTCCTTCGTCATTCGACATTCGTCATTCGGATTTCCCCCTCCCCGCCTCCGTCCTCATCCTCTCCAACGAAGACGATCCCGCCGACACGATCCGTCCGCGGCTCGAAGCGATGGGCGCCGACCTCGCGCGCATCGTCGCCCTGCCGCCCGGCTGGAGCCCCGATGATCCCGCCGGCTGGCACGACGCCCCGAAGGCGCCGCTGCTGCGCCGGCCCGCGGCCGGCGACCCGCCTCGCCCCCTCGATCTCCGCCGCGATCTGGCGACGCTCGAAAACCTCATCGCCCGCCAGCGCGACGTGCGGCTGGTGATCGTCGACCCGCTCAGCAGTTTCCTCGGCGGCAACGTCGAAAACCTCAACCACGAAGTCCGCCGCGTGCTCACCCAGCTCGGCCGGCTGGCCGCCCGCCGCCGCCTCGCCATTTTGGCGATCGGTCACTTGCGCAAAGCGCGCGGCTCGGCCCTGCACCGCACCCTCGGCAGCCTTGCGTTCGCCGCCGTAACCCGCACCGCCTGGCTCGTTGCCCAGGACCCCGAAGACGCCAGCCGCCGGCTTTTCCTCCCGATGAAGAACAACCTCGCCGCCAACCGCCCGGGACTGGCGTTCACCATCGCCGCTACCGCCTGCGGCGAGTCGCCCACGCTCGACTGGTCATTGCAACTCGTCGACCTTGCCGCCGACGAAGCCGTCGCCCCTCCCAAGCCGGCCCTGGGGCGTCCGAGCTTCGAACGCGACGACGCGAAGCGCTGGCTCCGCCAGGCATTGGCCGAGGGAGCAAAGCCCGCCGCCCAAATCCAGCACGATGCCGAGGGCGCCGGCCTGAGCCGCGCGACCGTCCGCCGCGCCTTCCGCGAACTCGGCGGCGACGCCGTCAAGGTCGGCTTCGGCTTACTCAGCCAGTGGCACTGGCGCCTCCCCGGCATCGGCGACCAGCAGCCCAAGCCGACGTTTGAACCGTTTTGACCCAATTGGCGAGCCGACTCTCGAGCATCTTTGGACAATCCCCGCTGACGCCCCGCCGACTCGGCGCCTCCCACTCGCCGTCGACGATAGACGGAATCAATCCCGGCACGCACCACTCCCCCAGGTAGTGTCCTAGGAGTGGGCAGTATGAAACGACGGGCGTTCTCGGCCGAGCGCTTTGGCCGCGTCGTCGATGGCAAGCCCTCAGGATGAAGAGCCCGTCGGCGACTCTACGGTCTTGAATAGATCAAGCAGCTTCGCCAAATCGACTGGCTTGACGTAGTAGTGGTCGAACCCTGTCTCTTGCTGCCGCTGACGGTCCGATTCACTGGGCGTGTAGCCGGTCAAGGCACAGATCGTCACCTCCTTAAAATCCGACCGCGCGCGTAATCGCTCAGCAACCTGATAGCCGTCGATCCCCGGCAGTCCGATATCCAATAGGATCACGTCGGGACGAGACGCGGCAGCCAATTCCAAAGCGGCTTCGCCGCTGCGGGCCACGCGTACTTCGTGCCCGTACAGCCGGAGCAACATGCTCATCGTGTCGGCGGAATCGATATTGTCCTCGACAATCAGCACGTGAAGGGGCCGACCCGCACTTTGCCCAGGCGCCAATCGGGTATTGGCTTGCGATACGGCCGGCTCGGCGAGGATCGGCAGTTTGATTGCAAACACGCATCCTGTGCCCAGCCCGGAACTCGACGCTTGAAGTCTGCCGTCGTGCATCTCGACGAGGTTATGTGCCAGCGCCAAGCCGATGCCCAAGCCGCCGTAAGACCGGCCAAGCGACCCGTCGACTTGCGTAAACAACTCGAAGACGTGGGGCAGCAACTCCGGCGTGATGCCAACGCCGTTGTCTCGCACCCGTACAACGGCTTCCGCGCCCTCTTGGACGACCGTCGCGCGAATGAGTCCGCCGGTGTCGGTGTACTTCGCCGCGTTATTAAGCAGGTTGACGACGACCTGTTCCATTCGCGCCGGGTCGGCTTCGACCCAAACGGGAGTTGTCGGCAGCGAAACGGAAAAGTCGTGTTTGCGCGCGTCCATCATAGTGCGAACCGATTCGCCGGCATGGTTGACGACGTTGCGCAAATCGACCTGCTCTTTAGCCAGCCGCAATTTCCCTTTGGTAATCCGGCTGATATCCAGCAGATCATCGACCAATCGCACCATCAGGCCGACTTGTCGATCGATGATGTTGCCTGCTTGCTCGATGATCGGATCGGTTGTCCTCATCTGCCGCAAGATGTTCAAGGCGTTGATGATCGGAGAAAGGGGGCTGCGCAGTTCGTGAGAAAGCAGCGCCATGAATTCTTCCTTGCTCCGATTGGCGTCGGCCAAGCCGTCCGCTCGCCGCCGCTGGGCTTGCACCGCCTCGCTTTCGGTGAGGTCGTGGGTGACCCGGCAAAAGGAGCGGGGATGTTTGTTCTCATCCAGGAGTGACGTGATGATCGCCTGACTCCAAAAGCGCGTGCCGTCTTTACGGACCTGCCAGCAATTGCCGACCGCCCGGCCGTTGGCCAAGGCCGTTTGGAGTTCATGCTCCGGTTGGCCTGTAAACGTGTCTTCGGGCGAAAAGAACCGGGAAAAGTGCTGACCGACGATTTCGTTGGCCTGATAGCCGAAAATCCGCTCCGCGCCGGCGTTCCAGCAGAGCAGCCTCCCGTCGAGCCCCATCAGGAACACGGCGTATTCCTTGGCGTCGGTCGCCAACAAGTCAAATCGTTCTTCCAATTCTTGCGGCGAGAGGTGCGACTCTTCAGACATTGCTGGCCTGACCTTTCTGCGTAGAATCCGTCCGCATGTCGCGGATGGGGCAGATGGTTTAGATGGCCGTCCGCTGGCGCGGGCTGGCGGTCAGGTAAGCCAAGAGGCCATCCGGCCTACTTGCATGCACTCACCCTACTCCCGATCCCAATGCCTGACTAGGCAACAATTGAGCGAAACAGCGCGTTTGGCCCACGCGTCGACAAAGATATTGGACGTACTCGGAATGATTCACGGTTTTTTTGGAATGGCGATTGCACGGCAAACTTCGCGCTGGAGGCGCCGACCAGCTACCAGCGCATTTGGCGGCACGGCAGCAAAGAACTCGCCGCCTGCCGTCTCCCTGCTAACCAGGAGCGTCCAGCATGAACAAACGGAAACGCAACTCTGATCCGACCCAACAGGAGATTGCCGCAGCTTGCGAATTGCTTCGCGGCTCATGGTCGCCCGACACTCGCTATCACCGATCGGTAGCCATGCCCAAGGACGCGCCCCTAATCTCCGCCACGGCAAAGCTTGGCACGCCGCCCGCCGTCGTGCCTGCCGCGGGGGGAGGCGAATCCGACGCGCTTAGGGCGAGCGCGGCTTCCGACCAAGGTTTTGAGCCTCTTTAGGGCACTCGGCCCGCCGACTTTTGAGCACCTTTGAGGCAATCCGCGGAAAAACAGCCCATTTCCCACGGCACGACTTTTGAGCCCCTTCGGACCACCGCCCCCGCGTTGCCGTCGCCCGCCCTTCCGCATACGCTGAAACCCACCCAGGTCCGGTAGCTCAGCGGTTAGAGCAGGGGACTCATAATCCCTTGGTCGCAGGTT
>CAYSFP010000248.1:0-6829 GCA_964430075.1 uncultured Planctomycetaceae bacterium | reverse complement strand
TCGAGCTCGATCAGGAAGCGGCCCGATGCCTCAGTCCGAGCCGTTCGCCTGGTCGCGTGGAGGATGCCGGGAGGGAGAGTGCCGGGGATTCGAGGAGAGGGCGCCATGGCGCCCTCCCACGAAATGGTGCCGATGCGCTCAGGCTTCGCGGACGTTCTCGGCGCGGGGACCCTTGGGGCCCTGGCCGGTCTGGAACGTCACGGCCTGCCCCTCGCGGAGCGAGTCGAACGACTGACACGCCGACTGATGAAAGAAGTACTCCTGGCCGGACTCGTCGGCCACGAAGCCAAAGCCCTTGTCGGCGACGATACGCTTGATGGTGCCCTTGGATGACATCTGAAACTCCCAGTTCATCTGAACTGAAGAACGCCTATCGGGCCGAGGCGGAGAATCCGCGCCATTGTCCCCGATTCGTCTGCGTGGTCCAGAAGGAGTTCGTGCAGCCCACCAGGAGGGTGGGCGAGGCGAATACAGTTCAGGCTCAGCGTAGAAGTGGCGTGTCGAAGCCTCCAGTATATCAGGCCTTGGCCGCCTCCCGGTCGCCAGCGCGCGCTGGCGACCGGGGGTGTCGCTGTCTGCGTGCCCGGTTCGCGCAGGAGACACGCGCCGCCCGCAAGTCCCTGATGGTGTGGCACGAGTCAAAGCGTGAGCCTGAATTTCACGAGTTGGAGCCGGATTGGCGAATGGCTCAGACTGGTGGCGGCGATTCGATACGCTACCTGACTGCCGTGGACGAACATCAGTACTGGTCGGCTCTGAGCACCACGCTTGGGTCCAGCCGCGACGCGCGCCACGCGGGCAGCCAGCACGCCCCGGCGGCAACCAGAGTAATCGTCATAGTCACCGCCGCCAGCGTTGTGGGATCCGTCGGCTGGACGCCGAACAGCACTGACGCAATCAGCCGATTCAGCCCACGCGCGCCTGCGAGGCCAACGACGACGCCGATGGCGGTGAGTTGGAGCCCCTGCTTCATCACCAGCGTGACCACGCCTGAACGGGTCCCTCCGAGCGCCATGCGGATGCCGATCTCACGCCGGCGCTCCGTCGCCATAGAGGAGAGAACACCGTAGATGCCGACGGCCGCAAGAAGCAACGCCAGTCCGGCGAACGCACCCAGCAGCTGCGCCAGGAGCCTCGGCCGGCGAATCGAATCCGCGAATACCGATTCCATGTCGCGGAGTCGCACGATGGGAACGGCCGGGTCCACTTTCCGGACGAGCTGCTCGAGCGTGCGTGACAAGGCAGCGGGCGGCAGAGTCGTTCGCAACACCACGTTCATCGTCGGCGCAGCCATCGCAAGCTGGTCGAGGGATACGTAGAGCTCGGTTCCCGTCTCCTTCTCGACGCCGTCCTGCTTGACGTCCCCGGCTACTCCAATCACCGTATGCCAGGCGTTACCGCCAAAGCCAATCGCCGCACTGAGGTTGGGCCGCACACGCTGCCCAATCGGGCTACGCCCTTTCCAGATCCTGTTCGCCAGCGTTTCGTTGACAATGACGACCCTGCCTGGCGACACCGCATCGGCCGGTTCGAAGCTGCGGCCGGCGACGATCGGCACGCCCATGGTCTCGAAATAATCGCCCATGACAAACTGGTAGTAGTCGATGATCTCGACGGGGCTCCCGTCAGAGGCCGCGTGGTTCTCGATACGCGTAGGGATTGCCTCTGGCGATCGATTCGGCGGCAGACCCGACATGAGGGCGGCCCCCTGCACGCCTGGTCCAACCCGCAGCTCATCGAGAAGGCGTTGATACGCCGGACCGCGCGTATCGGGCTCGTATGGCTCTGCCAGCGTCATCGAGAACGTCACCAGGCGCGACCGATCGAATCCCGCATCGACGCTCGTGAGGTTGTAGACCGTGCGAATCAGCAACCCCGCGCCCATGACGAGCATCACCGCCAGCGCGACTTCGGCCACAACGAGCGCGCGGCGGATGTGATGGCGTCCGGCGCCGCTGGCCCCTCGCTCCCCGCCCTCCTTGACCGCGGTCACGAGGTCATGGATCCGTACCTGCGCGACGGGCGCCAGGCCGAAGAGCACACCCGTCGCCATTGACGCGCCGAGCGCAAAGAGCAGCACGGGCACGTCGATGGCGATCTCACTCATCCGGGGCACGCTGGTCGGGTATGCGTGGATCAGCGCCTGCACGGCGACACGGGCGAGCCACAGGCCAAGCATCCCGCCGGCAACGCACAGCATCACGCCTTCGGTCATCGTCTGCCGGAGCAGCCGGCTCGAGCTGGCGCCAAGAGCCGCGCGCATCGCAAATTCACGACGCCGGGATTCGGCACGAGCCATGAGCAGGTTGGCGAGATTCGCGCACGCGATCAGCAGGACGAACCCGACAGCCACCTGCAATACCCAGATCGAAAGCCGGGCATCGCCAACGATCGCGTCCTGCAAAGGCTCGATCCGAAGGGTGTGATCTGCCGCGCGAGACGGACGATTCGTGGGGACATGGCCCGACGAGCCGGTACGCTCGCCCCAGTTCTCGAGGAATGCGTTCAACTCTGACTGCGCCTCCTGCGCCGTGACGCCGTCTTTCAAGCGCCCAATGGCATGGAGGATGTGGAAGCCGCGGTTCTGACGAATAGCCGCAGGGAGCCCGAGGGGCAACCAGATTGCCGTGCGGTTGTCCATGACGTCGATGCCGGATGGCATGACGCCAAGGATTTCGTGGGGACGGCCCTCTACATTCACTGTTTGTCCAACGAGGGGTTGTCCTCCAAAGACGGTTTGCCACAACTCGTACGAGAGAATCACGAGCGCGGGCGCCAGGCCCCCGGCACGATTGGTTTCTTCCTCGCTGAAGAAGCGTCCCTGCGCCGGCTGAACGCCCAGCGTGTTGAGCAGGTGGGCGTCGACGGATACCGACCGCACGCGTACAGGTCGATCGCCTGCCGTGAGGTTGACTTCGCCCGTAGTGTAGGCCCCACCCATGGTTCTGTACGCGCCGACCGCAGCAAACGATCGATTGATCTGCCGGAATTCCACGTACTCCTGCACCGAGAGCGGGTTCCTGGTCAATCCGAGCGCCGGAAATTCCGTGGTCAGATACATCAACTGCTCGGGTTGGGGAAAGCCGAGCGGACGCAGGAGCACGCCGTTGACGATCGAGAAGATGGCCGTATTCGCGCCGATTCCCAACGCCAGCGTCACGAGCGCGACCACCGTGAACACGGGAGTGCGTCGAAGCGTGCGCAGCCCATGGCTCACGTCGCGCGCCAGGTCGTCCAGCCACGGCAGGCCTCGCTGATCCCGGAGCGCGTCCATCGCGTGCGAAGCGCCTCCCACCTCAATCCGTGCGGCGCGCGAAGCATCGTCGGGGGCGAGACCACGACGTCGTGCGTCCTCTGCGGCCATGTCCAGGTGCGACCGGAGCTCGTGTTCCAGGTCGGCATCGCGCCGGCCCGGCAGCAGCGTTCCCTGAAGACGCAGAATCCACTCGCGAAAGACGCGCATGCGATCTCCCTGACTCACGCCTCGCCGTGCAGCAACTGCAAAACGTCGGCTTTGGATCGAGCTGCTCTATTAGACAGGCCAATGGAATATCACCGCCAGCATTAGAACGTCAAATGAAATAACAAATGCGGGCGCCCGGCAGCCCAACCGTCCTACAGAGGGTGCCCGCCCCCGGCTGATGTGGCGCGGAGAAGTGTGGCGAGACGTGCCCTTCGATTCGGAATCGGCGGCGTTGCCGCCAATGCCTCACTCAGGACATTCGACCTGTCTGATGGCTCGCCATGAGCGAGCCTTCGGCTCGCGAGAGCGAGCTGAAGGCGAGTCGAATGGTGAGCCCGGAAGGATTCGACCACGGCGACGGGAGAAGAGACATATCGTCCACGATGCCAGTGCTCGTGCTCGCAACGCTGCTTACGCCTCGACGAGAATCACCAGCGACTCAGGCGCCACGCCATCATGTGCCATCGCCTCGGCAGCCGCGGGGCTCTGCATGACGGCGTTCAACGCATTCATGTCCGGCACATCCATCACCAAAGCCACCCGCTTCGGGTTCTGCGGATCCACGAAGGTCCGGATGTTGGTGACGCCAAGCGGTCCAAACAGCTCCTTTCGCTTCGGCGAGCGCAGCCAATGGTCCTGACCCTTCGTGATGTCGTGATATCCAACGATCGTCGGCATGTTGTCTCCTTCGTAGGGATGCGCGGGCATGTTACCACTGTCAGGCGTGGGACGGCTCGACGGCTTCGATACGTGCGATGACCGCGCGGCTGGCTGAAGCGCTGCGAGCACATCGTCATCTGCGCGGGCCGCTTGTGCTGTATCGCCCGGACAGAAGTCCCCTGACGGTGAGCGCCCTCCGGGAAGCTGTTGGGGCGAGCGGCACGAGTGGCGGGTCTGGAGTACAACGGCCCGCACGTCGCCGATCTCGACGGAGCGGCGACGGGATCGGGCTGAGCACGAGATCGCGAAGTTGGATCGGTAGTCGGAAGAAGTTGCAGACCGCCGATAAGCTGCCTCGACCCCACCATGCTGCGCAATCCTGCCGGTTCTTCCCGAGGGAATCGCGTACGACGGAATTCGATTCAATCGAACCGCCGTGACGGCACCACTGTTCAAGTACTTGCGCCGTCTGAGAGTGCTGATGAAAAGATGGTGAGAGTGCTGATGAAAGAGTGGTGAGCCGCATTTTCGCGAGTTGGAACCAACTCGGCCGGTGGTTGCGGCAGATCGACGGCCTTCGACTGGCGGCGTGACTGCCTGGAGCGCGCCCTACCTTGCTTCGCGCCCGTGGAAGACCCGGAGCATCAGAATGGAGCTGCCGTCGTACCGGCACTGAAGGGCGTATGTGCCACCGAGCACTTGGAGGAGCAGTTCGCGGTATTCCTCGCGGCCTGCGATGGCTGGTCCCAGCTTCGGATGCCGGCGGAGCACGTCAGTCCTCTCGACAAGTTCGTTCGCTACGCGCACCGCGAGCTCCGGAAACCGTTCGTGAAGGAATGCCGCGAATCGATCGAGGTCGGCGAGGGCATCGAGCGACCATTCGATGTCTACTGGCCCGGCCACCGTCGAAACCCGGGCGTGCCCCACGTGCGGAGCCACTGCACCACGCGGTCATGCGGGACGCGCGAGCCTTCCGCGGCCCTCGCCGACCGCCGATCGAGTTCTGCAACCTCATCGGCGTCTGCTTCCCTGGGAGCGCCATCGAGGGCGGCAAGTTCGGCGATCAGTTCGGAGACGGTCACGCCCAACTCGGCGGCTCGGGTGTGGAGCACAGCCGCAGTGTGCCTGTCGACCTCGATGCTGACGTTGGCGTTCATGCCACCAGAATAGCCGATTCTGAGGCGGCCGGCTCGAACCCGTGCGTCCCACACCAACGCGGTTCGATTCCCATCCGCGGTCGTCACGATTCGCCGACTGCAAGTTGTTGAGAGAATGGGGCGAAGTAATGGTGAGCCGCATTTTCGCGAGTTGGAACCAGCTCGACGGGTGGTTGCGACAGGTGGAGGCGTTGCGGCGGACTGCGTGAGACGCTCCGAGGTGCGTGCGGCAACCCCACGGGGTGAGCCCGTTGATATACAATGCCATATGTATATCCAGGAGGCGCCAAATGCAGGTCGCAAAGTGGGGCAACAGTCTGGCGGTTCGCCTTCCGGCGGCGGTCGTCGAGGCGCTCGATCTGAAGGAAGGGGATCAGATCGAGATTCGGATTGCCGACGGGCGGACGTTCGAGGTGCGGCGGGACCGGACTCGGCAGGACGCGCTCGACAGGTTGCGGAAGCTGCGTCGGCCTCTTCCCGCTGGTTTCGTTTTCGACCGCGACGAAGCCAATGTCCGCTAGTCCGTTCCTCGATACGAACGTGCTGATCTACTCGGTCGCCAAGAACGACGCGCGTTCTGAGATGGCCGAGTCCCTTCTGGCGGCGGGCGGTGTCGTCGGCGTGCAGGTCTGCAACGAGTTCGCGGCAACTGCCCGCCGGAAGCTCGGCATGTCGTGGGACGACATCGTCGAGGCGCTCGATGCAATCCGCATCCTGTGTCCGTTTCCGCGGGCTATCTCGATGGAGACGCACGACGCGGCCGTGAAGATCGCGCGGACGCACGGCTTCCACATGTACGACGCTCTGATCGTCGCCTCTGCGCTCGCGGCGGGCTGCGAGACGCTCTACACGGAGGATCTCCAGGATGGCCAGGTCATCGAGGAGCGGTTGACGATCCGCAACCCGTTCAAGAGCGTTGAAGGTTGACCACCCCCCGTCGACACGGCTGGTTCGATTCCTGCCTGCGGTCGCCGTCGCCATCGGCGGCAAGTTATTGATGGCGTTGGATTGTGATGGTGGTGAGCCTAAATTTCACGAGTTGGAACCAAATTACGAGCTGGCTCAGGCATATCGACACGATACGACAAGCTGTCTAACCGCCTGCTGAACATCAGGTCGGCAGCGTTGTCCCACTGCGCCCCGGCAATCCCGGCTTCGGGCCTCAGGATTTCCTTGCTGACAGCGTCTCTGCAAGCTCAAGGAGCTGATCGATCGCGGCTGTCGCGTCCTTCAGGACCCGACGCCTCTTTCGGAACACACCGCTGGCCTTGTGCTTCAGGTCGTTCACTTCGTCACGAATGTCGTGCGCTTCTTTGTCCTGCCAAGCACGCCCTGTACGCTTGGCATAGGCCTGCCGTGCCGCGGCATGGCCGCCAAGCGCCTTCGGGAGGCGATCGAACACAGCTGAAATCCTGAAGAGCGCGTTATTGAAGTGAAATCCGGCCATCCAGTTGCCGTCCTTTCGGACTTGTCCGTTGGCGAGTTGCTGCGACCTTATCAGCACGGCCCCGAAATCACTCTTTCCGGTTTTGCCTTTGAAGTGCGCTTG
>CAYSFP010000247.1:0-6866 GCA_964430075.1 uncultured Planctomycetaceae bacterium | reverse complement strand
CTGAAGTACCACACCAGCGTCGAGAGCCGCGGCGGCACGCCGATCACCGAGGCGGTGCTCAAGCTGCTCGTGGGCGACGCCGTGCGGCACGAGGTAGCCGAGGGCGACGGCCCGGTGAACGCGCTCGACGGAGCGTTGCGCAAGGCCCTCAACGGGCACTTCCCGAACCTCAACGACATGCACCTGGTCGATTACAAAGTGCGGGTCATCAACAGCGAGGCGGCCACCGCGGCGAGCGTCCGCGTGGTGATCGAAAGCCGCGATGAAGCGGACGTCTGGGGCACCGTCGGCGTGCACGAGAACGTGATCGAAGCAAGCTGGGCGGCGCTGGTCGATAGCATCGAGTACAAGCTGTGCAAGGATGAGGGGAGCAGGCTAAAGGCTGTAGACCGTAGGCTGTAGACCGTAGGCTGTAGGTCCGGAGCGAGCCGGGGCGTCTCGCCCCCAGGCGGGCTTTCATTCGAGTGAACGCGGCGCTCCTCTGAATGGATGAGCCTAGTTGTCCACCCATTTTCACGTAGAATACGCGTATGACATTCGTTCTTGAAAACATTCCGGAGGATCTCGAACGGGCGCTGAGGGAACGCGCCGCCGCCGAACATATGAGCCCGGAAGCGGTGATTGTCGACCTCTTGTTACGCGGCTTGAGCGGCAACTCAGTTGTCAGCGCCAGTGCCTGCCCGCCTGAGTTGCGTCCTTCGGATCAGGACGCCGAACTCGCGATGACATTGCGCGAACAACGCTTGATCGATTGGGAGGCATGGTCCGACGGGGTCAAGCGGCGTGATCTGTCCGGAATCGCCGGCGAGCGACTGATCACCCCGGAGATGAAGGTCGTCTTCCAAGAGCAGCGGCGCATCGATCCGGAGCTTTGGAAGTAGGCCAGTTGATGCGACTCTTGATTGACACGAATTGTTACTCCGAGATCGATGAGGGCGATCCTGAAACGGTCCAGCGGGTTCTGGAGGCGACAGAGGTTTGGCTGCCCCTGATTGTGCTTGGCGAGTTGTATGCGGGTTTCGAATTGGGATTGCACAAGGACCGAAATGAAAAACAGCTAGACGATTTTCTGCGCCGCCCTGCCGTGGGCGTCTTGTTTCCTGACCATGAGACGGCGCAGCACTACGGCCGGCTCTTTCACTATCTCCGCCGGCAAGGCACTCCCATTCCCACGAACGACATTTGGATCGCGGCCTTGGCATTGCAGCACGACCTTGTCTTGGATTCAGCGGACAAACATTTCCTGCACGTGCCCGACCTCTCGCTCCTGCGTCGAACAAAAAACTGAAATGGACTTCACAGAACTGCCGTCGCAATACGATCACGAGGGCGCCCAGCAGCGCTGGTATAAGGTCTGGGAAGAGCGCGGGTATTTTCACGCGGAGCCGGGGGCGAAGGACGCTGACGGCAATCTCAAGCCGCCGTACACGATCGTCATCCCGCCGCCGAATGTGACCGGCGCCCTGCACCTGGGGCATGCCCTCAACAACACGCTGCAGGACATTCTCATTCGCATGAAGCGGATGCAGGGGTTCAACACGCTGTGGATGCCGGGGACCGACCATGCGGGAATCGCCACGCAGGCGGTGGTCGAGCGGCGGTTGCTGGAAGAGGAGAAACTCTCGCGGCACGACCTCGGCCGTGAGGGTTTGGTAGCCCGGATCTGGCAGTGGAAGGAGCAATACGAGGCGCGGATCATCTCACAGCTCAAGCAACTGGGCTGCAGTTGCGACTGGGCTCGGACGCAGTTTACGTTCAACGAGCACAACTCCCGGGCCGTGCGCGAGACGTTCTTCCGGCTGTTCGAAGACGGCAAGATCTACCGTGGCAAGCGGCTGGTGAATTGGGATACGTATCTCCAGACGGCCGTCAGCGACGACGAAGTGTTTCACGAAGTCGTGAAGGGCAGCTTCTGGCATTTCCGGTATCCGGTGGTGAAGGACGCGAATTGGCGCGAGGGTGATCCCGAGTTCGTTACCATCGCCACGACGCGGCCGGAGACGATGCTGGGCGACGCGGCGGTGGCGGTGCATCCGGAGCCGGCCGATGCGCTACGGGAGGCGGAGGACGCGCTAAGCCGCAAGCGGCTGGAAGCCGGTGAAAAGGAGTGGGCGGCGATCGATGCGCAGATGGCCGATGTGCGCGCGCGGCGGACGACGATGCTGCCGCAGCTCGAGCGGCTGCGCGACATGGCCGTGCGCGGCGCGACGCTCGAACTGCCGCTTACGGGCCGCAAGATTCCGCTGATCGCCGACGAGTGGGCGAAGCCGGAGCTGGGCTCGGGGTGCGTGAAGATCACGCCGGCGCACGATGCGAACGACTACGAAGTCGGCCAGCGGCATCCGGAGATCGGGGCGATCAACATTATGAACCCCGACGGGACGCTGAATGACAGCGTGCCCGCGAAGTACCGCAGGCTCACGATGAAGAAGGCCCGTGAGGCGGTCGTGGCCGATCTGGAAGCGACTGTCGTCAACGGCATCAAGCTATTCGATCCGGAAAAGGATCGCGAGGATCGCGAGATCGACCTGGCGCACAGCGACCGCTCGAAGACGCCGATCGAACCGTATCTGGCGGATCAGTGGTTCGTGAAGATGGACGAGCTCGCGCAGTCGGCGATGGATGCCGTCACTGATGGCCGCGTGAAGATCACGCCGGAGCGATACGCAAAGAGCTATCTCGACTGGCTCGGCGAGAAGCGCGACTGGCCCGTGGGGCGGCAGTTGTGGTGGGGGCATCGGATACCGGTCTGGAGTAGGCACTATGAAAATATTGAAGAGTGGCATGACTCAGATCGACAGTTGATGCGTGCTGGGGAGCAGGACGTGTTAGCGAGTCGCTTCTACGGAGGAAGTGACGAAGGCGATGTTAGATTCGTGGCCGATGACGATCCTCATAGAATCTTCTTGGAGATTCCACCACAGAAGGGCGGATTTATCGCGCACGTCTGTTTGTCAACGAACGTCGATAACACATCGGATCGAAATTGGACTACCGACTCAATTATTAAAAAGCTTGAGTATGAGCAAGAAACCGAAGTCCTCGACACCTGGTTCTCCAGCGCCCTCTGGCCGCACTCGACGCTGGGTTGGCCGGACGACACGCCCGAGCTGCGCGCGTTCTATCCCACGAGCACGCTGGTGACCAGCCGCGACATCATCTCGCTGTGGGTCGCGCGGATGGTGCTCACCGGCCTCTACAACATGGGTGACGTCCCCTTCCACGAGGTCTACATCACCCCCAAGATTCTCGACGGCTACGGCGAGACGATGTCCAAGTCGAAGGGCAACGGCGTCGATCCGATCGACGTGATCGAGAAGTTCGGCGCCGACGCGCTGCGGTACGGCATCGCGTATCTCACGACCGACACGCAGGACGTGAAGATGCCGGTGGAGTTCGAGTGTCCGCACTGCCAGCACCTGATGGCCCAGACGAAGAAGAATCGCACGCTGCCGCGGGTCCCGTGCGAGAAGTGCGGCGAGCCGTTCGGCACGCAGTGGGCGGAGAAGGCCGAGGACAAGGCCCTGCCGCGAGCCGGGGTGTCGAACGAGCGGTTCGAGCTGGGCCGGCGGTTCGCGAACAAGCTGTGGAACGCGGCGCGGTACTCGCTCATGAATCTCGACGGCTACACGGCCGGCGAGGTGCGCGACGCGGACCTCATGCTGGAGGATCGTTGGATCCTCTCGCGGTTGGCGACGGTGACCCGCGAGGTGACGGACGATCTGGAGCATTACCGGTTTGCCGAGGCGGCGCGAAATCTCTATGCGTTTGCGTGGAACGATTTCTGCGATTACTACGTCGAAATCACCAAGGCGCGGTTCAAGGAGCCGACGCAACGGGCCGTGGCGCAGCGGCTGGTCGCGCATATGCTCGATTCGCTGGTGCGGTTGTTGCATCCGATGATGCCGTTTCTGACGGAGGAGGTTTGGCAGTTGTTGAATGCGGTAGCGCCACTGCGCGGGTTGGGCGCTAAGCCGCAAGCGGCGGTGGAGAGCATTTGCATTGCAGACTGGCCCGTAGCCGATGCAGCTCGGATCGATCCGACGATTGAAGAGCAATTCGCCGACTTTCAGGCGGTGCTGGGGGCGGTGCGCGAGATCCGCATGGCGCAGAACATTCCGCCGCGCTCCCCCATCGAGTTTCGCGTGCGGTGCAAGGCGGCGACGGCGAAGCTGCTCGAGCCGATGCGGCCGTACTTCGCGCAGATCGCCGAGGCGACGTGTACGGCGCTGGGCGAGGGCGCGACGCCGCCGGAACGGGCGGTGAGCAAGTCGCTCGGCGAGATCGACGTGCACGTCGACGTGAGCGCGTTTTTCGACGTCGACGCGGAGCGGGCGCGGCTGACCAAGGAGATCGGCCAACTCGGCGGGCTGCAGAAGTCGATCGAAGCCAAGCTGGCGAACCAGAACTTCGTCATCCGGGCGCCGGCGGAGGTCGTGCAGCAGCAGCGGGACAAGCTCCAGGAAACGCGCGGCCAGATCGCGGCGGCCGAGGCGGCGCTGGCGAAGCTGGCGTGAGCGGGCAAGAGCGGGCGGCGATCTTCTGTTTCCGCCGAATTTTGGCAAGACCGCCGAGCATCCGGCGAATAAACCGTCGATTCAGCCCACGGCGGCGCCGTGCTCTAGATTTCGCATAGGCGGATGATAGCCGTTACAATGGCGGCGGCGCCGGGTCGGAGGCGAAGGGTCGAAACGGCCGAACGAGTCTCGGAGAGACTCGTCCACTTGTGAGGGTTCGTCCGATGTTGAACACGATTTTCCTGGTCGCGGCGGTGGTGGGCGGTACGGTGATGGTCTGCCAGTTCGTGCTCACGCTCATGGGGCTGGGCGACGACATGACCGACGGCGGAGGCGATCTGGGCGGCGATGCGGGATTCGACGGCGCGCTCGATGGCGGCGACTTGCCCGGCGACGTGGCCGGCGATCACTCGACCAGCCTGGCGACCGCCGCCGACGGCGAGCTGCATCACCCGGATTCGAGCTGGCTGTTCGGCGTGCTGTCGTTCCGCACGCTCGTGGGGGCGGCCGCGTTTTTCGGCCTGGCCGGCATCGCCGCCAAGGGCGCCAATTTTAACGACGGCCAGTCGCTGCTGGTCGCGGTGGCGGCGGGCTTGGCCGCAATGTATGGAATGTACTGGTTGTTGCTGGCCATCTCGCGATTCAGTTCGTCCGGAAATCAACGGATTACCAGCGCCCTGGGCCGCCGAGGGACCGTGTATATTCCGATTCCGGCGGACGGGCAGGGGGCGGGCAAAGTGCAGCTTTCGATGCAAAACCGCATCGTAGAGTTGCAGGCCGTCACCGATGGACCCGAGCGGCTCAAAACCGGCGAGACCGTCGAGGTCGTCGCCGTCGCAGGCAGCGACCTGGTGCGAGTGCGCCGCGTGGTCGAGACGGTGGAAGTCTGACGCGCGGCGTCGCGCGGCGGTTGACCGGACAGAACAGTTGACCAGTCGGAACTGACCCCTTCACAACGAGAGCGGCCGCGCCCGACGCGGCGGCGCTCCCGAGGATGATGACCATGCTGACTACGGCCTTGCAACTGGCGTTTCTGGACACGCTGAGCACGACGACGCTCGTGTCGCTGGCGGTGATTGCCGGCTTCGTGGCGATGATCTTCTTTTCGACGATCATCCTGCTGAAGTCCAATTACAAGCGCTGCTCCAGCAACCAGGTGCTGGTCATCTTCGGCCGCACAGCGCATGGCCAGGCCGCCAAGACCGTGCACGGCGGGGCCGCGTTCGTCGTGCCGCTCATCCAGGATTACCGCTACCTGAGCCTGGAGCCGATTCAGATCGAGATTCCGCTCCGCGGGGCGCTGTCGATCGAGAACATCCGCGTCAACGTGCCCAGCGTGTTCACCGTGGCCATCGGCACGCAGCCCGACGTGATGACCAACGCCGCGATCCGCCTGCTGGACCTGTCGACTCCGGAAATTCGCAAGCAGGCCGAGGAGATCATCTTCGGCCAGTTGCGGCAGGTGATCGCCTCAATGGGCATTGAGGATATTAATCGCAACCGCGACACGTTTCTGGAGCATATCCAAAGCTCGGTCGAGCCGGAGCTCAAGAAAATCGGCCTCGTGCTGATCAACGTCAACATCACCGACATCACCGACGAGAGCGGGTACATCGACGCGATCGGCAAGAAAGCGGCTTCGACAGCCATCCAGCAGGCCCGTGGCGACGTGGCCGAGCAGGAGAAGCTGGGCGAAGTGCGCGTGGCCGACGCGGACCGCGAGAAGGTCGTCCAAGTGGCCGCGGCCACGAAGCTGCGCGAGATCGGCACCCGCGAGGCTGAGCGCGAGCAGGCCGTGCGGCTGGCTGAACTGACCAAGGAACAAACCATTGGCGAGCAGGCCGCCGCATTCGAGCGCGACATGCAGGTGAAGGAAGCCGAGCAGCGGATGCGCGTATCGGTGGCCGAGGCGGACGCGGCGGCGGTGGACGGCGAGAATATTGCCGCGGCGAAAGTGGCGTCGTCGCAGGCGACGCTGCTGGTGCAGAAGGCCGAAGCGTATCAGCGCGGCGAGGTGCGCAAGCGCGAGGCCGAGGCGGCGGTCGTCGAGGCCCAGAACCGGGCGCTCGCCAAGGCGGCGCTGGCCGAGGCGGAGCGCGTCGAGGCCGAGCAACGGGCGAAGCTCGAGGCGCCGGCGAAGGCCCAGAAGGCCCGCATCCTGGTTGACGCCGAGGCCGAGGCGGAAAAGCGGCGGTTGGAGGCCGAGGGCGAGGCGTCGGCGATTTACGCCAGGCTCGAAGCCGAGGCCCGCGGTCACTACGAAATCCTGGCTAAGAAGGGCGAGGGCCTCAAGGCCATCGTCGAGGCGTGCGGCGGCGCCCAGCAGGCATTCCAGCTCATGCTGCTGGA
>CAYSFP010000246.1:0-6883 GCA_964430075.1 uncultured Planctomycetaceae bacterium | reverse complement strand
GAGCGAATCGGCCCGCGGCGAAGGCGGCCGCGTCTGGGTCCCCCGCACGCCCCAGGATCCGCGCGAGCCGCGCAGCATCCCCGAAGGCGAGCGGTACTACTTCCTCGAGGAACGCTACCCCAAGTACGGCAATCTGGTGCCCCGCGATATCGCGACGCGCGAAATCTTCGACGTCTGCGTGAACGACGGCCTCAGCGTCGACGCCGGCCAGCAGTGCGTGTATCTCGACCTGACGCACATTCCGCGCGAAGAGCTCGACCGCAAGCTCGGCGGCATCCTGAGCATCTACGAGAAGTTCCAGGGCGTCGACCCGCGCGACGTCCCGATGAAAATCTTCCCCGCCGTCCACTATTCCATGGGCGGCCTGTGGGTCGACTACGAGCGCACCGCCGCGGGCGGCCTCGTGCCCGGGTCGCCGCGCAATCAGCAGACGAACATCCCGGGGCTCTATGCCATCGGCGAGTGCGACTACCAGTACCACGGCGCCAACCGCCTGGGCGCCAACTCGCTGCTCTCCTGCATTTTCAGCGGCCTGATCGTCGCGCCCGGCGTCGAGAAAATGATCAAGGGCCTCCAAGCCTCCGCCGGCGACGCCCAGTTCGATCAACTTCTCCGCGGCCAGCGGGCCGTCAAGCAGATCGAGCACGACACGCTGCTGAAGGGCAACTCCGGCCGCGAGAACCCCTACGTGCTCCATCAGCAGCTCGGCGACGTGATGACGAAGGCCGCCACCGTCGTGCGGCAAAACGACCAGCTTCGCGCGGGAATCGACAAGGTCGGCGATTTATGCGAGCGCATCGATCGCTGCGCCCTGTCCGACACAGGCAACTGGACCAACCAGAACGTGCTGTTCACCAAATCGCTGCGCGACATGGTTCCCATCGCCAAGGCGATCCTCAAGGGCGCCCTCGCCCGCGACGAATGCCGCGGCGCCCACTACAAGCCGCAGTTCGACATGCCGGGCATCGACGCCTCGGCGTCGCCCGAAGAAAGGCGGCGCCTCGCCAACCAGTGGTGCGATAAGTTCGACGAGCGCAACGAGCGATTCCTCAAGACCACCCTGGTCGAATTCGACGCCGACGGCGAGCCGACGCTCAGTTACGAAAGCGTCGACACGTCGCTCATCCCCCCGCGCCCGCGGCTGTATGGCCTCGTGGGCGCCGACATCATCGAGGAAGTCTGGAAAGAGCGGCAAGCGCGGCACGCCGGCAACGGCGCCGCGGCGAAGGCCGCGCCCGCGGTGGCATCCGTGTGATCGCCCCGCTACTCGGTCCTCTGTTGGATTTACGAGTTCGTAGCGGCTAAGATCGTGAAATCGACTGCCGTCATCAGGTCTCGCAACGGTCAACTGCCATGGACGCGTTTGCACCACAGGATTTCAGCGTCGACTTTGCCGCCCTAACGCCTGAGGGGCAACTGGAAGTCCTGCGCCTCATGCGGCAACTGCGCGATCGGCAACGACGCGACAGCCCGCAATTTCGTGAAGAGCGCCGCAAAGCGCTGCTTGAAATCGCCGGCTCCTTCACCAAGGAAGACATCGAGGCGATGAAGGCTGCAGAGGCCGAATGTGAACGGATCGACCCCAATGGCTGGTGAATACTTGCTGGACACGAACATCGTCATCGCGCTCCTCGATCGCGAGCAGTCGGTCCTGGACCGCGTCGTCCGCGCCGACCGAATTATTGTGCCCGTTGTCGTGCTCGGTGAATTGTACTACGGCGCTCATAAGTCGAGCCACGTTGTTGAGAATATCGCCCGCATCAATGCGATTCTTAGCGGGTTTTCCATAGCTGTCTGCGACGAATCGGTTGCCGCTCAGTTTGGACTGATCAAGCAGCGTTTACGCACCATTGGTAGCCCGCTTCCGGACAACGACGTGTGGGTCGCGGCGACAGCGCAAGAGCATGGAGTAACGCTCGCCTCGCGCGACCGTCATTTTGCAAACGTCGAGAATCTGTCGTGGGAGATTTGGTAGTCTAGCCAGACCGGAGGCGACGCATCCTCATCTCGGCCCTACGACTCGCGAGGAACCAAAATGAAAACGTACTTCCCGCTTTTCTTTCTGCTCATATTCGCGATTGACAGACCGGCCAATAGTGCTGCCGACGACCTTCCCGTACTCCACGCCGACGACTTCGAACACGGCATGGCCCGCTGGAAAACCCGCGACGCCGACGGCGCCGAATCGTCGTTCGCCATTGTCGAGCTGGAAGGCCCCGGGGGCGCCCCAACCCGCGCTCTTCGCGCCCTCGGCACGAGCAAATACGAGCCGAAGTTCCGCAGCCCGCCGAACTTCGCCCTGCTCGAGGACGTGGTCGTCGGCGACTTCGAAATCACCGCCAAGGTCCAAAGCACCAACGTCGACGCCGGGCCCCACCGCGACATGTGCATCGTCTGGGGTTATCAGGACCCCACGCACTTCTATTACGTCCACTTCGGCGCCGCCGCCGATCCCCACGCCTGCCAGATCTTCGTCGTCGACGACGCCCCGCGCCTCGCCATCACCGTGAAGGAAGCCAAGGGCACGCCCTGGACCACCGGCTGGCACGATGTGAAAGTCGTCCGCCGCGTCGCCGACGGCACGATGGAGGTGTACTTCGACGACATGAACGAGCCGCTGATGGCCGCGAAGGATGCACGCTTCGCCTGGGGCCAGGTCGGCCTGGGCACGTTCGACGACAACGGCAATTGGGACGACTTCGAGCTCCGCGGCGTGAAAGTCGAGCCGAAGTCCGAATGACGTTGCACACTGCAACACACAGAGGGCACAGCCCTGCCGTTGGCCGGAACCACGCGGTGGGAGCTCAGGACTCGACGAACAACGGTGCGAAATCTTCGCGGCGCGCGGCGCCGGGGAGAAGATTTACCACAGAGGGCACAGAGGACACGGAGATTTAGGAAGGGGAAGAGGGCCGTAGGAATTAGGGGCGATGAGCTGAGGGCTCGCAAGGTTCTTCTCAAGGGGTCCTTTCTTTAACTTATCCGACCTCCGTGCACTCTGTGGTAAATCCGTTCCGTACGAAATCTTCGCGGCGCGCGAAGAAGTTGGCGGATAGTAATACAGAGGACACGGAGTTAGGCAAGGAAGTACGTCGTAAGAGAATGAGAATGCCCTACCGAGCGCTCGCGTATTTCTTCTCAGGTCGTCCTTTCTTTCTTCTTGCTTTTCCGACCTCTGTGTCCTCCGTGCTCTCTGTGGTAAATCCCTTCCCCGGGATTTTCTGTGGGGCGAGCAAAGTTAATTCCACGGGTCGAAGCGCTCACCCCGCCAGTTAAGGGAGTTTCCGTTATGCGCATGTGCAGTGGCATGATGATCGCAACGTTCGCCGCGGCGCTTGCCGTCTTCGCTTCGCCAACCGCCGCGGACGATTGGCCCCAATGGGGCGGCCCCCAGCGCGACCTCGTCTGGCGCGAAACCGGCCTCGTCGACGCGCTCCCCGTAGGCCAACTGCCGCGCGTCTGGTCGGCGCCCATCGCCGCCGGCTACGCGGGCCCCGCCGTGGCCGACGGCCGCGTGTTCGTCGCCGATCGCGTCGTCGAATCCGGCGTCGAGCGCGTCCTCGCCTTCGACGCCGCCACCGGCCAGCCGCTGTGGTCGCACCAGTACGAGGCCGAGTACGGCGGCCTCGGCTACCCGCTCGGCCCGCGGGCCACGCCTACCGTCGACGGCGACCGCGTCTACATCCTCGGCGCCGTCGGCCATCTGATCTGTATGAACGCGTCATCCGGCGAAGTCATCTGGCAAAAGCACCTGCCTACCGACTACGGAACCAAGCTCCCCACGTGGGGCATGGCCGGCGCACCGCTGGTCGACGGCGACCAGCTCGTCGTCCTCGCCGGCGGCGCCGAGGGCGCCTTGGTCGTTAGCTTCGACAAGCACACCGGCAAAGAACTCTGGCGCGCCCTCGAAGACGAAGCCGTCGGCTACGCTCCGCCAGTCATCTTCGAGTTCGGCGGCCAGCGCCAGCTCATCATCTGGCATCCCACGGCCGTCTCAGCCATCGACCCCGACGCCCAGGGCCAGCTCCTCTGGGAAGTTCCCTTCGCCATCAACGCCGGCATGACGATCGCGACGCCGCGCAAGATCGGCCAGCGCGTCTTCGTGACCGCCTTTTACGACGGTCCCAGGATGATCGCCCTGGGCGCGGGCGGCCGCTCGCCCCAGGTCCTGTGGCAAACCGCCGCCGGCAACAACGAGGTGAAAAACAACAGCCTGCACGCCGTCATGTGCACGCCGCTGGTCACCGAGGATTACGTCTACGGCGTCGGCAGCTACGGCGACCTCCGTTGCCTCGACGCGAACACCGGCGAGTTCATCTGGGAAACGCGCGACGCCACCGGCAACGACCGCTGGTGGAACGCCTTCATCATCCCGCTGGGGGACATGAGCGGCCGCCGCGTCCTCATCCACAACGAGCAGGGCGAGCTGATCCTTGCCGAGCTCTCCGGCAAGGGCTATCGCGAGATCGGCCGCTCGATGCTCATCGAGCCCACGCAGCCCGTCAAGCGCCGCATGACGGTCTGGTCGCACCCGGCCTTCGCGAACAAGTGCATCTACGCCAGAAACGACAAATCGCTGATCTGCGTGAGCCTGGCGGCGGAATGAACCCGACGAACGGGCGGATGCATCTGGCCGCCTCGTGCGACCCGCGGATCGCTTTTCAGCCGTCGCTTGGCGACTTTCCGCGCGACAGCGTTTCGTCGCACCTGCGATGAAGGGCCAAAAAGACGCCTGCGAGGTAGGATTTCCCATCTTATCGCGCTTGGCAGATTTGCGTCCGCACCGCCGACGCAATGTCTTCGCCGCAGCCATTGTTTAGCCACCTACGCGCTGTTCATTTGCGGAAATCCGGATCAACTTTGATTTATTTGTTCGCCTGCTTGACTCTTGATCGTTATTTGCGCATTTCAGCGGCCAAATAGCGAAAAACACTTGCACCCTTCTTCACACAAGGTTATTTTCACTCTTCGCACGGAGGACTTTGGAATCCGGGCGCGTTCACGCGCGTCGATTCCACGGTTCTCTTCGCAAGTCGGTAATCGGAGAGAACGAGAGCTTCTTTGCGAGGCGGTCCATCGGAACGAGTCGGAACGAGAACGTCCGGCGCCCGCGGCAAGTTGCAGGGGTTTGTGCGTAGTCTGACGACGATCTTCTCGCGCTCGGGGCAAGCGCGTCTTTGAGATCGTGTGCGGCGGCGCATGACTTGCTCTTTGTGGCGTCCCTGCGCGTCGCGGTTGTTCGGACACTTCGTGCACCTGCGCGCGGTCGTAGTTATTCGGCCAGACGCGTCGGCGCGCGCTCACTTGCGTCAATCATTTTGCAGCGGCGACGGGGCAGCCGTCGCTGCAGCCAGGCAAGGGCTTGTCGCGGGACGCTTTTCCTCCAATCTCACATCGTGATATTTTTGCCTCTTTTCGAGCGGGGCGTGACAAGGGAGGGCATTGTCACGCATCGTCGTTGCAACTTCAGGAGAAACTAGAATGTCGTCGAAACAAGTGGGCAGGCGGGCCGCGGCCTATGTCGCGCTGGCCAAATCGAAATTGGAAACCCTCGCCGCCGCCGCGGCGCTGGGCATCGCCGCGCTGGCCGCGCCGGTCCAGGCCGGCGCCGTGTTTACAGGGCAATTTGGCGATGGCAACACCTGGAACATCTACGAAGAGATCGCCACGCCCTTTTCGTTTATGCAGGCGCTTGAGTTTGCCATGACCCGTCCCGATCCCACCGGCGGGACCACCGTGGGCAATCTCGTGGCGATCACCAGTGCTGCCGAAAACGCGCACATCGTGGCCAATGCTCCCGGCACGCGCTGGATCGGTCTGACCGACCGGGTGGGCGTCGCGCCCGGTGCCACGGAATCGCTCTTTCAGATCGATCCGCTGACCCAGGGATGGGCCTGGGTCACCGGCGAGCCGCTGACCTACGAGAATTGGGCGCGCGATGAAGGGGGCTTTCCCATCGAACCGAATGATTCCACGGGGGAAGACGCCGCACATCTCAACGCCGACGCGATCGGATCCTGGAACGATAACAAGAGCGGCTTTGGCCTCGACCAGCCGGTGCCCGACCTCGATTCGACGGACGAGTCGGTCGCGGCCACCATGGGATTCGTCATCGAATGGCGATTGAACGCTGCGACCGAACCCACCGGCTTCCCCATCGACCGTCCCGATCCAGGTCTGCCACGTATCTTCCCCGCGCCCTTGGAGCGGCTGCCCGGGCCCGATGGAACCGCATCCGCGTTTGGCGTGCTCGACGTGACCGGCCTGGGCGCCTCGGGCAATGTCCGCGTCGCCCTCGATAAAGTGCTCTCGGGCGAAGGCACGCTCGTCCCGGGAACCGCAACGCATTTTGATCTCCACGACCCAGATTCCGGAGCGAACCAAGGATCGGTGCCGGGGCCTCAAGTCCCGTTTCCGTCGAACACTCCCGAAGTCGATGACGACAACATCCAGGAAGTGGTGAAGGGCACGTTCGAAGTCCCTGCCGGCGCTGGCGGCGAGTACACTTTCAACGTCCGCAGCGACGACGGGTTCGCCATGCGCATCCTGTCGCAGGCGACCTCCGGCGATCCGATCGTGCAGCATAAATTCACCAAGGCTCGCACCGGCGTCGTCGACGAAGATGGAACCCTGGCCTTCATCGGAACCACCGGCGACAGCAACACGCAAGGCGTGATCAATCTCTCCCCGGGCAAGTACGACGTCGAATTCCTCGGATTCGAGGATGCAGGCGGCGCCTTCTTCGAAGTCAGCACCGCCAAGGGCGACTTCCTTGCCGACGTCAACGCGGTTCCGCAATACAAACTGCTGGGCGACGGCACGTCCGTGCCCGCCGGCCCGACGACGAAGCAGGCGGCCAAGTTGACCGGTCCGGTGCAGGTGA
>CAYSFP010000245.1:646-6925 GCA_964430075.1 uncultured Planctomycetaceae bacterium | reverse complement strand
CCCGTCCCCCGTCCCCCGACTCCTGACTCCTGACTCCTCGAACCCCCGGCTTGCGCCGGGGGCTATTCCCCTCCTGAAGCCTGAACCTTCCGCCCTCCCACTTCCGCCTTCCGCCTTCCGCTTTCCGCTTTCCCCCAACCCCAACTTTCTGCGTTTTTCCCCCAATTTTTTGCAAAATAGCCCGTCCGCTTTGACCCTTGTTTCAGGAGGGGTTAATATTTCGCTTGAGCGCTCCCGCGCGAGATTCCCGCGCTCGTCGTGGACTTTATTCTTTTCGCCGACCTTTTCCGCACGCCGTTCGGGGGCGTCTCGTTTGCCGAGTCGTTCGGGGCAACGCATCTATTCGCTTGAGGGTGCAAGAGATATGAATCCGTCTCGCAAGCACGCGGGCTTCACGCTCGTGGAACTGCTGGTCGTCATCGCCATCATCGGCGTCCTGGTCGCCCTGCTGCTGCCGGCCATCCAGGCGGCCCGCGAAGCGGCCCGCCGCTCGCAGTGCATGAGCAACCTCAAGCAGATCGGCCTGGCAGTCCTCAATCATGATTCTGCTAAGGGCAGTTTCCCGCCCGGCAGCACCTGCGCCACCGTGCAGATCGACGGCCGCTACTCGAGCACGTGGACCGTCTCGATTCTTCCTTACATCGAGCAGCAGCAAGTCTTCGCTTTATGGGATGACGCAGTCGATTTTTCCCACGTCAACAATCAGCGCCTCCGCGAGACGTTGATGCCGATCTATTCATGCCCGTCCGACATCGAACTGGATCAGCTCGTGCGGCCCCAGTCGGGGCAGGGCACTGGCGTCTGGTGGGCGCCTGGATCGTATCGCGGCGTTTCCGGGTTCACGCCAGGCACAACGAATGGGGATCTATATTGGGACAATCCGCTCTCAAGCAACTATGCCGAGGGGCAATTGCCCAATGGCCTACCTGATTGGACCCGCGGCCCGCTGCACGCTATCACAACGGGAGTGACCGGCAACCAGCGCAAGATGAAACCGGTCAGCGCGAAGAACATTCCCGACGGCACCTCCAACACCGTATTGGCTGGCGAGTACCACACGCCTACAAAACCGGCAGATGGCGATGGCATAGTAACCCGTCGTTCAATTTGGGCATATGCCTACACCTCCTATAACCAATCGAGCGGCTCTAAGAAGGCTCACACGCTGATCCCTGATTATGCCGCGTGCGACTTGATCGACGATACGCACGATTGCAAACGCGCCTGGGGCGCCCTGCACTCCGGCGGGCAGATCAATTTCACGCGCTGCGACGGGTCCGGCACGACCGTCAGCCCGGAGATCGATCTCGATCTCTGGGCGGACCTTTGCACGATTCAAAGCGAGGGCGCCCGTCTCGGCGGCGGCGGCGTAGCTCCCCCGCCGCGGTAACGGCGTCGTCGCGATTCTTGTGACCTGATAAGCCCTATGAACATTTCGCGTGGAAGCACTGTGCGCTCCGCCTGCGTGGCCATCGCCTTCTTGGTCGGCTGCAATTCGGCGCCCTTCGAGCTGGCGCCCGTCTCCGGCGTCGTCACGCTCGACGGCCAGCCCGTTCCCTACACGCGCGTCACGTTTCAGCCACGTAGCTCCGGCGATCCCATGAAGGCCGGGCCCAGCTCCGTCGCCGAGTGCGACGACACGGGGCGCTTCGTCCTCAAGACAATTTCAGGCGAGGACGGCGCGGTCGTGGCCACGCACACCGTGCGGATCTCTTCGGTCGGCCCACCGCGCGACACCTCAGGCGACACGAACGTCGGCCCGCTCCCCGTCGACGCCTTTCCGCCCCAGTTCAACACGGACTCGACGCTCACCTTCGAGGTCCCCGCCGGCGGCACGACCGAGGCCAACTTCCCCCTGACCAAGTCGCCGTAACCTTGTCGACATATGCGGCGTTCACTGCAGGATTCGTGCGGCGTCGAGTTCGATCTCCTTCATACGCTGCTCGAGCGGCGAGGCTTCCATCATTGGCCGAAGGCCTCCGCTCACCGTAGCCTAGGGCAAGCGCCGCGCCGCCCTAGGACGCCGATCCGAGCGTTGGTTCGTGATGGCTGAAGGCCTTATTCACCGACCGCCGCGTCGATTCGATGAGGATGGCCTTCGGCCAATCCATGGTTCTGTCCCGTCGTCCTAGGGCGGCGCTGACGCTCGGCCCTAGGCTACGGTGAGCGGAGGCCTTCGGCCCGAGGGCGCCCCGCCTCCGACTTTGAGCCACTTTGATCAAAAAACCCCGAGAAAACGCCCCTCGTTCCTTGATGCGACTTGTGAGCATCCTTGACCAGAGCGCCCCCGCGCGAACGCCCCCCTCGCCTGCAACGTATACTATGGCGGACGCACCGTCAGGCATTCCAGGAGGCGCCTCGCCATGCAGATTCACGTCAACTCGGATAATCATCTTCGGCTCAGCAGCGACTCGTCCGACCAGATTGCATCCTCGATCGCGGAGTCCCTGGAGCGATTCAGCGATCGCCTCACCCGCGTCGAAGTTCACCTGGCCGACGAGAACAGCCGGGCCAAAGGGGGCCACGACATGCGTTGCACGCTCGAGGCCCGCCCGGCCGGCATGCAGCCCATCGCCGTGACCGGCCAGTCCGTGACGCTCGAGCAGGCCGTCGACGCCGCCGTCGACAAGCTCGTCAAGACGCTCGGCCGCGCTGTGCAGCGGCGGGACGCTCCCAAGGGCCGCACCTCGATGGCCGGCGAACAGTGAACGTAGAAGACAAGGGGTCAGGAGTCAGGGGTCAGAAAAGCCGCCTGCATCATTGACTCCTGACCCCTGACTCCTCGCCCCTCACCGCGGCGGCTGCGCGACGAGGATCTCCGCGACCACGTCGCCCTCCAGCCGCAGGCCCAAGCCGAGGCAGGCGTAGAACCGAAACCCCGACTGTTCGCCAACGCCGGGGCGCTCCTCCCAGTGGGAAGCATCGGAGCCCAGCGCCGAGTTGAGTTCCGTCAGCGACATGCCCGGCCGCAAGGTTCGCGGCTCGCCGCCGTCGGCCGGTTCGAGCACGATCGCGCCCCCCGCGGCGGTGTCCAGTCGCATCGCCACAATTCGACCGGTGCAAAGCAGGTCCACGCCCAGGGCGTCGCACGCCACGCGACGAATGGTGGTCTTCTTGTGCACGTCGCGTCGCTCGGCAGCGCCCTGAGCGTCGCCCAGCGCGCGGGCCACGGCCGCTTCCGCATCGTCGATCGAGTCGCCCCACGCGACAACTTCGCCATTCCCAAGCACAAGCCCCGTGACGAGTCCATGCGCGGTCTGTCGCGTCGTGCGGAAATCCTCCGCGCTGCGCGGCGCCATGCCCAGCTCGTCGCACAGCGCGGCGTACCGTTCGTACGCGATCGTCCGCCACGTCGAGCCGAGGTGGCAGCCCGCCAGGGCCGCTTCAAAGTCCGCCAGCGCCGCCCGGCGCTCCCGGGCATCGGTCGCGGCGGCGCGAATTCGCGCGCGATTGTGAAACGCAGCGCTCGCCAGCGTTGTACGAGCCCCGCACGCTTGACCCGCATCGGCAAGCAGCAGCGCCTGATCGAACAACCGCACGGCCTCGCCGGCGTCGCCGGCTTCCACCAGCGCAACGCCTACGTTGACCAGCATGGCCCCGCGAGCCAAGGGATCGAGCGTTTCGCCATCGCCTTCACCCAACGCTGCCGTCACTTGCCCCGCGAACGACGCCGCCCGGGCTGCATCCTTTCTGTCCGGGTGCAGCAAGTAGGCGACCGCCAAATTCGCCTTCGGCAGCAGCAGATCCGGGTTCAAAATGAGCGCCTGCCGCAACGCGCCCACCGCATCATACCACAGGTCTTCGTCGATCCCGCGCGTGAGGCCCGTGAGCGACTCGGGACGCGCGTAGAACCCGCCCACTACGAGCTCGCCGACGTCATATTTGCGTAAATTGTCCACTTCAAGCACATCGCAGTACAGCATGAGTCGTGCATACCCGAGGTTGGCCCACGCTTCGTACGACTTGGGAAACTCTTTCGTGACCTGGTCGAAGCATTCCGCGGCAAACTCGTAGTGCTCGATCATCAGAAAATGCACGCCTGCCTCGAACGCGCTGATCGACCGCAAGAGCTCGGCCTGCCGCTCATCGAGCCCGGCCAGGCGATCGTCCCAACTGGGATGCGAAGCGTTTGTCCCTTCGAATGAGGCGCCGGCCGCCCGATCGCGCATCGCCAGGAAACAGGCCAGCACGCCGCGAAACGGAAAATCGGCCGCGAGCGCGAGCTTCAGGCCCAGCACGTCCGCTTCGGTCTCCTGCTGCGGCGCGACCATGTCGGCCGTCAAAGATTTGCCGCGCGGCGCCGCGTCCGCGTGCCCGAGTAGCAAGTGCGCCGCCGCGTGGCCCAGCGCGGCGGCCAGCCGTTCGGCGCGACCGTCGACGATCGCGTCGAGCATTCCCTGCGTGACGATGACAGCCGGTTGAAGGCCGACGCCCACGGGCGATCGGTTTTTCGTATCCAGCTCGATCCAGTCGAGTGGGTCGCCGTCTGCCATCGCGTGCGGCTGGCCGTCTGGCGCCTCGCAGAGCACGGCGTAAACGCCAATCTCTGCGCTCGCGGAGATGGCAACCAGCGGCGGCCAACGGAGGTTTTCGGGCGCCTCGGCCTCGGCAAACACCTGCAATGCGACCGCAGCGCCCAGCGTGCGGTCGCTCTCCTTGGGCGCCGCGTCGGCCGCCTGCGGCACGACCGTCGCCCAGGCGACGGCAAAGCTCGCCGCCGCCAATAGTATCCGCCCGACCATAAGTGCATCCCCGTTTGATTTCGTATGAGTGCAATCGATCCGATTTCCCCGCGACGCCCGGCGAGAGCGACAGGGACGCCCGGCCCGATCGGAGCGACCGGACCGGGACGTCGTCCCTGCTGCCATCGCTTCGCAGCCGCCCGTCAAACCTCCGCGGCGCCGGCGCCGTCCGAGTCGCTGCCTGCGACCTCGGAATCGCCATCCTCCAGGACCGCGTCCTCTGGCGGCGTGCTCAAGTGAGCCGGCGGCGCCGGCTCGAGCCGCGATGGCTGCGAGGTTGCCGGGTCCGTCCGGCGGGAAACCGGCGCCGAGGGAACGCGGGGTGACACGCGTCCGGCCGCGGTTGGCGTCTCGACGCGAGAGCTCTCGACCGTGCCTTCGATGCGGGCCGTAGGCCGAATCGCGGCCGTGCCCGCCGAAGTCACGCGCGATGGGTTCCCTCGCATCGAGGGAGCCGGACGCGAAGCGGCGGCGTTCACCGCCGACGGCACGGAGCTGGGACGCGCCGCACCATGGCCCGACGCAGAGACGCGTGACTGAGGGACGGCCTCAGCGACTTGCCGCGGTTCGGCGCCGCGCGGCGCCGCGGCGGTCGGGGTTGTCGATTCGGTCGGCGCCGCGTTGGATCCCGTGCAGCCAGCCGCGCCCGTCAGGCAGGCTCCAGCGACAACCAGGGAGAAAGGATACGCAGTCTTCATGGGGGACTCCAGACAGAGGGATCGCGATGCATTGCCGTTCGGCGGCCGGCGCGTGGGGGGAGCTCGAACGCAACGGCGCAACGACGCCGCAAAACGCTCAACGCATCACGATGGAAGGTAACCATTCCCCGGCGACGACGCGGCAGCGACGGAAATCGCGACGCGCAGACGCTGCGGCCAAAGCGTTCGACGACGCTGCTTCGGGAGAAGTTCCCAAAAATGGGCGCACGCCCGCCGTACGCTCCTACGGCGCGGATGAGGGCCTCGACAGATTCGACATAAATGAATCGAACGGCGCGCTGCGAGTTCAGACGGCCGTCCCAGAGAATCTCGAATTCGCCCGCAAACGTCGGGGCGCCCAGGAGGACTGCAAAGTCGAAGCTGTCACCCTGAGGTCTGCCGAAGGGTCTTGCTGGCAACACGCGTGAATCGAGGCCATCGTTCGGGGCGACGGAAGCAAGATTCTTCGGCGGACCTCAGAATGACCGTCGTGCGGCGACTTTGCAGTTCTCCTGTCGGGGCACCGCCGGCCCTTGTGGGGGCGGAATGTAGGTGGGTACGATGGAGCGATTTTACACATAACAGGGGAGTTCGCCGGGGCAACCGGCAGACGCGCTCCGCTGCGGCGGACCTTCGCGTCGCGGCTAAACGCTGACTCCTGACCCCTGACTCCTGACCCCTGGCTGCCTCGTGCCCCGCCGCAACGACATTCACCGCATTCTGCTCATTGGTTCGGGCCCCATCGTCATCGGTCAGGCCTGCGAGTTCGATTATTCCGGGACGCAAGCGTGCAAAGCGCTGCGCGAAGAGGGTTACGAGGTCATCCTCGTCAACTCGAA
>CAYSFP010000245.1:0-636 GCA_964430075.1 uncultured Planctomycetaceae bacterium | reverse complement strand
GTGATCGCCGCCGAGCGCCCCGACGCGCTGCTGCCCACCCTCGGCGGGCAGACTGCACTCAATTTGGCGATGGACCTCGACAAGCACGGCGTGCTCCAAAAGTACGGCGTGGAGATGATCGGCGCCAATGCCGACGTCATCGACAAGGCCGAGAGCCGCGAGCGGTTCAAAGCGGCGATGGACAAGATCGGCCTGGGCACCTGCCGCGGTCGCACGGTGCAGACGATTGCCGAGGCCCGCGAGCTGCTCGACGAGATCGGCCTGCCCGCCGTGGTGCGCCCCAGCTTCACCATGGGCGGTTCCGGCTCGGCCATCGCCTACAACCGGCACGAGTTCGACGAGCTGGTGCTCCGCGGACTCGACCTGTCGCCGGTCACCCAGGTGCTGATCGAGGAATCGATCATCGGCTGGAAAGAGTACGAAATGGAGGTGATGCGCGACGCGGACGACAACGTCGTGATCATCTGCTCGATCGAGAATTTCGACCCGATGGGCGTGCACACGGGGGATTCGATCACCGTGGCGCCCGCGCAGACGCTGTCCGATAAGGAATACCAGCGGATGCGCGACGCCAGCCTGGCGGTCATCCGCGAGATCGGCGTGGAGACCGGCGGGTCGAACATCCAGTTCGCGATC
>CAYSFP010000244.1:0-7063 GCA_964430075.1 uncultured Planctomycetaceae bacterium | reverse complement strand
CGAGAGATCGGGCCGGGCCGCCTTCAAACCGGTCGCCACCGCGGGCGCCCGGCCGTGGATCGAGTGGATGCCGTAGGTGTTCATGTAGTACGGAAACCGGCTGGAGCAGCCGATGCCGCTGATGAACACGACCTTCTCGCGCGGCACGTTGAGCGACGGCAGCACCTTCTTCATCTGGGCGAGGATCGAGTAATCGCCGCACCCAGGGCACCAGCGCACGTCCTGGTCGCTGGCAAAATCGGCAGGCTTCAGAACGGGGAGAGGAGTTTCAATGCTCATGGTCTTGCGTGATTCAGTTCGGAGAATGGGCCGCGGATGAACGCGGATTGAACGGATTTGCGCGGATCAGAATTTGTGGTTCTATGAATTCGATATCGTACGCGTCCTGCGGATCAGGCGATTCTCGTCGATTCAGATCAGCGTCAATCCGCCAAATCCGCGTTCATCCGCGTGCTATTTCTTTCTACTTCAGGACGGACTCGATCTTCTCGACCACTTCCGCCACGCTGAACGGCTTGCCTTGCACCTTGTTCAGCCCGAGGGCGTCGACGAGGTACGTGGCGCGGATCAGCATGCGGAGCTGGCCGAGGTTGAGCTCGGGGATCAACACTTGCTTGTAGCTCTTCAGGATGTCGCCCAGCTCCTTGGGCAGCGGGTTCAGATACCGCAGGTGACAATGGGCGACGCTTTTGCCCATCGACTGCACCTTGTGCACCGCGGTGGCGCAGGCGCCGTAGGTGCCGCCCCAGCTCAAGACGAGCAGGTCGCCGGAAGCGGGGCCGTCGATCTTTTGCGGCGGGATGTCGTCGGCCACGAGCGCCACCTTGCGAGCGCGGGTTTTCACCATGTGCTCGTGGTTGTCCGCGTCGTAGTTGACGTTGCCGGTGACGTCCTGCTTCTCGAGCCCGCCGATGCGGTGCATCAGCCCCGGCGTGCCCGGCACGGCCCAGGGGCGGGCCAGTCGCTCATTACGAGCATAGGGCATGAACGGATTGGCCTCGGCCTCGCCGTTCTCGTGGCCGGCGGGGTGCTCGATCGTGATGCCCCGCAGCTCGCTCGCCTGGGGAATCCGCCACGGCTCGGAGCCATTGGCGATGTAACCGTCGGTCAGCACCATCACGGGCGTCATGAACCGCACGGCGATGCGCCATGCTTCCAGGGCGACGTCGAAGCAGTCCGACGGGCTGCTGGCGGCGATCACCGGCATCGGGCATTCGCCGTTGCGGCCGCACAGGGCCTGCAGCAGGTCCGCCTGTTCGGTCTTGGTCGGCAGACCCGTCGACGGGCCGCCGCGCTGCACGTTGATCACCAGCATCGGCAGCTCGGTCATCACGGCCAGGCCGATGCCCTCGGCCTTCAGCGCGATGCCCGGGCCGCTGGACGCCGTCACGGCCATTTCGCCGGCGAACGCGGCGCCGATCGCGCTGGTCATCGCCGCGATCTCGTCTTCGGCCTGGAACGTGAGCACGTCGAAGTTCTTCATCCCGGCGAGGTAGTGCAGGATGTCGCTCGCGGGGGTGATGGGATAGGCGCCGAGAAACAGCCGCTTCTTTGAGAGCTGGGCGGCGGTCACCAGCCCGTAGGCCAGGGCCATGTTGCCCATCATGCTGCGGTACTTGCCGGGCGTGAGCCGCGCCGGCGGCACCTGGTACTGCACGGCGATGCCCTCGACGGTCTCGCCGTAGTTGTACCCTGCCTTCAGCGTGGCCGTGTTGGCCTGCGCCACCTCGGGCCGCTTGCCGAACTTCTGCTCGATGAACCGGAGGGTCGACTCGAGCGACCGGTCGTACAGCCAGAACACCAGGCCCATGGCGAAGAAGTTGCGGCACATGTCCGCTTCCTTCGTCGTCAGCCCGAACGGCTCGACGGCTGTGCGGTTGATCTTGGTCATCTCGACGGTGTGCAGCTTGAATTTCTGTTCCAGGCTGCCGTCCTCCAGCGGATTGGTCGCGTAGCCGGCCAGTTCGAGGCCCTTCTTGTCGAACGCGTCCTTGTTGACGATCAGCGTGCCGCCGTCGCGAAGATCGCCGATGTTGGTCACCAGCGCGGCCGGGTTCATCGCCACGAGGCAGTCGACCGTGTCGCCCGGCGTGTAGATGTCGGCGCTGGAGAACTGGATTTGGAAGCCCGAGACGCCCGCTTTCGTGCCGCGGGGAGCGCGAATTTCGGCGGGAAAGTCGGGGAACGTGGCGATGTCGTTGCCGGCCAGGGCGGAGGTGTTTGTGAACTGGCTGCCGGCGAGCTGCATGCCGTCGCCCGAATCGCCGCAGAATCGGACAGTGGCTTCTTCGAGGGTGTTGACTGGCTTCGGAGGTGCAATCGTGGACATGATCGAGCGATGGGTCCTTATTCGTTCCCGCGCGAGCCGTAGGGTGCGTGGAACGCACCAAGTCATCACAGGGTTCGTTTCGTGGTTCGTTTCGTGGTGCGTTTCACGCACCCTACATCTAAACTTTACGCATCAGCCGCCGTCGCGCTGGCTGGGCTTCTTGCCCGGCTCTGGCGGCAGCGTGTAAATCGTCTCTGGAAAATGGTCGACCAGGTAATGCACAAGGCCGCGCACCGCGGCCACGCCGGTCGGAGCGCCGGCGTCGTCGACGATCGGCAGATGGCGGTAGCCGCCCTCGGCCATGGTCTCGATCGCCAGCCCCACGCAGTCCCCCGCGTGCAGCTTCGCGGGATTTGCCGTCATCCGCTCGCGGATGTTCGTCGTTGGCGAGGCGGCCTCGGCCATCCACCGCAACGCGTCGCGTTCGGTGAAGATTCCTTCCAGTTCGCCACGGGGACCGCAAATGAGTACGCAGCTACCCTTCTGCGCGCGCATCAACTGCACGACGTCGCCCACAGTGGCGTCGCCGGACACCGCGAGCGGCTCGTCCGGATACGTCTGAGTAATCGGGTCGGTACTGAGGCTCAGAAAGCTCACAGGTCAACCGCGCCGCGATGTTCGCACCGAAGCGAAGTGCATCGCATGGCCGCTGAGAGTCGCCGCCAAGAATCGCCGCTGGCGCCGGCGCCGCACGCACAGGCGCGGTTTGTAAAGTCGTTCCGTCTCCACAAACTTTACCACGGGCACGGGCCGTGTTGAACCGCACCCCGGGCAATTTTTGGCTGTTGCTGGCAGAAATTGCCCGTCCAGGCGATTTCTAACAAATTCGATATCCACGGGGCCAAACGGACGCCCCGACATACTTAACCCCAGCCGCGATCCTACGGATCGCTGGGCGGCCGCCTAACAGCGCTGCCTGGTGCAATCTCTGTCGGTGCGCGCCAGCGATCCGTAGGATCGCGGCTGGGGCGCGCTGCAGCTCGTCAATCGAGCTGGTCCCGGCGGCGGATTTCGGCGTCGATTTTGGCCTGGTTCGCTGCGTAGAACTTTTCCAGGTTCAGCCCGCCCCGCTGCTCCTCCTCGACGAGTTTCAGCCGCGCCTCGAGCTGCTCGACCCGCCGCGCGAGCGACGGCAGCAGCCGCTCCTCGGGGTCCTCGCGCTGCGGCTTGGGAGCTTCGGGATACCCCAATTGCCGGTGCAGGGCCGCGAACAGCAGCAGCGCGTCCTTGCCGCGGTTGGCCCAGGCGATGCGGCCCTCCTGCCGTCCGAATAGCGGCGGGAACCCCTCGGCCGTCGCCGCCGCGATCGACTGGGGGGCGTCGGCCGCGACGCCGCCTTGCTCGACGGCCCGCCGCTGGTGGTAGAACTCGCTGCGGACGAAGATCATGTCGGCGATGTCCACGATGCCGATCTGCCGCCGCACGGTGAGAATCCAGGTCCGCCACGACTCGTCGTAGGCTGGGTCGCGGGACACCGCCTCGAGTCCCGCGTCGTATCCCAGCCGGTTGCGGCTCAGCACTTCGAGCTGATACAGGAACAACCCCTGCCGCGTGGCGTCCTCGGCCCGGTAGGCCGCCTCGCGGGCGAGGATGTCGAGCCCGACGCGCAAATCGAACCGCCGCGTGTCGTTCTCCGCTTCGCCCATGACGAAGCACTGAAACGGCGTGAAGTAGTGCGTCATCCGCGCCATGGCGCTGGAAAACGCGCCGAGGTGCCGCAATTCGGCGGCCATGAAGTCGATGGCCATCGGCAGCTTGGTCGTGGCGAGGATTTCCTCGCGGACCATGCCCAGGATCTCCTGGGCCGGATTGTTCTCCCGCAGGCGCTGGTTGAGCACCGCGAACAGATGCGCCTGCTCGACGTACTCCTCCCGCGGCAGCGGCGAGACGGCGGCGGCGGGCCCCGGGCTCGGGGACGAGCCGGCTCCCTCCTCCGGCCGCGAGCCGGGGCGTCCCCGCCCCCGGCGCTTTTCCAGCTCACCCTGGTCCCCGTCGCCCATTATCGCACGCTCGCCTTCAAATTGAGCTCGAGGAACGCCACGGCCTGATCGATCGCCGCCCGATCCATGCAACACGCGAGATGCCCGAGCTTCGGCGACACATACAACTCGGCCGGCACGCCCGCCGCTGCGAGTTCCGCTCTCATCTGCATGGGGCTGATCATCGGCACCAACTGGTCGTTTTCGCCGTGAAAGAAGAAAAACGGCGGATCGTCCGGCGTGATGAAAGTCGCCGGGGATGCGAGGCGATATTGCTCGGGAACTTCCCTCGGCGTGCCGCCCAACCAGAACGCCAGGCCGTCGATGTCCGGCGGAATTGGTCGGAAGTCGCACGGCGTTCCCCCGGCGGCAACGGCTTGGAGCCGCGTGCTGGGGAGCCCATCGCTCGGATTTACGCCTTCGAGCCCGTCGTCTGGATCGCTCGTGCCTAACAGCGACACGAGGTGAGCCCCGGCCGAGTAGCCGAAGCCGCCGATGTGCGCGGGATCGATTTTCAATCGAGCCGCCTCGGCTCGCATCCAGCGGACGGCCGCTTTGCAGTCGTCGATCTGCGCGGGAAATTTGTGCGTTGGCGCCAGCCGGTAGCTGATCGCGACGGCCGTAAACCCGTGCTCGGCCAGCAAGCTGGCCACGCCGGCCAACTGCGAACGATTGCCCATCCGCCACGCGCCGCCGTGCACCACGAGCACGCCGGGGAAGGGCCCCTCGCCGCGCGGCATGTACACGTCGGCCTGAACCGGGCCCGAGTCGCGCTCGACGTAGGTTTCGCCGTACGTGACCTCGACCTCGCCCGCCGAGGCCGCCGGCGGGTCCGAAGCGACGGCGAACATCGTCGCAATCCACAACAACCGAGTGACGCACATAGCTCTGCCTGCTCCCCGCTCATGGAGTGCCGCCCTGAATGGTTCTATAATATCCCCAGATTGAGCCAGGCGGGGCAACGGCAGTGTTGTCCATGCTCCGCATCAGGAGAATCCATGTCCACCTCCTTCTCCACCATCGAAGAAGCCGTCGATGCCATCCGCAGCGGGCGGGTGGTGGTCGTCGTTGATGCCGAAGACCGCGAGAATGAGGGCGACTTCATTTGCGCCGCCGAAAAAGTGACGCCCGCGGTGATCAATTTCATGATTACCCACGGGCGGGGCCAGCTCTGCATGCCCATCCTGCCGGATGTGAGCCAGCGGCTGGCGCTGGCGCCGATGGTCGAGTCGAACACGGCCCCGCTGGGCACCAACTACACCGTGCCGGTCGATCATCGCTCGGCCCGCACGGGCATCACCGCCGCCGAACGCGCCCGGACGATCCAGGCGATTTGCGATGCCAGCAGCAAGCCGACCGATTTCGTGCGGCCCGGCCATCTCTTCCCGCTGGTCGCCAAAGAGGGCGGCGTGCTCCGCCGCGCGGGACATACCGAAGCGGCCGTCGATCTGTCCCGGCTCGCGGAGCTCATGCCCGCCGGCGTGCTGTGTGAAATCCTCGACGAACAGGGCGATCGGGCCAATCGCCCCCGACTCCTTAAGCTCGCAGCCGAGTTCAAGCTGCCGATCATCTCGATCGAGCAGCTTATCGCGTATCGCCGCCAGCGCGAAAAGCTTGTCTTCCGCCAGGCCGAGGCGCTGTTGCCCACCAAATACGGCAACGGTCGCATCATCGCCTACGGCGTGAAGTACGAAACGCAGGAGCCGGTGGTGTTCGTCCTCGGCGATCCGACGACCGTGGCGGCGCCGCTGGTGCGGCTGCATTCTTCGTGCTTCACCGGCGACCTGCTCGAGTCGCTCCGTTGCGACTGTGGCGATCAACTGCATATGGCGCTCGACATGATCAGCCGCGAAGGCGCGGGCGTGCTCGTGTACCTCCCGCAGGAAGGCCGCGGCATCGGGCTCGTTGAAAAAATCAAGGCCTACGCCTTGCAGGATCAGGGCATGGACACGGTGGAGGCCAACATCGCCCTGGGGTACATGGCCGACCCGCGCGACTACGGCGTGGGCATCCAACTGCTCAAGGACTTGGGGCTGCGTAAGGTTCGCTTGCTGACGAACAACCCGAAGAAGACCGAGGCGTTCGTCTTCGGCGGCTATGACCTCGAGGTCGTCGATCAAGTGCCCATTGTGCCGCCGATCACCGAGCATAATGCGGCGTATCTCGCGACGAAGCGGGAGAAGATGGGGCATCGCCTTCCGTAGCGGTTCGGCGCGCCATGCACTATCGTTTCCACGTGAATGTCTTCGCACGGCCTGCGCACGTCGAACCGGGTCCGCCGGTCGAACTTCGTGGCCTGAACCTCGCCGCCCTGCGCGGCCCCGCGGGCCTGGCGCTTGCGTGCGACGCCTTCCTGCCAGTCCGCTTCGAGCACGCCGTCGCCGCACTCCAATCGCTGCCGCGCGTTGACGTCGAGCCCGACGGCTTCTTCGTTATCGCAGGCGAAACCGGCCCTCAGCATTGGTGCGTCAGCGGGCAACTGTTTGACTTCAACGACCGGCTCCATCGGGTAGAACTTAACGGCAATTGCCCGCAGGAATCGTTTGACGCGCTGTTGTCGTGCTTTGATTGGCCCGTGACGCCGCTCGTGTTTGGCCTTGTCGAACAAGGCGTCCTGCTCGCCGAGGGTGACTTTCGCGCCTGGGCGGCACAAAGCGATGAAGCTGCCGACGGAGCCCGCTAGCATCTGACGCACTGGCCCGATGGGTGCAAGTCGCACTTTGTATTTTATGCGGCGGTTTGATAGCAGCGGTAA
>CAYSFP010000243.1:0-7084 GCA_964430075.1 uncultured Planctomycetaceae bacterium | reverse complement strand
ACTCGGCCGCGGCGATGAAGTCGTCGAACACGTTCTGTTTCTTGTCTTTCTTGCCGGCCAGATGCCAGGCCTCGCCGTACTCGCCGCCGCCGCGCAGGTTGGCCACCGCCACCACGCCGCCCATGTCCATCCACACGGCGTATTCCACTGAAAACGCCGGCGGCAGCGGGATGTTGAACCCGCCGTAGGCGTACAGCAGAGTCGGATTCTTGCCGTTGCGCTCGATGCCCTTGCGGTGCGTCACGATGATCGGCACGCGCGTGCCGTCCTTGCTCTCGTAGAAGTCGAGCCGCGACTCGTATTGGTCGGGGTCGAAGTCGATCTTCGGCTCGCGGATACGCTGACTGTCGCCGGACTCGACGTCGTAGCGGTAGATCGACGCCGGCGTGGTGTAGCTGGTGAATGTATAGAACGTTTCGGCGTCGTCCTGATCGCCGCCGAAGCCGCCGGCCGTGCCGACGCCGGGCAGCTTGACGTTGCCAAGCCGCATTCCCCGGGTGTCGAACACGTCGACGCGGGTCACGACGTCGTCGAGATACTGGCAAATGAGCTTGCCGTCGAGCAGGCTGGCGCCGTCCATCGTTGCCTTGTCGGCCGGCACGACTTCCGTAGCGTCCGCACGGCCCTTCGACTCCACGTCCATCGCCACGATGCGTTTGGTCGGCGCCTCCAGGTCCGTGAAGAAGAACAGCCGCGAACCTTCGTTGCCGACGAAGTTGAACTCGTTCTCGAAATCATCGATCAGCTTGATCCACGGCGCATCATGCGGCGCGTCGGCCGCGCGGACGTACACCTTGTTCTGCGGATCGGTGCTGCGGCCGATCGAAAGAATCAGGTACCTGTCGTCGTCGGTGAGCCCCAGGCCCGCCATCCACTGGGGATGCTCGGGATCGGCGTACACGAGCACGTCGTCCGACTGCGGCGTGCCGAGCGTGTGGTGATAGATCATCTGGTTGAGCGCGAGCGCCTGATGCTTTTCGCCCTCGGGCGGCTCGGGATAGCGGGCGTAGTAAAAGCCTTCGCCCGTGGCGTCCCAGGCGATTCTGCCGTGGCGGGACCACTCGAGCACATCGTCGCGCCGCTCGCCCGAGTCGACGTCCATGACGTGAATCGTTACCCAGTCCGAGCCGGCCTCCTGCTTGGCGTACGCCAGCAGCTTGCCGTCGTCGCGGACCGCCGCCTGGCCCAGTGCGATCGTGCCGTCGGCCGACCATTTGTTGGGATCGATCAGCACGCGGCCCTTGCCATCGCAGCTGTCGGCCACGTACAGCACCGACTGGTTCTGCAGGCCGTCGTTCTTCGAGTAGAAATACTTGCCGCCCTTTTCCCACGGAGCGGAGTAGCGTTCGTAGTTCCATAGGTCGGAGAGTTTCTTGTGGAACTCGTCGCGCTCGGGGATCGCCTCGAGGTACGCGCGCGTCACTTCGTTCTGCGCGGCGACCCAGTCGGCAACCTCCTGGGAGGTGCGGGCGTCGTCTTCCAGCCAGCGGTAGGGATCGGCGACCTGCTGGCCGTGGTAGTCGTCGACCTGATCGACGCGGCGGGTTTCGGGGTAGGTCATCAGCGATTCCCCGCGGATGATTCGTGGACTCTGCGAGACGCTCAGGCACACGACCAAGATATGTCGAAATGAAATATGCACGCTTCTTCTCTCCTTCGCGAGTTTCTCGCATGTCAAGCGGATGACTTGAGAAGCACGTCGAACCCTGCTTGTTCAAAATGTCTATCTGCCGAGAACACCTGTGTTATCTGCCGATCTTGCATGACAATCATACTGGTACAATCCGTCATCCCCCAGGCCTTATCGGAGCGGCTGCGGAAGAGGTCCCACGCACGCTGCTCGTCCATCGACGAGACGTCAACGACCTCGGCCTGTTGCCACCGAAGCAGAAGATCGCGCGCATGCGTCGCAAGCTTGCGGAAGCGTGGCGGAGCCAGTGAATCCGCGAGCTCGATCAAGACGAGCGACGTTGTCACCAGCGGCGTCGATTTTTCAAGGAATTCAGACCAGAGCGCATTGGCGGCGGCGTGCCATTGATCGCGTGTATTCAGAACGCCGATGAGACCAGAGGCGTCAAGAAAGATGGGCGTCACAGTTGGCGTCGTCCCAGGCGATAGTCGTCGAAGTTCTCAGCAAAATCTGTAACGCCCATATCACATCGCAGGCCCAAGAACGGATCTCCCTTGATCTCGTCCTTTGCGGGCGCATCATCCGTGACGTGGACCACCAGTCGGACGCGCTGTTGCTCAGGCAAGGCCAACTCGGTTAAGGGGCGTAAGATGCCGCCCTCAAAGATTGCGTCGATCGTTTGAACCATGGGAGTCGTCTCCTTGCCTGAATTATAACGCGCCGCCAATCCGTTGGGCGCTAACTACTCGCACTACGATAGCTCAGCAGCGCCCGCTGAAACACCCAGCGGCTGCCCGCCAGGCTCGCGGCAGTGGCCAAAATGGCAAACCCCGCGAGCCACATCCGTTCGGGATTCTCCTCCGACAGCGGCTTCGCCAGGATCGCGGCGGGCACGTTGATTACAACCAGAATCGGCACCACGAACGTAAACACGTGCCGCAGCGGCCGGCCGTACGGGCCGTCGTAAATCTCCATCGGGTACCGCGAGAAGTTCGTAATGTAGAACCAGAAATCGTACAGCGACTGGTTGCGGCCCAGCCAGATGCTCGTGGCGGCCAGGGCGATCATAACGCTGTACAGGATGAGCGTGCCCAGCACGACGTACAGGAGGTACAGCACGACCGCCAGCGGCGTCACCCGCAGGCCGTCGATGCGGGGCAACGAGTACGCCAGCAGCCCGGCGACGAGCACCAGCTTGGTCAGCCCCGACCAGTTGATCTTGCGCAGCGACACGAGGAACTGCGTGTCGATCGGCTTGAGCAGCGCGAAGTCGAGCCCGCCCGTGCGCGTTAGCTCGCTCAGTTCCTCGGCATTGTCCATGAAGAAGGCCTCGACCAGGCTGTTGACGAAAATCGTCGTGGCGATGAACACGAAGAATTCGTACTGCCCCCACCCCGCAATGTCGTAGCGACCTTCGCGGTACATCAGGTTGAACACCAGCGCGTAGAACGCCAGGTTCATCAGCGACCACGAGAAACTGGTGACCAGCTCGATGAGAAAATTGGTGCGGAAGGTCATCTCGCGGATGAGGCTGTTCCGCGCGAACATGAGGAAGACGGCGAGGTATTGGGGGCGGGGATGCATGGGAAGGCGGAAGGCGGAGGTCGGAAGGCGGAAGGCGGAATTAGGAACTTTGCTTCGATGTGTTGATGGAGGTGACGATGATCGACAGAATTTCGTCTGCCTCGGAATGCAGCTCGGCGAGTCGCGCCTCGGCCATTAAACCCGATTCGGTAATGAGCTCCATCCAGTACATGGCCTCGTCGCGCTCTTCTTCGCAGACGCCCAGCTTGGCGCGAAATTCGGCGGACGAGCGCGCACGGCAAGCAGCTCGATAGTTTGCGCCGACCGATGTGCCCGACCGAAGCAGTTGATCGCCGATCCGGCGCCCGGTGACGCCACCCTCGAGGGACTGAACAACGCGAATCACCCGTAACGCGAACTGTTCCGTGCGATTCTTGAACTCGGTCGCAAACTCGGACATCTCTCCCTCCGTTACTCAAGGCGTGGCCGTTGCCTTACGTCTTCTCTATTCCGCCTTCCGCCTTCCGAATTCCGACTTCGCATCATCCCCCGAAGCCGCTGTAGCGCCGGTAGCCGGCCTTCAAGAGCAACCGGCTAAGTACGACGAACACAATGACCCACGCCGCTTCGACGCCCACGTCGAACCATAGCCGGTCGGCGGGGACTTTGCCGAGATAAACGGCCGCCGGAAAGTACGCGAGATACTTGAGCGGCATTAGCTCGACGATCCCCCGGTAGGGCTCGGGCAGAATCTCCAAGGGAAACATGTGCCCAGAGAAGAAGAAGTTGAACAGCATGTACACGAACAACAGCGAGCTGATTTCGAGCGTCCAGAATCCCAAGAGCCCCAAACACATTTCCAGGAAGAACCCCAGCAGAAACGACAGCGCGAGCGAAATGAGGAACGCGGCCCAGATGCGAGCTGGCGGCCACGCCTCCGGAAAAAAGTCCCCGCACAGGTAGAACACGGCCGTGAACGGCAGGATCGCCACGCCGTAGTACACCACCTTGTGCCCCATGCGGGCCAGCAGGCTGAAGCTGACGAGGTCGATCGGCTGGATGAGGAATTTCTTGATCTCGCCGTCACGAATCTGCCGGGCCAGGTTGCTGGCCAGCCCGGGCATACTGGAGAACGCCCGCGCGATCATCGTAAGCAGGTAGTAGGCCACGATGTCGTTCCGAGTGTAGCCGGCCATCGTGTCGGCCGATGCGAACACCGCCGTCCACAGGAACACCTGCGTAACGATGGGCAGGAACCGCATCGTCGTGCCGAGGACGAAGTCCCCGCGGTACGCCAGCCGCTCGGCGACGCACATCGAGAAGATCGACCACCAGAGCTGCGCGCGGGCGAACATAAGGCTGGAGACGGGAGGCTGGAGGTCGGATGCCCGAAGTGCGACGGATTCTCGAATCGTGTGGGGGTCTGTAAACCCTCGATGCTAGCCGCGAGCCTACGGCTCGCCGGGGCGCCGCAACACGGCCCCTGCCCGCCGCGCCACGGCAAAGCTCCGCTAAGTTCTCGCCTCGCCGGCCGCCACTTCCGCGGCGCGCTCGGCGTCCTGATCCGAGAGCTGCTGTTGCTTTTCGCTGGCCGCGAACAGGCTGGCGATCACTTCCTCCAGCGGCGGATCCTCGACGCTCACATCCTGGATCGCGTAGCTGCCCAGTACGCTCGAAAGCATCTCGGCGATGCGTGTGCGGTCGACCTGCAGCTTCACGCGCGGCGGCGCCGCCTCCATCACCTCGCCCAGCCGCGCGAGATCGCCCGGCATGCGCTCGTCGGCGAAGTCGAGCGTCACCACCTTGTAGTTGCTGAACTGATCGATGATCCCATCCAGCGACCCGTCGTACACGATCCGCCCGCCGGCGATGATCACCACCCGCCGGCACAGCGCCGCCACGTCCTTCATGTAGTGGCTGGTCAGCAGAATCGTGATGCCGCGCACCTGCTGATAGCGCTTGAGAAAGGTTTGAATATTGTGTTGCGCCACCACGTCGAGCCCGATCGTCGGCTCGTCGAGAAACAGCACTTCGGGCGAGTGCAACAGCGCCGCGATCAGCTCCATCTTCATCCGCTCGCCGAGCGACAATTCCCGCACGGGCCGGCCGAGCAGCTTGCCGACGTCGAGCAATTCGACCAGTTCGTCCTTAGTCGCCGCGAACGCGGCCGGATCGATGCGGTAAATCTTCTGGTGCAGGGCGAACGATTCCTGCGCCGGCAAATCCCACCACAGTTGGTTCTTTTGCCCCATGACCAGCGCGAACCGCCGGCGGTAGGCGTTTTCCCGTTCCCACGGAGTAAAGCCCAGGACCGTGGCCGTGCCCGCCGTGGGCGTGATCACGCCCGACAGCAGCTTGAGCGTCGTGGTCTTGCCCGCGCCGTTGGGGCCCAGAAAGGCGACGAATTCGCCGCGGTCGACGTCCAGGTCGATGCCGCGCACCGCGTGCACGTCGCGATGCTCGCGGCGAAACAGGCTGCGCAGAGAGGCGCCGAGCCCCTCCTTCTTTTGAAACACGCGGTAGGACTTCGACAGTCCGCGGATCTCGATGACGCTCATAGGAGGCTGGATTATAGCGCCCGTCGCACGGGCGGGACAGGTCGCGACGGCGCCGCGCTTGCCGTAGCCAGTCCCCAGCCGACCGTTCATAATTGAACGTTCGCCACGATCGGCGCCGCTCCGCCCTGCCCTGCCCCGACCGCCCTGCTCTGTTCAACACCCGTAGGCCCGCCATGTCGTTGATGAGCCGCTTGGAGCGCCGCTTCGGCCGGTGGGCCATTCCGAATCTCACGCTGGTGTTGATCGCGGGCCAGGCGGCGCTCTATCTCGCCAATCTCATGCCGGGCGGAATTCGACTCGACCGCCTCACGCTCAACCCCGCTCGCATCGTGCAGGGCGAAGTATGGCGGCTCGTGACGTTCCTGTTCGCGCCGCCGGATCAGCGGCCGATCTTCATTTTGTTCTACTTCCTGCTCTTCCATTTGTTCGGCTCGACGCTGGAACATCACTGGGGCACGGTCCGCTACAACGCGTACCTGCTGCTCGGATATGTCGCCAACGTCGCCGCCGCGTTTGTCGCCGCGACCATCGTCGGCGTCGAGATGACGGGCGCTCGGGGCGAAGAGTTCAGAATGGCGCCCCTGGCGGCGACCAACATGTTTCTCTACGGCAGCATCTTCCTGGCGTTCGCCCGGCTGTTTCCGGACTTCGTCATCAACGTGATGTTCGTCCTGCCGATTCGGATCAAATGGCTTGCCCTGGTGGTTTGGATCGGCTACGGCTACACGCTGGTTGTGGGCGGCATGATGGAACGCCTGCTCGTCGTCGCCACCGTGCTGAATTACCTACTGTTCTTCGGCCGCGAGCACATGCGCGAGTGGCGCCACGGGCATCGCCGCCGATCGTTTCAGGCCAAGGCGAAGCAGGCGACCGAGGCGCCGCGGCACGAATGCCGCGTATGCGGCGCCAACAGCGAACACGCGCCGCGGACGCTGTTCCGCTATTGTTCAAAATGCGCGGGCCAGGCCTGCTACTGCCCGGAGCACATCCGCAATCACGAACACGTGACGGCCGAAGAGCCGGTCGCGTAGCCGCGTCGATTACGCACGTGGCCGCGTCTCTCCGAGACGCGAATTGTTCGAGTCTCGGAGAGACGCGGCCACGTGGGCCATTCTTGCCGAAGCGCCTCGCGATCTCTTACGCCGCGCTTTGTGCGACGATCCGTCAATTCCTCCGCGCGCGGCGAATTGTACGGAACGGATTGACCACAGAGTGCACGGAGGGCACAGAGGTCGGATAAGTTAAAGCAAGGACCCTTAGAAGAACCTCGCGAGCCCTCAGCTCATCGCCCCCAATTCCCTACGGCCTCTTTCCCTTCCTAAATCCTAGTTAATCCACCGGCTCTGCCGGTGAGAATTGCCGAGGCTCTGCC
>CAYSFP010000242.1:4604-7171 GCA_964430075.1 uncultured Planctomycetaceae bacterium | reverse complement strand
GGCCGCCGAAGTCGTTCTCGCTGTCGCCGGCGAGTCTCGCTGAATGCGGATCGGAGGCCAGTTCGGCCGCGAGGCCTCGATCTACCTGATCGGGTTTGCGCTGGCGGGACTGATCCAGTTCACGGCGCTGCCCATCTATTCGCGCCTCCTGGGCCCAGAGCAGTACGGGCTCTACAGCCTGACAACGGCTTCGATGACGATGGTCGCTGGCGTAATGATTCTCGGCGGGGATATCGCTCTCGCTCGGTTCTGGCCCGAAGCCCTCGATGCCGGGGCCACGCGGATCGACGTGACGGTCGAGCAGGGCGGCGTCGAACTGATCCGCGTGGTCGACGATGGCTGCGGGATCGCGGCCGAGGAACTCGAGCTGGCTGTCGCGAGCCATGCCACCAGCAAAATCGTCGACGCCGACGACCTGTTTCGTGTGGCGACGCTGGGGTTTCGCGGCGAGGCGCTGGCGTCCATCGCGGCGGTGAGTCGACTCGTTGTGCGGAGCTGGCCGCGGGATGCAGCGTCGGCGATGGAGCTAGAGATCGTCGGCGGTCAAGCAGAACCCCTGCGGCCGGCCAGCGGCACGTGCGGCACGGCCATCGAGGTGCGGCGGCTGTTCTTCAACACGCCCGTGCGGCAGAAGTTCCTCCGCACGGCGCAAACCGAAATGGGGCACCTGACCGAAGCGATCGCCCGGCTTGCGTTGGCCCATCCGCATGTGCATTTCACGCTGACGCACGGCGGGCGGATGCTGCACGATCTGCCGCCGGCCGACGCCAGTGCGCGGGTGGCGGCTTTATTCGGCGCCGACGTGGCGGCGGCGCTCATTCCGATCAGCAGCGAGGACGGCGACGTGCGATTGGCCGGCTCCATCGCCAACCCCACGCACAGCCGGCCGAACAACCGGATGCAGTACCTGTTTCTCAACGGACGGTTCATCCGCGACCGCTCGCTGCAGCACGCCCTCGGCGAGGCGTATCGCGGGCTGCTGCTTACAGGACGGTTTCCGATCTGCTTTCTGCATTTGTCGTTGCCGCCGTCGGCCGTGGACGTCAACGTGCATCCCACCAAAATGGAGGTGCGGTTCCAGGACGGCGGACGAATTTACAGCCACCTGCTGGGGACGTTGCGGACGAAGTTCCTGTCGACGGATCTGGTGGCTCGCGGCTCGCTACCCGTCGCAGCGAACAGCGACGCCGACGACGCGCTCGCGACGACGCAGCCGCCGAGCGATTTGTGGGAGTGGGCCAAGCGGCAACTGGGTCCGGCGCAGGCGGGCGGCGATTCCGCCGGCCGGTTCGCGTTTGCCGACGAGGACCTGAGCCCCGGCCGCGGCGAGCCGTTGCGGCTGCATCATGTCGAAGCGCTGGCCCGGCAGCGGGCGTCGCCGACGGCGATCGAGCGCACTGACGAAGGCCATGCAACGCCCGCTCCGCCCCATGCCGCGCCGCCGCGGGCACTGCAGATTCACAATCGGTATCTCGTGGCGGAGACGGCCGACGGGTTGGAGGTGATCGACCAGCACGCGCTCCACGAGCGGATTCTCTACGAAGCGCTCCGCGAGCGCGTGCTTTCGGGGTCGGTTGAGAGTCAGCGGTTGCTCGTGCCCGAGCCGGTCGATTTGGCCGCGGGCGAGGCGGCCGCGGCAATCGAGAACCGCGAGCTGCTTGCCCGGTTGGGCGTCGAGGTCGAACCGTTCGGCGGCGAAACCGTGCTGATTGCCGCCTACCCGGCGATGCTGGCGAACTTCCCTCCGAACGAGGTGCTTCGCGATTTGGTGGAGCGGCTGCTGGCCGGCGGCAAGCAGCCCGAGATGCGGGATCTGCTGGACGACCTGTTGCACATGATCGCCTGCAAAGCGGCGGTCAAATACGGCGACCGGCTCACCCCCGCGGAGATCGACGCCCTGCTGGAGCACCGCACGCTGGCCCAGGACCACCACCACTGCCCGCACGGCCGGCCCACGGCGCTGGTATTCACCCGCGAGCAGCTCGATCGGCAGTTTCAACGCATTTGATCGGCGTTCTTATATCAATCACAATACAGGGAACGATTCACCACAGAGGGCACGGAGGACACGGAGCCAAGGCAGAGAATTGAACCGCAGATCAACCCAGATCAACGCAGATTTAGACTGGTTCCTTATCTGCGTTTATCTGCGGATGACTCTGGATCTCCGTGCCCTCCGTGTCCTCTGTGGTAAATTCCCCGGGTCGAGCGATTCATGATTTGCGTTGCCATTGGTCGCAGCCGCCATAAGCACATTATGGCGGAGCATCAACACCTGGCCGAGCAAGGGGCCAAGATGGTCGAGCTGCGCCTCGACTACGTGGCCGGCCGGGTGAACATCCGCCGGCTGCTGGCCGACAAGCCCGCGGGCTGCCAGGTGATCATCACCGTGCGCCGCAAGGAGGACGGCGGCAAATGGCAGGGCACAGAAGAGGCTCGCCAGCTTTTGCTTCGCGAGGCCATCGCCGAGGGCGTCGATTACATCGACCTGGAAGAGGACGTGGCGAGCCAGATTCGCCGCTTCGGCCGCACCAAGCGGATCGTCAGCTACCACAACTTTCGCAAGA
>CAYSFP010000242.1:0-4594 GCA_964430075.1 uncultured Planctomycetaceae bacterium | reverse complement strand
AGCTGCACGCGCGGATGTGCGCCCTCGACCCCGACATCGTCAAGATCGCCACGATGGCGAACGATCCGCACGACAACGTGCGCGTGCTCGAAATGATGCAGGAGAGCGAGGCGCCGACCGTCGGCATGTGCATGGGCGACATCGGCACGCCCTCGCGGATCCTGGCGCCGCGGTTCGGGGCGCCCTTTACCTACGCCACGTTCCACCACGAGCGGGCGCTGGCGCCGGGGCAGCTCAGCTACAAGCACATGACGGAAATCTACCGCTTCGAGCGGATCGGGCACGACACGACCGTGTTTGGCGTGATCGCCGATCCGGTGGGACACAGCCTCAGCCCGCACGTGCACAACGCGGCGTTCGAGGCCCGCGGCATCAACGCCGTGTACGTGCCGTTCCGGGTGCCCGCCGACGCGCTAGACCAGTTCATGGAGGATGCGCCGCGAATCGGCGTCAAGGGTCTCAGCGTCACGATTCCCCACAAGGAAGCGATCGCCCGCCACCTCACCAAGGTCGACCCGGCCTGCAAGAGCATCGCGGCGGTCAACACGGTGATCTTCGAGAACGGCGAGGTGCTCGGTTACAACACCGATTACAACGCGGCGATGGACTGCCTGGAGTACACGCTCGGCGACATCGGCGCCAATCCCAGCCCGCTCCATGGCAAGCGCGTGCTGGTACTGGGCGCCGGCGGCGTGGCCCGTCCGATCGTCTTCGGCCTGCGCAAGCGGGGGGCCCAGACCACGATCGCCTCCCGAACGCTGGCGCGGGCGGAGAAGCTGGCGGCCAATTTCGAAGCCAAGGCCGTCGAGTGGGAGGCCCGCCACCGCGGCAACTTCGACATCCTCATCAACTGCTCGCCCGTGGGCATGCATCCCAACGTCGACGAGTCGCCGATCCACAAGACCTTTCTCAAGCCGTCGATGCTCGTGTTCGACACGGTGTACAACCCCGAGAGCACGCTGCTTGTAAAGGACGCCCGGTCGCGCAACTGCGCGGTCATCACCGGCGTCGAGATGTTCGTGCGGCAGGCGATGCTGCAGTTTTTCCTGTTCACCCGCAAGGAGGCCCCGCCCGAGCTGATGCGGGACGTGCTGAAGCGGGCGATCGGCCCGGTGCGCTACGCGCCTCCGCCGCCGGCGGAGTTCGAGCCCGAGATCGAACTGTCGCCCGCCGGCGCGGAGCCCGAAGTCGATCTCAAAATGCCTGCCGAAGACGACGCGTAAGCACGCAAGCCTCGCAGGGTCCGGGGGACGCGGTGCCAGGGGAAATGGACAACATGGCGCTGGTCGGCTACCGCGGCGTCGGCAAGACGACGGTGGCCCGGCAGCTTGCCCTGCGCCTCGGATGGGATTGGGTCGACGCGGACGTGGAAGTCGAGCTCCGCGCCGGCAAGTCAATCGCGGCGATCTTCGCCGATGACGGCGAGACGGCGTTCCGGGATTTAGAAAGTCAGGTCGTCGCCGAGCTGTGTTCTCGTCCGCGCGTGGTGATCGCCTTGGGCGGCGGCGCCGTGATGCGCGAAGGCAACCGCGCGGCCATCGCTCGCTGCGGGGCCGTCGCCTGGCTGCAGGCGTCGGTCGACAGGATCGTCGAACGGCTCGCCGCCGATCCCGCGACGGCGTCGCAGCGGCCGAGCCTGACGGCGGCCGGCGGCCGGGCCGAGATCGAGCACCTGCTGACGGCGCGGCTGCCCTGGTACCGCTCGTGTGCTACGCTTGAGGTCGAGACCGACGGGAAGAGTCCCGCGGAGATTGCCGACGAGATCTTGTCGGCTTTCAAGCATCAGCGTTAGGACGGCGCGAACGGTCGCCGGCTTTCCTCACGGCGGCAATTCATGATGGCGTTCCCGATTGCCGCTGTGCCGCTGCCCGTGGGGATGGCGGCGGCGCTGACGGCGGGCCTCGTCGCCGGCGCGGCGGTGAATTGGGCCGTCTACGCGCTGGCGTGGCATCGCCGCGCAATTTCGCCGTGGTCGGCGCCGCACGAGAACGCGTCGCCGCGCCGCGTGGGCGATCGCCTGCCGGTCTGGGGCTGGCTGGGGCTGCGCCGCGACGAACCGCTGCACGGCCGCCGCTTCTGGGTGCGGCCGTTGGCGGTCGAGCTGCTGATGGGCCTGGGCTGGGCCGCGCTCTATTGGTGGGAGGTCGGTCGGCAGGGCCTCGTCGCGGAGCAGTTCACGGCGATCGCCGGGCCGCTGGCGGGCGGGCAGCTTGCCGCGTCTTGGGGAACCACTCTCGCGACGTTCGCATCGCACGCGCTCTTGGTCGCGCTCATGGCGGCCGCGAGCCTGATTGATATCGACGAAAAAACGATCCCCGACGGCATTACCGTGCCTGGGACGCTGTTGGGCCTTGTGCTCGCGGCGATCATGCCGATGTCGCTATTGCCGCATGTCGCCCTGCGCACCGCGGCGCCCGCCGTCGGCGTCGACGTGCCCTTGCCGCGCGGCGTCAACGCGAACGGCCAGCGATTGTACGTCGAGCCGGTGACGCCGGCGGCGCCGAACGAGTGGCCCGCGCTGTTCGCGCCGGCGCCCACGTGGTCAAGCCTGGTGATCGGGTTGTCGTGCTACGCTCTCTGGTGTATTGCCCTCGCGCCGCGGATTCTGCGAAGGCGGCGGGGATTGTTCTATGGGCTGAGCGTGCTGGCCGCGCGCGTGCTGCGCGAGTTGGCGCGGCCGCCGCTGGCGTGGATCGCGCTGGCGGGCTCTGCGGCCATCGTCGGCGTGTGGTACGCGGGCGGGCAGGCGTGGGTGGGCCTCTTATCAGCGCTCATCGGCATGATCGGCGCCAGCGCCATGGTGTGGGCCATCCGCATCGCCGCCACCACGGCGCTCCGCCGCGAGGCGCTGGGCTTCGGCGACGTGACGCTCATGATGATGATTGGCACGTTCCTCGGCTGGCAGGCCGGGATCCTCTTGTTCTTCCTGTCCCCGTTTGCGGCGCTGCTGGTTGCGCTCTTGCAGCTTCTTCTACGCCGCGACGACGAGATCTACTACGGGCCCTTTCTGTGCCTGGCGACGCTCGCAGTGATGGTCCGCTGGGCGACGTTCTGGAACGCGGATTCCGCGATCCAGCAGATCTTCGGCGACCCGCGGCTGGTGGCGGGCGTGTTGGCCATCGGCGTGCTCATGCTGTGGGCTATGCTTGTCGTGTGGCGAAACATCAAGGAAATCGCGTTTCGCACGGCGGACCGTTAGAGCGTTTGTGTGTGTGCCACTGGCGTGTCGCCAGTGCCGTGGCGCCGAGCGAGTACCCACTTCACACTGGCGACACGCCAGTGGCACACGTACGTCAATGGCACTTCCTTTTTGCACGACGATCGTTGACCGGAGAAGCGGCCGCGAGTCCTTGCGACGGTCGCCGTACGGCGTTATTCATACCGCCGCGGGCGCTTTGCAGTCCGTCGAGCTGCGTCCCTGGCCGAAGCTCGTGTCCTGGTCTGAACTGTGGCCGGTTGGCGCCCGCTATCACCCCCGCGGCGCCGCGGACGCGTGCCGGCTGTACTACAACCAGCCGCGGCGGTTTCCCAATTTCCTGGCGCTGAAGTACGTGGCGTCGACCCCGGGGACGAGCTACGCCACGTTTCGCGCGGCGCTCTTGGCATTGGACGAACTGGCCGAGCTGAAAGGCGTCGACGCCCTGTTGTGCGACGCAGCGAACACGCGCCTCAGCGACCGGCTGCTGGCGCGATTCGGTTGGACGCCGCACAAGCCGCAGCGCTGGCGGCGGAACTTCATCAAGCGGTTTTACGGCGTCTATCCGCCGCGCAGCAGTGATAGCACGCGGAGTGGCGGGGAGTTGCTCGACGTGCAGTCCCGACCAAGCTTGGTCGGGGTTAGCTGAATTCGACGCCGTATCGTCCAACTGGCTGACCTTGCCCGCGTTGCGGCCGAGGGCTATCGTTCGCGCGCAATTCTCGGCGCCGCCGCCAGTTCCCCGCGATTCTCTTGTTGCCGTGTCGACATTCCGCGCTCATTTCGTCGCACTCGCGCTCGCCGCCCTGGGCGGCTGCAGCACGAATCCGTTTGCGCCGAAGCAGCAGAACACGGCGGCGCTGACGCAGCAGATGCAGACGATAGCGCAGCAGAATCAGGAATACCAATCCCGCGCCGCGGCGCTCGACAAGGACAATCAGGAAGCCCAAACGCTGCTGGCCCAATCGCGGCAACAGATTCAACTGCTCAACGACGAGCTGACTGCCACGCGGTCGCAGCTTCAGACGACGACCGACCAACTGCTCGCGATGCGGACCGAGACCGATCAGCTTCGCACGCAAAGCTCGCAGTTGGTGGCCACCGTGCAGCAGCGCGCTGGGGCGGAAATTCGCGCGAACAACACGCTGCTCAAGAATCTGGCCGTGCAGCAGATTCCCGGCGTCGAGGTGCGGCAGGACGGCGACGTCGTGCGCGTCGAGGCGCCGGCCGACCGGCTGTTCATGCCCGGCAGCAACTACCTGCAGAACAGCGCCGAGCAATTGATCCTCAGCATCGGCGCCGACCTGCGGCAGAACTTTCCCGACAACATCATCAGCATCGAGGGGCACACCGACGACGGGGCGACCCACTCGCAGCAGTTCCCCACGAATCACCACC
>CAYSFP010000241.1:0-7273 GCA_964430075.1 uncultured Planctomycetaceae bacterium | reverse complement strand
GCGACGCGGTCATGCCAACCAACGCCCATCGCGCCATCGTTTAAGATGCCACAGCCCGCATCAATGTTCCAGCAAGAACGTGTGTGGCAATCATTTCTGGCAGTTCGTCAACCGGGGCGTTTTCCGACGATATTAGCCCCGGGCGTTCACGCCAGGAAACGAGCGCCAAGGAATATCTCGGCCGAGCAGCGCTCAGCACGTCCTTCCAGGGCACGCATTTTTGTCGCCGCCCGCCTTGTTGGCGACATAATGGGGTCACGCTCGCGATTCCCCCAGATTACTCATACCTCCATTTCGACGCCCATGGATCCTTCGTCGCTGCCTGCCACGCCCGCAGCGTCGCTTGCATGGCCTGCAGCCGCTCGGCGTGCTCCGGCCGGTCGGCCAGGTTCACCAGCTCGTCCGGATCAGCGTCCAGGTCGTACAGCTCGTGCCGCGGCCGGTGCACGTAGTCTTCCACGCGGCGCTTGCCGTACAGCGGCCGGTCGCTCGCCAGCGCTTCCTGCCACGTCGCCGAGCCGTACAGGTCGCTGGCGAACGGGAAGGGCAGCTCGTGGGCCACATTCAGGATGTATTTGTACGGACCTTCGCGCACGACCCGCATGGGATAGTACATCTGCACTTCGTGAAACGAGTGCGACGCGAACAGCTCGTTCCAGCCGGCAGGCCGTCCCGCTTCCGCAAGGATGCTCAGAAACGAGCGGCCCTGCAGTCCATAGTCTGGCGGCGCGACGCCCGCGTAGTCGAGGATCGTCGGCGCGAGATCGACCCAGCTCACCAGCGCATCGCTCACCACGCCGCGAACCGCCGCGTCCGCCGCCCACTGCGGCTGCCGCACCACGAGCGGCAGACGAATGCCTGGCTCGTACACCGTCGTCTTCGCACCGGGGAACGCCGGGCCGTTATCGCTCAGCACCAGCACGAGCGTATCGCCCGCGTGCCCCGTGTCCTCGAGCACCGCCAGCAACTGGCCCACGACCTGATCGAACCGCGACGCCGCCTGCGCGTACTCTGCCAGCTCCCCGCGGCACGCGGGCGTATCCGGCAGCCACGGCGGCACGATCATGTCGTCGGCCGCGTACTTCACGGGCGTCTCGCCGCGGTACGACCGGCTGTTGCCGAAATCGCGATGCGGGTCCGCTGAGCACGCGTACACGAAGAACGGCTGCTGCTGGGCGTCGGCTTCGCCGATCACCCGCCGGGCCTGCGAGGCAAATCCTTCCGGCCCGCGATTGCCTTCGAGCCCCTGGGTCGCCAACTCGCCAAATCCATACGCGCTGTCGGGCCCGACGTGGTACTTGCCGAGGCACGCCGTGCGATACCCGGCCTCGCCGAGCAGCCGCGGCAGGCCGCGCACCCACTCGTGCGTGCGGAACGCATGCGCGGCATGAAACAGCCCGTACTGCCCGTTGGCGTGATTGAACAACCCGGTAAGAATCACCGACCGGCTGGCACTGCAACTGGCGGTGGTGCAATACGCGCCGGTGAACCGCGTGCCCTCGCTGGCCAGCCGATCGATGTTTGGCGTCTTGATCACGGGGTGGCCGTAGCAGCCCATGTCGCGGCCGAGATCGTCGGCCACGATCATCATCACATTTCGCGGCGCGGCCCACGCGCCAGACGCCGAGGCCCATGCCAGAACTGCAATCCAACCGGCAATCATGAATCGGACCATCGCAACGCCTTTCAGTTTGAGTCCAGAAGCCGGCGCCAGAATTTCCCTTCCTCACAGAGAGGGATTGAACCATGCGATGTTTTTCGATGCTGGCCCAACCGCGCCTAGCAAAAAACTAGCATCTACGCCCGCGGCAAAGTACCCTGAGAATCGCAATGAAATCGTCCCGCACTTCACTATGGAACGCACAGCTTGGCCGCGCAACCAGGCAGTCGTCGGGCAAGCCGCCGGCAGTTAAACTGGAAACAAGGGCTAACGCCCGACCTCATGTTGCCTGGAAAGGAATCGCCCGATGATGGATGCCGCGTCGCCGTCGTTGATCGCCGCGTCGAACACAGCCCTGGGCGCCCTCGCGATCGCTGTGGCCAGGGAGAGGCTGGCGGGCGTGACGTTCGCCCATGGTTCGCAGGCGCAGGCCATCGCTCGGTTGGAGCGGATGTTGGGGGCAAGCGCCGGAGCCCGGGGGGGAACTGGCCATACGCCTGCCGATGAGCGGCTGGCCGTGGACGTTATCGATCGACTCGTCCGGTTTCTGGAAGGAGAACCCGTGCACCTGCGCGACATCCCGCTAGCGCTCGATCACCTGTCGCCGTTCCAACAGCGCGTCGCCGCCGCCTGCCAAGCCATTCCCTACGGTGCGACACGTACGTACGGCGCCGTGGCGGCCGCGGCGGGCTCGGCCGGCGCCGCCCGCGCCGTGGGTCAGGTGATGGCCGGCAATCGCCATCCGCTGGTTGTTCCCTGCCATCGCGTCGTGGCCGCGGGGGGCAAGCTCGGCGGCTTCTCCGCGCCGCAGGGGCTTGCTCTCAAACGCCGCTTGCTGGCCCTGGAAGCAGGCGATGGGCCGGCCGCCTTGCCTGCCGCCTCGGCCTTGTCGCCGCATCGGCCGCAGCGCCAGTTGAGCGAGCAGTTCGCGAGCGTTCGCTCATGATGCCGCGCCGCGACTTCGCCGGACTCGCCGTAGGCTTTGCCCTTGTCGTGGGCGCTGCTCTGCCGCCGCGCGCCGCGGCGATCAACATCGTCATTGACTACTCATACGATACAAGCGGCTTCTTCGCCGCCGGCAATCCCGCGGGGCAGGGCGCCGCCGCCCGTGCGGCCCTCGAAGCGGCGGCAAGTTTCTATTCCGGCATCCTCGACGACACGTTCGACGCGATCCAACGGCCTGCGGACTTCCGTGCCGCAAGCGGGAGCATCATTAGTTGGAGCTGGCATGGAAAGATTCTTCATCCCTCGGCGTCGGGGGACCTCACGATTACGAACGCCGCCATCGCCGCCGATGAATACCGCATTTACGCCGGCGCTCAGAGCCATTCGGGCGCCACCCTGGCTGCTGGCGGTCCTGCCGGCGTTCCCGGCTGGAACGAAACAGTCGGCGCCTTAACGCCGGCCGAGAGCGCGCAGGTAAGCCAGATCAGGAACAACTTCATAAATCTCATTCAGCGTCGCGGCGAACCCGCCGGGTTCGTCCGCTGGGGCGGCACGATCAGCTTCGATCGCGATGCGTCGACGACCTGGCATTACAACCATAACGCCCCTCCCACCGCTGGCACGAGCGACTTCTTCTCCGTCGCGTTGCACGAACTAGGCCACGCATTGGGAATTGGCGCATTGGGCGAGTGGTCCAGTCTAGCGACCGGCGCCTACTTCACGGGCACGAACGCCAACGCCGCGTACGGCGGCCCGCCGCCGCTGGACAACAGCCCCTCGGGGAGCAGCCATTGGGCCATCGGCACGACCAGCCGGGTGCTCGGCACAAATACGACCCAGGTGGCCGCTTACACGCCGGTCCTGCCGGCCGCCACTCGGCGGCGTCTCACGGCGCTCGATGCGGCGGCCCTGGCCGACATCGGTTGGACGGTCAATGTGCCGCTTGGGCCTCCCAATCCGGCTGACTTCAATGGCGACGGCGCGGTGACGGCCGGCGATCTGGTCGCGTGGCGCAACGGATTTCGCGCGACGGATGCCGGCGACGCCGACGGCGATGGCGACACGGACGGCAATGACTTCCTCATCTGGCAACGCCATCTGGGACAGACCGCGCTGATCGCCGCCGGCGCCGCAGTTCCCGAGCCGGCGAGCCCAGCCTTGATGGCGTGCGGCGTCTTCCTGCTCGCAGGGAGAGCCGTTCGCCGCCGGCGCACAAACAAATGACCGCTCAGGTCTTACGCCGCTTCCAAGGGTCGCATGTGCGCCGCGTGGCGAATCCATGCCGCAATTCGAGCGGGCGATGGAACTTCGCCGCCGCGGAGAATTCGCTGCCCCTCCGCCGTCCGGCACACGGCTTGAACTTTCGCACTAAGCTCGGCCACGGTCGAGCGGGCGATCTGCTCCGGTTCGGTCAGGCCGCAGGCGACAAGGATCTTAGCCCCGGCGCCGCGCAGCTCAGGGACGCGACACACGAGCCGGGCCTGGCTTTGCCAGCGGGCGATTGTGGCCGCCGTTACGCCGCTCGCGCCCAATTCGTGGGCCGTCGAATCGGGATTCGCGTTAAGTAAATCGGCCACCGAGCGAATGCCGACTTTTGCCAACCGCGCGGCCATCACAGCGCCGATCGAAGGAGCATCGACCACCGTGCTCGTGCGACTGAGAAGAAAACGCAAAGGCCTGGGCTTCGTGGCCCGCGCGATCCGCGGCTTGGCTGGGACCGCGTCGCGGCGCGACGGCGTCCGGCGTGCCGTTGGCTGGGATTTCGCGACCGCAGCCGACCGCTTGCGAGGCGCCTCCGCCGTCCGTTCGACCCACGCGTATCGGGGGCTGAGCAGTTGCCAGCGATCGCGCTGCCGCCGGGCATGCTTCTGCAACGACGCCAACCGCTCGCGGGAGAACCGATTGCCAGTCGATGCAAATCGCCGGCCGCGCTCGCTCGTCAAGAACCGGGCGATCGTTTCGGCCAGCAGCCGCACGTCGATCGAGTAGAGCGCTTCGGGCGAGCTGACGTCGCATGCCGCCAACACCTGTGCGTCGGCCAGCGACACGCCGGGGACGAAGCACATCAGACTCATGTGCTGCTGCCACAGTCGCACGGCGTCCGCGGCGACCGCCGGATGCGCGAGGCGCCGGGCGACCTCGGCGGCGTCGGCAGCGAGCAGATCCTCCACCGTGCGGATGCCAAGGCTGGAGAATACCATCGCCGTGTCATTTCCCAGAACGGGAAAGTCGGCCATCGACGCATCGGCGGTTAGAAAATGGACCGGCGTATCTGCAGGCGGGACCGGGCGGTCGTTTCCGCCTCGTCGTCGAGGCGCCGAGCCATCGAGCGTCTCCCGCACGACGCGAATTCGCGTCTGGGCTGCGGGAGCCGCCGTCGGCATGGGCGCCGTACGAGGCGGTTCGGGTGAGGTGCCGCGCCGCAGCGCGTCAATGTCCCGTACATCGACGCCGAGCGACTGGAATCGCTTGAGCGCTTCGCGGTCCTCGGTGAACAACAGCGCCTGGCGCCCCTCGCGGGCGTACTCCGCCAGCACGCCCGCCATGGCGGCCGCGGCCGGAGCGTCCTGCCGCAGAAACGGTTCGTCGAGCACCACCGGCAGGTCAACCCCGCGGGCGGACAGCGACGACGCGAGTGCGAGAACCAGCGCGAGATACGCCTGATCGTTCTGCTGCGGGGTGAGATCGTCCAGCGTGAGCAGGCGGCCCGTGCGGTCGACGATCGTCGTGGCACGGCCTTCGCGGCTAATGCGAATCTGCGTGAGCTGTCCGTCGGTGAGTTGGGCGAGGGCGTCCGAAGCTTTCCACACGCGGCGATGACCGGCATCGTGAGCGGTCGACGCGAAAGTTGCCGGGGCGTTGAGGACGCGTTGGATTTCAAGCTCGAGATGATCGAGCTCCGCGCGCAATTCGTCGAGCGAAGACCGCCCGTCGCGCTGCAAGCGCTCCTGCTGCAGCCGGTCCCATCGAGACGCAAGCTCCGCGATCTCGCGGGCGAGATCGTCCGCCGTGCGGCGCAGCTCGTCTCGTTGCGTCTCGAGCTCGCCCCGACGCCGCTTGGCGTCGGCCTCGTGCCGTCCCCGCCCGGCGCGGCTCAGCAGCGCTTCGTCCGCATTGTGGAGGAAATCGTGGTGCCGCTCGCACCGGCAATGCCCGTGGACGGGCGCCTGCGGCGGCGTCGCGACGCGGTCCTCCAGTTGCGACTCGTGGATCAGCTCCTGCCGGCGTTCGAGCACGTATTCCAATTGCTCGCTCAAGTCAGTTTGTGCTCGGGCCAGTTGTCTCAATTCCGCACGGAGCTGCGACCGGCGAAGGGCCCGCTCCTGTTCGGTCATCTGGCCACAGAGGGCATACAACTGCTGCCGCAGCATCTGGGCGACCGGCGTCATCCGCCCGTGTGCATCAATGGCGATGCAGCGGCCCGGCTCGTGCGATCTCGCCAGGCCGGCGACCTCGGCGTCCAGGTCGTCGACCAGTTGCTCCAAAATGCCGAGCGTCGCCCGTTGCTGGGCGAGGGCGCCCACGCTATCGGCCGTGCCGTCGGGATGCACTTCGGCGAGCTCGCGCCGCACGGCGGCGTCGCGCAGCTGCAAGTCGGCCAGCATCTGCCGGAATCCGGAAATCTCCTGATCGATGGCGTCAATCGCTTCGCGACGGGCGCTGGTCTCCGCCGCGTCCCAGGGGCGCACCGTCGTTTCCAGCGAATAGTACCGCAGTTGGGCGGCGACTTCGGCGAGCTTGGCATCGACCGCGTGCAGCCGCACCGCCGCGTCCTCGGCGAGAGCGCGGCGCTTGGCCAGTTGAGCGTCGACCTGCGCGATCTCCTGCTCCACGACCGCGCTGTCGCGGCGCCGGGACGACATGTGAGTCTCGATCTGCCGCACCACGTCGTCGCGACGGGCGACAAGTTCGTCGAGCCGGCGTCGATCGACCGTCGCCGTACCGCTCGTGGCCGCATGTTCGCGGCAGACGAGGGGGCTGGAATCGTCCGTGTCATCCGTCGCGAGCGCCAGCGTGAATTGCCGCGCGAACTCGCCCTCCAACAGATGCGCGGCCCGTGGACCAACGGCGAAATCGACGGCATACAGCTCGGCTAACAGGGCCGGCGCCAGCCCGCCCAGGAGCGTACGAATGGTCCGACCGTCGACGGCTCCGCCGCCCGCCGCGGCCACGGTGAGCCGCCCCGTGGGCGACCCATCGCGGTGCCGTCGCAGGACGAATCGGCCCTGCGGGCTCTCGACGTCGATCGAGCCTTCGGCCAGCGGCGTCGACTGTGCGAATTCACGCCGCCAGGTACTCTCGGTCTTGCCGTACAGCACGTGCGCCGCGAGATTGGCGACGGTGCTTTTGCCGCTCCGCGGCGCGCCAAAGACGACATTCAAATCCGACTTCAGGGCCGGCAGCGACAGATGCGGCCAGGCGCCATGCCCGGCCACGCGAATTTGCGTAAGTTTCATCCTTGACGATCCTTGTAGCGGCGAACCATCCTGGTTGGCGGCGCAGAGTTGCAGAACGACGAAGGCGCGTGATGCGAGACTCGCCCAACGTCCATGCAAGCGGTCGCAACAGTAGTCCAGTTTGGCAAAAATTACAACGCGAATCGGCGGTGACGATCGCCACCGGGCGTAAGAAGGCATTCGTAGTCTTGCTGGGTGCTGGTAAGCTGGG
>CAYSFP010000240.1:0-7357 GCA_964430075.1 uncultured Planctomycetaceae bacterium | reverse complement strand
TTTCGAGTGATTCGTCCCAGCTCACCAGGAGCTTGCGCTCCTGGCTACACGACTTTGGCCCCTACGGGGCCCGATAGCACTTGCATCATCCTGTGAATCGCTGGGCTAATATCATGACGTCCCTCCAGGACGGGGGCCTCGTTGAGCTCGGCCCCTTGCTGCGCAGTCATCAATAGTACGCGGCCTCACGCCTCCGCCTCCACCGGCTCGTCCTCCTCCTGCGGCGGCATCTGCCGCCGGTCGCTCGGCAGGGCGTCGTCGAGCCCCGGCACGTCGTCCGCCCCCACGGGAACGTAAATCGACGAACCTTCAAAGTCCTGGCCCACCGGTTCATACCGCCCGCCCAAGTGCTCGGCCAGAAACGCCTCGGTCACGGCGTTGAACGACGCGCGGTTCGGCTCGAGCGCAAAACCGTGCCCCTCGTCCGGATACAGCACATACGTCACGGGAATCTGCTTGGCCTGCATCGCCTCGACGATCTGATCGGCTTCGAGCTGCGTCACCCGCGGATCGTTGGCCCCTTGGCCAATGAGCAACGGCCGCTGGATCTTGTCGACCAGCTCCAGCGGCGAGCGCTCGAGCAACTCCGCCCGGCCTTCCTCGGTGCTCACGTCGCCCACGCGCACCTTCATCACGGGCATGAACGGAATCCAGTAGTCGGGCACATTCTGTAGCAGCGTCACCAGGCTCGAGGGGCCCACGATGTCGACGCCGCAGGCAAACACCTCCGGCGTGTAAGTGAGGCCCACGAGCGTCGCATACCCGCCGTAGCTGCCGCCCATGATGCACACCTTGTCCCTGTCGGCGATTCCTTGTTCAACGGCCCAATTCACGGCGTCGATGAGATCGTCGTGCATCTTGCCGGCCCACTCGCCGTTGGCCGCGTTGACGAACTCCTTGCCGAAGCCGGTCGAGCCGCGGTAGTTCACGCTCAGCACGGCGTACCCGCGGTTGGCGAGCCACTGATGCGTAGAATTGAATCCCCACTCGTCGCGCGCCCAGGGGCCGCCGTGCACGTCCAGCACCAACGGCAGGGGCTTGTCCGGCCGGCCGTCGCCGTCGGGGTCCGACCCCTTCGGCAGCGTGAGATACGAGACCAGCGGCAGCCCGTCGCGGCTGGTGATTACCACGTCGTGCATCTTCGCCAGCGGGTAGCCTGCCAGATCGTCGCGGCTGCTGAACAGATAGGCCGCCTCCTTCGCCTCGCGGTCGTACAGGTAGTATTTCACCGGCCCGTCGTCGAGCAGATACGCCACGGTCCACGTTTTGTCGTCCAGTGTGCGGCTGGTGACGACCAGCTCGCCGTCCTCGACCTCGGCCAGCGCGTCGAGGTCGGCCTTGATCGCGTCGTCCAGGATCGTCCACTCGCGACGGGCATACGTGAAGCCGACAGCCTGAATCGTGTGCTCGGTCGGATGGGCGATGATCTCGCCGACGTCGGCCTTCTCGTTTTCGGCGAGCAACTTCTTCTCGCCCGTTTCCAGGTTCCATGCGAACAGCGCCCCGGTATTGCGATCCCGGCTGTCCATGAAATACAAGACTGTGCCATCCTTGTTGAACCCGACGGGGCTGGTCGTCATCGCGTCGAGCGACTCGATCGTGACGAACTCATCCCACTTCGCCGCGTCCTCTTGGGTCGCCTCCCTGGCGCCCTCGGCGGGCACGTTCAGCATCAACAGGCCGCCGGTCGGCGTGTAGTTGAAGGCGAACCGAACCTTGAAATCGTCGTCGGACATGAACCCCGCCAGGCCCGGGTTGTGCTGCACGAGCTCGCGCTCGCCCGTCTTCAGGTTGACGCGATAGATGTCGTGATACCGCGGGTCGCGATCGTTCAGACCCACGAGGATTTCGTCGGGAAAACGATTGCTCACGCTGTCGATCGTCGCATGCACGCCTTCCAGCGGAGTGAGATCGACCGTCTGCAGCGTCGCCACGTCGGTGGCGTACACATGAAAATCCTCGTTGCCGCCGGTGTCCTGCGTGTGGAGAATTTGCTCGCCGTTGTAGGCCCAACTGTAGCTGCGGATGTCGCGCGTCGTATCGTCGGTCACCTGCTTGGCGGCCGCGAGATCGTTGATCGGCGCCACCCATACGTTGAGGATGCCGTTCACCGGCGCCAGATAGCTGAGCCACTTGCCGTTGGGGCTGACCCGCGCCGAGGCCCGCTGGGGATTGCCGAACAGCACTCGCCGCGGGATGAGATCCACGCCCGCCGCCGCGGCGTCTCCGCCGGCGCCGTCCGTCGTGGCCGTCTCCGCCGTCTCGGCGTCGGCGTCCTCGCTCGCGGACGAGCTGGCATTTGAACTCGACGACGTCTTCGATTGGCAGCCGATGTGGAGCGGAACAACGACGGCCAGCGTGGCCAGCGTGCACGCGAGGCGATGGGGCGAAGGTCGCATGAATCGAGTCTCCCAGTCGGGGCGAAGGGTGGGTGGAGTTCCAGACAAGGCGATGCGCATTGTTCCCGCCCGTCCCGCCGGCAGCAAGGACGCCTCGATACAAACCCGACGCGTAAGCGAGGGATCGACTATTTACCAACCCGACGCGTAAGCGAGGGATCTGAGTCGATACGCTTGCTTAACGCCGTTACCTCGCTTACGCGTCGGGTTGGTAAGTTTGGAACGGCCTCCCGCGATTCTTGCTGCGGCGGCGGGCGCGGGCGGATAAACTGGCGCCAGCACGCTCGACGCCTACCGCCTGCTCGCCGCGCCGGCCCGTGTTCGAATCACCGCACCATCCGTCGATCGCCCAGCCCCACCAGCGCCCGGAAACGCCCTACCGCCCGCTGATGTGGACGGCGGCTGCGGTTGCGCTAGGCGTGGCCGTCGATTACTGCTTCTGCGGCGACTCGCCGATCAATCTGTTCGCGTGGTGGTGGACGCTCGCCGCCGCGGCGCTGGTTGCCGCCTGGCCATTGCGACGCGCCGGTTGGCTCGCCTCCGCGACGGCGGCGACGCTCGTTTCGGCCATCGCCGTGGGCGCCGCGTGGGAGCACCGCTGCTGGAACTACGTGACTGCCGACGACTTGGGCCTGTTCGCAACCGAAGCGGCCGAGCCCGCGTGCGTCGAGGCGGTGGTCGCCGACCGGGTGCGCATCTCGCCCGCGGCGAGTCGCGATCCCCTGCGCCTGACGCCGCCGCGCACGTTCAGCGAAGCGACCGTCCGCGTCGTGGCGATCCGCGATGGCGCCGCGTGGCGGCCGGCGGGCGGTCTGTCGCGGCTACGCGTCGCCGGCGAGTTGACCGACGTGGCGCCCGGCGACCGTCTGCGGGTGTTCGCTCAACTGGCCGAGCAACCGCCGCCGCTCAATCCCGGCCAGTACGACTGGGCCGCCGCCGAGCGCCGCGCCGGCCGCACGAGCGAGCTGTACTGCATCGATCCCCAGTGCGTTACCGTTCAACAACGCGCTCCCACGGCGGCCGCGGGAACCTGGCTCCATGCCGTGCGCACCTGGTGCTCGGCACAGCTCGCCGCCAACGTCGCGGCTCGCGACGCGCCGCTGGTCCTCGCCACGCTCTTGGGCGATCAGGAGCGGCTCACCGACGACGTCAAGGACGCGTTTCTGAAAACAGGCGCCATCCATCTGCTGGTGATCTCCGGCGCCCACATCGCGATGCTCTCAACGATCGTGTGGGCGGCCGCGGGACTCGTCGGGCTCTCGTCGCGGTGGCGGTCCGTCGCGACGCTCGCGGCCATCGTCCTCTATGCGGCCGTTGTCGGGCGCGAACCGTCGGTCACGCGGGCCACGCTGCTGGCGGTCGCCATGATCCTGGCCTTGCAGGCCGGTCGCCGCGCCTCGGCCGGAAACCTCCTGGGAGGGGCGGCGCTCGTGGTGCTCGCAATCAATCCCAACGAACTGTTCCGCAGCGGCACGCAGTTCAGCTTTCTCGCCGTCGCCGCGCTGATCGTGTGCGGCCGGTGGCTAACCCGCCCGCGGCCCGTCGATCCGTTGCGACGCCTCATTGCCCAGACGCGGCCCTGGCCCGCGCGGCTCGTGAAGCGCACAGCCAAGGCGTTTGCACTGCTGGCGGCCGTGTCGGCCGGCGTCGGCGTCGCTGTTGCGCCGCTGGTCGCCTACCACTTCCACGTGTTGACGCCGGCCAGCGTCCTGCTGACGCCCATCGCCTCGCCGCTCGTTGGCTTAGCGCTCGCCGCGGGCGTCACCGTGCTTACGCTTGGCTGGCTCATTCCGCCACTGGGCGTTGCGTTCGGCGCCATCTGCGGCGGTGCCCTGCGGGCCACGCACGCATTCGTCGACGCCGCCGGCGACGCGCCCGGCGCCTTTGCCTATTGTGCGAGTCCCGGCGCGTGGTGGTTGTGCCTACTCTACGGCGTCGCGGGACTCTTTGCCGCCGTGCCCGCGCTGCGCCCGGGCCGCCGCTGGACGGCCAGCCTCGCCATGAGCTGGGCCGCCATCGGATACCTTAGCCTCGAGGCCGATCGCCCAGCGTCCGGCGAGCTGCGGTGCACGTTCCTGTCGGTGGGCCATGGCACGGCGGTGGTGCTCGAAATGCCGGGAAAGCAGACGATTCTCTACGACGCCGGCAGCCTCAGCTCGCCCGATGCGACCGCCCAGATCATTTCCTCCTATTTGTGGCGCCGCGGCATCGACCAGATCGACGCGATCGTGCTCTCGCACGCCGACATCGATCATTACAACGCCGTGCCGGGCCTGCTCGAGCGGTTTCCCGTCGGCGTCGTGTACATCTCGCCGATGATGTTCGACCCGGTCGCCGCGCTGGGCGACCTCACGGCGCCGAACTACCTGCGCGACACACTGCAAGCGGCCGGCGTTCCGCTTCGCGAAGTGTGGATGAACGATCGCCTGACGACGGCCGACCCGCAGGTGGAGATCGCCGTCCTTCACCCGCCCGAGCAAGGTATGCTGGGTCGCGATAACGCGAACAGCATCCTGCTGGCGGTCAGCTACGCCGGCAGGCGGATTCTGCTGCCCGGCGATTTGGAGTCGCCGGGAGTCGAACGCGTCATGGCCGACCCGCCGGTCGACTGCGACGTGCTGCTCGCCCCGCATCATGGCAGCGACCAGAGCGACCCGCCGGGCTTCGCGGCCTGGTCCACGCCCGAGTGGGTCGTGATGAGCGGCCGCCGCCCGGGGCGAACTCTTTCCTCCGCGGATTCGTATGAACAAGCGGGGGCCCGCGTGCTGCATACGGCGCTCGATGGCGCCGTAACGTGCGTGTTGGCGGCCGATCGCATTACCGTCGTATGCGAACGTCTCGACGGGTCGGCGGCGCCGCCGCCGTGACAGCGAGAAATCCCCCGAATGCAAGCCGATCGACGCCGTGCAAGAGCGTTGGATGGGGTGTTTGCATAAGCTGCGAAGATTTCATCGGCGTGTTGAGACGAAGTATCAAGAATTGGGCCTCGATGCCCTAGCCGAGTCGCCGCCGATTCTCTATCTTTGCCTTCGATGCAGGCGAGTTTGCTTCCAGGCAAGCACGTAGACCCGGCGATGGTACAAGTGAGAGGCGATGTCCCGGCACACGATCTGCGGCCAGGGCGAAAGTCGATTCTTACTATTGCGACAAGATTTCTGCGTTTCGCGTGCGTGAATTGCCAAGCAACCCGCCCCCAACTGCTTTCTCAATAGAACTTCTGCCGAACTGCGTATAAGGAACGTCACGAGGTGTCCACTTCTTCCACGGAACCGTCGAAAACTTCGCGACCCCAGCGGCACACGGCCAAAGAGCAAATTGGCCGCCACTTGACCAACGCGGTTGAAAACGCGGCGAAACGCAGCGGGGTGGTCGGCAATTCGGTGCGCTCGATCAATTCAGCCTATGTGAGTGCGCGCACGGCGTTCAAGCAGTTCGGCATCAGTTGGCCGACGGTCATCTGGATCGGCGGCGTCCACGTCCTGGCGCTGCTCGCGCCGTTCTTCTTCAGTTGGCCGGCGCTCATCACCTGCATTGCGCTGATCGTCATCACCGGCAGCTTCGGCGTGTGCATGGGCTATCACCGGCTGCTCACGCACAAGAGCTTCCAAACCTACCGCCCCATCCGCTGGCTGCTCGCCGCGCTGGGCGGCCTCTCCGGCGAGGGTTCGGCCCTGATGTGGGTCGCCAATCACCGCAAGCACCACGCCTTCAGCGATCACGAAGGCGACCCCCACTCGCCCAAGGACGGCGCCTGGTGGAGCCATCTCTTCTGGTTCATGCCCAACTTCGGCCGCAAGTGGCAAAAGGAGCTGTTCGAGCGGTACGCCCCGGACATGCTCAAGGACAAGATGATCGTCGTCTTGCACTATCTGTTCCTGCCGACGCATCTGGCCTGCGCCGCCGTGCTGTACTTGATGGGATATTTCGGTCCGGAAAGTTGGGGCCTGGGCTCGAACTGGGCCGGCTGGTCGATGATCCTCTGGGGCCTCGGCGTCCGCATGGTCTACGTGCTGCACGTCACCTGGTTCGTCAACTCGGCCACCCACCTGTGGGGCTACCGCAACTACGAAACCACCGACAACAGCCGCAACCTGTGGTGGGTCGGCCTGCTCGCCTTCGGCGAGGGCTGGCACAACAACCACCACGCCTACCAGCGCGTCGCCCGCCAGGGCCACCGCTGGTGGGAGATCGACATGACCTACTGGGCCATCTGGATGATGGAGAAGGTGGGGTTGGCGTGGGATGTCATCCGGGTGAAGGACATTCCCAAGGGGATTGCGCATTAGTTGCCGATTTGTTGTTGCTGCACTTCGTCATTCGCTGAGCGCCGTCAAGTTCGGTTATCGTCAGCGCTGGCGATGTCACCGGCGCTACGGAGCCGGCGTATGACGCGATCGGGCAAAGCGACGAAGGTGCTCCTGACGCTTCTGGCGATCTTCTTGGGACTGATGTTCCTGCCGGCGATGATCGGGCTGTCGCGGACGAAACTCCAGACGCTGCAATCACCGGACGGATTGCACACCGCTGAGCTTGTCCGTTCGGACCATCTGGACCGGAATTACATCGTGCGCGTCGACGGCGCTCGCGTGTACGTGTCGCCTGATTTCTCGCCGCGGAATGACCTGCCGTATCGGGAAACACTGGCATGGGACGAGACGGGGCGCGTCGTCGTGCTCGAGGTGGCCCGGCGTCGGATTTTCGGGTACGACGCGGTGAAACGCGAGACGCTCAGCGAAGAGGAGTTGCTGGCCGTCGAGTTCCCGCCCGACCCACCGTTGTGGGAGTACCATTTCGAGTCGGAATGGCCGGGCGTCGGCCGAGTCCATCAGTCGTCGGGTGCGTCGGACGCCGAAGCGGCGCAGTGACGATTGCCCGAGCGGTGCAGATCGAGAAGCGCCCAGACGCCGAACTGCGATAGCCCACGACTTTCGGACAGTGGCGGGGGCCGGATAATGGTC
>CAYSFP010000239.1:0-7426 GCA_964430075.1 uncultured Planctomycetaceae bacterium | reverse complement strand
CCGGTCCACATGGTCGAAACCATGAGCCGCGTGCGGAACGTGTCGCGGGCGCTGCTGCAGCGGCTGGGCCGCGAGCCGACGATCGAGGAGACCGCCAAGGCCGCGGGCTGCTCGGTGGACGAAGCCCGCCGCGTACTGGCGATGAGCCGCTACCCGATCAGCCTCGACCGCCCGGTGGGCAACAGCGAGGACAGCCACTTCGGCGACCTGCTGCCCGACAGCGGCGCCGAGAGCCCGGCCATCGGCGCCGCCCAGGAGATGCTGCGGTCGCGGATCTCGAAGGTGCTCAAGACCCTCAGCTACCGCGAGCGCGAGATCATCAAGCTGCGCTACGGCCTGGGCGACGGCTACAGCTACACGCTGGAGGAAGTGGGCCACATTTTCAAAGTGACCCGCGAGCGGATCCGGCAAATTGAAGCCAAAGCCGTCCGAAAACTCCAGCAACCCAGCCGCAGCCAGGAACTCTCCGGGTTTTTGGATTAGTTTACGCGGTTAGTAATTTGGCATCGCGGCATCTCAACAAGCATATTGCCGCGGCGATCAAGTATGCGGAGGAGCGTGGTTGGAGGTTTGAAAAGGCCGGACCTCGGGCTCATAAATTTGAAACCCTCTACTGCGCTCACTCCGCAAGGGATGGATGCATCGTTCACGTCAGCTGAGCGGACTTCTGGACTGGCGATCTTCTCAATTTTGAAAGAAACTGACCCCGCGCCGTCGCGTCGCGGTTTTTTTTGTGCGCGTCGTTCGACCGGTTGACTTCAACAGCCGAATGCACCTTCGCAAGCTGTGAGCAAAGGGAATGGAGTCTGTCATGAACCATCGAGGCAATGGCATCCATTGGTTGATGGCAACAACCTGCTGCCTGCTCGTTCCCGCCTCATGCCTGGCTGAGTCTCGGACCGCCGAGGCGGTCCTAGCGAAATACCGCGCCAATCAAGACCGGCTGCGGCAGCTTCACCTCCAAGTGACCGTCACGCGCGAGTGGACACAGGCTTTTCGCGACGACAAGAAACGCCAGGCTGACCAATTCGAATTGATTCTCCAGAAGATCGAATCCGGCGAAATCACCGCGGATAGCTTTGGCCCCGAGGTCAAGGCCGCGGGCTACACGCTGGAAACGCTGATCGCGAGCATGCGTGAGCAACTCGAAACGGGCCGGATACTAGCGAACAACACGAGCATTCGGCAATTCGCCGAGATCTTCATCGACGGCGAAAGCTACCAGGTGCGGACCCCCGCCGGATCGCTGGGCGACGACAAGCCCGACTGGGAATTCCCGACGGCGCCCGTCACCGCGGAAACTCTGGTCAGCGACTACAAGGATGTCCGCATCTACTCTCGTTCGACCGCCCTTCAGCCCCCGGCGCGGGTTTGGTGCGGCGCGTCGGACGCGGGCGTGCCGGAACACGCGCTGGTGATGGCGGGCCACCTGTCGGACGCTCAGCACCAGGAGCTCCCGCCGCTGACTGATCGCCTCCAGCCCCACTGGGATCATCGGCACCCCATCGACGCTTTCTTCTCAGCGCCGCCAGACCGGTATCGCGTCGTCGGAGAGGAAACCGTCGAGGGCCGGTTGCTGACGATCGTCGACGCCCTCGTGCCCCACCCCGTTCCGTATTCGTCCATGGACGCCGACGGCCAGGTGAAGGACACGCCGCGCGTGGACTACTATCGCGCCTGGCTCGACCTGCAGCGCGGCGCCATCCCCATGAAGCTCAAGCAATGGTACGGAAAAGAGGGGATGGACTTTGACGCGACGGCCGCCACGCCGCCGATCATGGCGTTAACGGCCACGGAGGTCCAAGAGTTGCCCGACGGCGGATTTTATCCCTCGGTAACGGTGCGAGAGGACTTCCGGCAACAGCCGACGACCGACGGCGAAGAGGTATCCTACGCGGTCCACGAGCGACTGACCTGGAAGTGTTCGCTCGTCGAGGCGTGGCTTCCCCCAGCGCCGTCGTTCTTCACCTTGGACTTTCCAAAAGGACAGACATTTTACGACAAGGACGCCAAGAAGGTGATCGGCGCCCTCGATCAGTCGCCGCCCGTCCGCCGGGGCGAGCCGGCCCCGCCGCTCACCGTCGCCCGCTGGCTCGATGGAAAGGGCCGTTCCCTCGAGGATTTTCGCGGCCGCGTGGTCGTCGTCGATTTCTGGGGCCTGTGGTGCGGCGCCTGCCGCAACGGCGTTCCGTCGCTCAAAGAAATCCAAACGCGCTATCGCGATCAGCCCGTCACGTTCATCGCCATCCACACGGCCGAGGCCGACGCCGACGCCCTCGCGCAGCGAATTGAAAAGTACGCCGCAGGCGAGGATTGGCAGTTCCTCCACGCCATCGACTCCGGCATGATGTCCGAGAACTCGGCCACGAGCCGCGCCTACGGCGTCGACGGGTTTCCGACCGAAGTGGTCATCGGCCCCAACGGCGTCATCGCCTTCAACAGCGACGTTCCGCCCGAGGGCTTCGAGGCCATCGTCGGCAAGACGTGCGACGAGGTGACGCCGGAAGAAATGAAGCGAGCCGAAGCATACATGAAGGAGCAGTTCGCAGCCGCCGGCGTCCCCTATCCCGGCAGCGACGAGGCCGCCGGCGCCACTGAAGTGGAACTCGTCAACCGCGTCCACACGTTCATGCTGAGCCGCGAGATCGACTCCGCGCTAGAAGCCGCCAAGCCATAGAGCGGAACTGAGGGGATTTTTGGACGATGGGGCGTACGCGTCCCAGGGCTTCGATGATTTACGGAAGTACGTGAAATCTGAAGTCTCGACATTGGCGTATGGCATTCTGGTTGCGGCGCCTGGAGATTCTACCGCTTCGTCGAGAACCGCGCCTGATTTGCTTCACTTTCCGTTTGGCCATCACTCAACCTCGTAGGCAGTTATCGGAGAAGGCCCGCGAAACACGCGAAAGCCGGAGAACTCCTCGCTTCGGTTCGTTTGGGCGTGTCCACCAGATTCTCTGACGTTCATCACATCTCGGGGAAGGCAAAAACTCCAGCGCGGAACATTCCTTTCGCGCCGTTTCGCGGGCCTGAAAACTGCAAAAGGCGAACTGAGCAGCGCGGACGTCTCGGCGGACCTCGACGTGACAGGTTCCATCGGACTCCGCCCTGCGTTCGCGCGTGCGGAAGCCGGCCGGGGGCCGCACTTCACACGCTAGCGACGCTAGCGGTGGGCGGTTACGTCTCCGACAGTCATGCCCGCGACGTTGTGGGACAGGCCGCGCATCGCCGATATCACGTTAACAAGCGCACTGCACGGCCCGCCCACCGTTCCGCCTTGGCCTTCGCGTTGGCAGGAAGCCGACGCGCCTCGTCCGCCCCAGGGGTCCCCAGTGCAGGGGAGCAATGATGATGCGTCAATCGCTCCGCGCCGTCGCGACGTGCTTACTCGCCGGGGCATGGCTCGCACAGATTCACGCGAGCGACAATCCATGGCTCGTCGCCGAGGAGCCGATTCCCGCGCTGGCGACCACCGAGCTGGTCATGCCCTTGGCGGATGCCGCCGCACTTGCGCCCACGCCGTTGGCCGGCGAGCTCGCTCCACAGTCTGCCGAACCGGAGGCCACGGCGTTAGCAGATGCAACCGCGGGGACGAGCGTCGCTGACGGCATCGTGCTCGATGGCGCGCTCACGCAGGCGACCAGCTTCTTTCAGGCGGCCGGCCCCGGCGGCGCCAGGCCCAAGTACCCGCTCATCACCATCTCCGGCTGCGCCCAGATCGACGGCGTCTGGTTCGCCCAGGACGACGCCAGCGAAGCGGCGGTCACCGACGCCCAGGACGTCGCGGGCTTCCGCCGCTCGCGGCTCACCGCGTTTGGCAACCTCGCCGACAACGTCAACTACCGCATGGAATACGACTTCGCCTTTCCGGGCCGCCCTAACTTCACCGACGTCTGGGTCAACACATCCGGCCTGCCGATCGTCGGCAACGTGAAGGTCGGCCAGTGGAAGCAGCCCTTCAGCATGGAGCCGGCCAGCAGCTTCCGCGAGATCATGTTCATGGAGCGGTCGCTCGCCTTCGCGCTCGTGCCGTTCCGGCAGATCGGCGTCGGCGCGTTCAACACGGCCTTCGAGGAGTCGGCCACGTGGGCTGTCTCCGGCTACCGCTTCCCCACCGACGCGTTCGGCAACCACTTCGGCGACGGCGGCTACGGCACGGCAATGCGCAGCACGCTCGTCGCCTGGAGCGACGACGCCGGCAACGTCGTCCACCTCGGCGGCGGCTACACGTACAACAATCCGTTCCCCAACACGCTGCGCATCCGCTCGACTCCGGAGGTCGGATTTACGCAGCTCGACGTGAACAACGCGACGAATTTCCCCATTCCGTTCTTCGTCGATAGCGGCCCTCTGCCGACCGACAACTACCAGGTGTTCGGCGGCGAGTTTGCCGCCGGACTGGGGTCGCTCGTGTTCCAGTCGGAGCTGATGTGGGGCCGCGTCGATCTCGAAGGCGGCGGCACGTTCGACGTGCCCGCCGGTTACGCCCAACTCGGCTACGTGTTGACCGGCGAACGGCGGAACTACGATCGCAAGGCCGGCGCCTTCAACCGCGTCGTGCCGGCCGTGAACTTCGGAAAAGGCGGTCCGGGCGCCCTGGAAATCTGCGGCCGCTATTCGATGCTCGACCTCAACGACGGCGCGGTCACCGGCGGCCGCATTCAGGACCTCACCTGCGGGCTGAACTGGCATCTCAACCGCTTCACCCGCATCGAGTTCAACTACATCCACGCGATTCTCGATCGCCCGGTGGGCAATTACACCGATACGGACATCTTCGGCGCCCGGGCGCAGTTCGACTTCTAACCGTGTCGCTGCCGGGCGGCCTGGCGTACAATCGCCAGCGCGGGATCGGGCTGACTCGTAAAGCGTCCGAGCAGCGTCCCGTGGCTTTTCACCTCGTTGTTACACACACGTCGATGGTCCCGGAGGGACGACCGATACTAACCCAGCGTTTCAACGCCGGGTTGCTGGGGCGCGATGATGGTCAGCCCCGGCGGGGCGACTGAAGGGCTCGTTTCAATCGCCCCGCCGGGGCTCCGGACCGACGGTTTGACTTGACCCAGCACTGAAAGTGCTGGGCTATTGTCGCGCCGTCCCGCTGGGACGAAGACTTGTGTAGAACAACGAGGGCTTTTCACACGGGAGGCGTGCATGCTGGTCGCCGGTCGCATCGCGGTTGTCGTAGCCTTGTTGGTCGCCGGCGCTGCGTCCGCGCGGGCTGAGCACGACGTCGTCATTTACGGCGGCACAAGCGCCGCGGTGACCGCCGCCGTGCAGGCGGCGCGGATGGGCAAGAGCGTCGTCATCGTCTGCCCCGACAAGCATCTGGGCGGTCTCTCCAGCGGCGGCTTAGGGTTTACCGACACCGGCGACAAGAACGTCATCGGCGGACTGGCGCGCGAGTTCTACCACCGCGTGTGGCGGCACTACCAGCGGCCCGAGGCCTGGCGCTGGCAGCAGCGCGAAGAATACGGCGGCCGCGGGCAAGGCACGCCGGCCGTCGATGGCGCCAGCCGCACGATGTGGATCTTCGAGCCGCACGTTGCGGAGCAGGTGTTCGAAGCACTGATTGCCGAGCACAAGATCGAGGTGCACCGCGACAAGTGGCTCGACCGGGCCGGCGGCGTCGCGAAAGCCGGCAACCGGATCACCGCGATCACGATGCTCGACGGTTCGACCTACGCCGGAGGGATGTTCATCGACGCCACCTACGAGGGCGATCTCATGGCGGCCGCGGGCGTCGGCTACCACGTCGGCCGCGAGTCGCAGCAGACCTACGGCGAGCAATGGGCCGGCGTGCAGACGGGCGTGCTGCATCACCGCCACCACTTCGGCGTGCTCGCCCAGAAGATCGATCCCTACGTGGTTCCCGGCGATCCGGCCAGCGGCGTCCTGCCCCGCATCTCCACGGCGCCGCCCGGCGAGTACGGCGCCGGTGACAAGAAGGTGCAGGCCTACTGCTACCGGCTGTGTCTGTCGCGAAATCCCGACAACCGCATTCCATTTCCGCAACCCGACGGCTACGACCCGCGGCAGTACGAGCTGCTGGTGCGGATCTACGAAGCCGGCTGGCGCGAAACGTTCGACAAGTTCGACGAAATCCCTAACGCCAAGACCGACACGAACAACCACGGCCCGATGAGCACCGACAGCATCGGCATGAACTACGATTACCCCGAGGCGTCGTACGAGCGGCGGGCGGAAATCCTGGCCGAGCACAAGAACTACGAGCTGGGCTGGCTGTACTTCATCACGAGCGACCCGCGCGTGCCCGCCGACGTGCAACAGCGGATGCGCCAGTGGGGCCTGCCTCGCGACGAGTTCACCGACAACGGCGGTTGGCCGCACCAAATTTACGTGCGCGAAGCCCGGCGGATGATCGGCGAGTTCGTGATGACCGAGCACGAATTGCTCAAGAAGCGGCCCACGCCCGAGCCGGTGGGCATGGGCTCCTACGGCATCGATTCGCACAACATCCAGCGGTACATCACCCCCGAAGGCCACGTCCAGAACGAGGGCGACATCGGCGTGCCGACGGGCGGCCCGTATCAAATCGCCTACGGCTCGCTTACGCCGCGCAAGGGCGAGTGCGAGAACCTACTGGTTCCCGTCGCGGTGTCCAGCTCGCACGTCGCGTATGGCTCGATCCGTATGGAGCCGGTGTTCATGATCCTCGGCCAAAGCGCGGCGACGGCCGCCGCGCTGGCGGTCGACGGCGGGCTGGCGGTGCAGGATGTGCCGTATGAGACGCTCCGTGAGCGCCTGCTGGCGGACGGGCAGTGCCTGGATGTGCAACACCAAGCCACGGACTGACGCTTGCCCGAAGCAGCGAGAAATGGGACGCGGATGAACGCGGATTGGGCGGATGGACGCAGATCAAGAAGAGATGTCATCCCCGAGACGAACGAGCCACGACGCTAGATGCCAATCATCGCGATAACAAACCAACGATACATGACCCACGCGGAGACGACGATGCAGGGAGTCGTGACGATCATGTACGGCAGTAACCGGCGTCGTTTGGCAGCGAGGAACGCAACCGGGGCTGAAAGACCATTGAGAACGCACGACAGAATCAGACCGTCGGCAAACCAATGTCCACGGAGCCCGAGTTCGCTGATCACCGCAAAACTTGCCCCAACTGGTCCGGCAAAGGAGATGGCGGCGAGCGCGATAACCGCAGATTCTCGTTGAACTGACACTTGCGATTCCACCGTCGCGGGAGTCTCCATACCGCAAACGCGCGGCTTGATCTAATATAGCCGATGGCGTGGACTGTAGAAAAATCCGACGCGACCGACGAGACAACAGCGCTTTGACAACACCTCGGAACGGCGTTACACTCGCCCGCAGTTTGGTTCATGTGCGTTGGTGGTTGGTCGCGACGGCTTGTAGTCGCGGCCGACGCAACAGGGAACTCCGG
>CAYSFP010000238.1:0-7427 GCA_964430075.1 uncultured Planctomycetaceae bacterium | reverse complement strand
ACTACAAAAGACAAACCGCGTAATAGGTTACGAAAATTCAAGTGCCATTCGGCGAGGGCCCGTTTTTCGGTTTCGCGGTCAGTAAAGGTGATTGTAACCATTGTGCTCAAGGCGCCTTTGCGGGAGACGATCAGACGCCAGTTAACCCGGCGATACATCGATTATATCCGACGTGAGGGCGACGAGCAGCGGAGGCTTTCAACCAGCCGCTGGGCACGCCTCCCGGACCGTCAACCAGGCGGATGGGCCAGCAACTCGTCGATCGCGCGGGAAACATCGTCCTCCAGCGAGTCGCTGTTGCCGGAGACCAACAGCGCGACGCGGCCCGTTTGGTCGAGCACGATGAACGTGGGCCAGCCGTTGACGCCGTAGCGCTCGGAAATCCGGCGGTCGAGAATCGCCTCGAACGCGTCGGTCGCAAGCCGGGCCCAGCCGCTCACGCCGTCTTTCTTGGACGTCTGGCGGTTGCGGATCGTCGGATACGCCAGTTCGAACGTATCGATCACGTACCGAGCGTCGTCGTCGCGGCGATCGTTGTTCACCCCGAGCACGGCGACGGGCCGCCCGGCGTACTTGGCCGCGAGACGTTTGATTTTCGGCAGAGCGTCGATGCAATGGCCGCAGCCGCGATACCAGAAGTCCAGGAGCACCACCTGGCCGCGGTAGTCGACCAGGCGCTGCGCGGCGCCGTCGAAGTCGGTCGTCTCCCAGTCGACGGGATCCTGGGCGTAAAGCTGCTCGCGCTCGCCGGCTTCCTCGACGGCCCCATTCCTGTAGCTTTCATGGCGCGTTGCGCGGGCAGCGTAAAGCTCCTGGAACTCGGGGAGTGTTGCCGCGTCGAGCCGTTGCCGCAACGCGTCCGCCAGGGGCTGCAGCGCCGCCTCGCACGCGGCCTGCGTCCGGGCGCGGGACGCTGCGGCGAACGCCTGCCGCCACTGGCGGTTGACGGCCAGGTAGTCCTCGGCCTCCCGGGCGAAGGCCTCGATCCACGCCGCGTCGTGCCGGCGCTGGTCGACCAGCGCAATGGCCCACCGCAGGTGTCCCGGATTGATGTGCCAGTCGGCCTTGCCTTCGTTGTCGATGCGGGTGATCAGCCCCCGCTCGGCGTCGAAATGGACCGTGCGCGTTCGCCACATGAGGTAATTGGCGTCCGTGGGCTCGGTGATCCGGGCGTTCAGCAACACGGCGCCGTCGTCCGCACGGGCTGCGGTGAAGTCGTAACTCGCTTCGCTGGCGGGCGCGTCGTACCGCCAGCCGGCGGCGGCTGCGGCGGCGTCGGGCGGCAGTTGGCAGAAGATTTCCTCGGGCTGGAGTTCGAAGTACGGACTGGACCCGCAGGAATCGTTGTTCTCGTAGACGCCGTCGGGGTGGAGATCGCAATAGCCAAGAAAGTCGCTCTCGAAGAGGACGCGCCGGTCGCCGTGGGCGCATTCCTTGAACGTGCGGCGGATGTAGAGGCGCCAACTGCCGTCGTCGTTCTGGCGGGCGACGTAAACGTGCCACTCGGAGATGTCGAGCGGGTCGTCCGGGTCGCTTTCGCCCTCCGTGTCGAGCAAATCTTCCGATCGGGTGAGCCGATAGACGAGATCCTGCCCCGGCTCGAACCGATACCGCGGCGCCTCGCCGACGGGGGCGGCGGCGTGGGAAGTCGCTGGGGGCGCCGCGATCGACGCGGCGTCCTGGCTGCCAAGAACCGCGACGCAGGCCAGCCCCATGACCGGCACAAGACGAAATCGAGAAGCAGGGGCCAACATGCGATGCCTCGCTGTTCGATAGGGACGAGAGGCGAGCGGCGACGCCTCGAACGCTCCGCTTTGCACGTCTCCCGAACCGTCAACCGGGCGGATGGGCCAGCAACTCTTCGATCGCGCGGGACACGTCGTCTTCCAGCGAGTCGCTGTTGCCGGAGACGAACAGGGCGACGCGGCCTGTTTGGTCGAGCAGGACGAATGTGGGGTAGACTCTGACTTTGTAGGCCATCGAGATGTCGCCGTCGCGCAGCGTGGGGTGCTGCATGTTGTACTGGTCGATTCCTAACCGCGCGTCAGCGTCGCTGCCGCAGTGGACGCTGAGCACCGTGACGGGATGGCCCTCGTACTTGGCGGCGATGCGGTTGATTTTCGGCATGGCCTGGATGCAGGGCTTGCAGCCGCGTTGCCAGATGTCCAAGAGCACGACCTGCCCGCGATAGTCGAGCTGGCGGGCGGGGTTGCCGTCGAGATCCGTGGTTTCCCAATCGACCGGCGGTTCGGCGTACATGGCTTCGCGCTTCTGGGCGGCGTCGATCGCTCCCTGGGCCTCGCGATCGTGAAACGCCAGGAGCGCGTCGAACACGTCACGCAATTCCGGGAGCGTTGCCCGTTCGCGGCACTGGGTGATTTGCTGGCGAACTTCGGAGAGGGCCGCCTCGCAGTCCACCTTCGTGCGAGCGTGATAAGACCGCTCCAACGCCTTGCTCTCGGAGCGCTTCATTTCAAGGAATGCGTCGCACTCCCGATCGAGAGTGGCAATCCAGGCCTCGTCGCGGCGCTCGCTGGCGACGAGCTCGACGGTCGTCCGCGTGTTCCGCCACGAGGTCGGACTCCAGGTGTTCTTGGTCTCGCGGATAATGGTGGTCGGCAGGCCGCGCTGGGGGTCGAAGGCGAACGTCACCGCGACCGATTGCTGGTAGTTCGCGTCGAACCACTGGCGACAAAGGCCCTCGAACTGCAGGACGCCGTCGGCGTTCCCGGCGACGCGCAGCTCGAACTCGGCGTGTGTTGCGGGCGATTCGTATTTCCAACGCGTCGTTTGCTCGCGCTCGTCTCGCGGTAGTTGGCAAAATAGATCTTCGGGCTGGAAGGCAAACTTCGGGCTGTCGCCCAAGGAGTCGTTCAGCTCGTAGGCGCCGCGGGCGTCCAAGTCGCAGTAGGCGAGAAAGTCGTTTTCGAATTCCACGCGCGGCTGGCCGGGCTGGGGAATCTTGCCACTTTCACGCACGAAGCGGAGAGCGCTCCAGTCGAAGTCAGGGTCGTTAGGCACGTTGAGGGTCTTACGGAGACGGCGGACGACGAGCCGCCAGCTGCCGTCGTCGTTTTTATGCACGGGATAAACGCGCCACTCGTCGGCATACTCGGTGCGGAATTCCCGTTGGGTCTGGTCCGCGTCGGCGGAGGCGCGTTCCTCTGAGTTCGTCTGGCGATAGATCAGCTCCTGGCCGACTTCGAAGCGATATCGCGGCAGGCCGGTGGCTTCCTCGGCAAGGGCCCGCTGCGCTGCAAGCAGTGCGAATGCGACGGCGGCGATAGCAACGATAGGCGAGCGACGGCAGCTCATGGCCAATCCTTTCGCGCGGGTTGCAAGGGCTGAGCGGCGGAGGTCGTGCATGGAATTGCTGTTGCTTGCGAATCTGGGAATTGTGCGCTTGTTATCTGCGGCGTCAAAATTTGTCAGCCCAAGCCGGAATCGGCGTTCCAAATCCTCCGCACGCCGTAGTCGTCGAATACCTTGTTGGCGCTGACGATCGCCAGATTCTCTTGAATGGCTTGAGCGGCCAAGATCCTGTCGAACGGATCGCGATTCTGAACAAGATGCAACTTGGCGCTTTGTAGGGCATGGTCTACAAGAATTGGCAAGACTTGAAAGCCCTTGAGCTCACGGAAGACGAACTCGTCGAGGGGGTCGTCGAGCGTCAGCTTCTTGATGCTGACCTTTATTGCCAGCTCCCAAATGCTCGCGACGCTCACAGACGCTTGATTGCCGCGGTCGACGATCAGCTCGTACGCAACTCGCGGCAGTTTCACGTCATCGTTGGCGAACCAAAGAAGCGTGTGAGTATCAAGCAATAGGCGCTTCACATGTACTCCGCAAAGTCGTCCAATGGTGCATCGAAGTCATCTGCCATGTGGACCTTGCCGCGCGACCGTCCCGCCACGCGTTGCTCGCCGTCGATCGCTGGGCCAAGCCTGGCCACCGGCTTGCCATTCTTCGTGATGACAATTTCTTCGCCGCGACCGACCGCGTCGACCAGTTCGGACAATTTCTCCTTGGCTTCGTTGAGTGCGATTTGCGTCATGAATATGGTTCCCGATTGGGCCGCTGGCGGGACCAGATGGCTCGACATCGCAGCCGGTGTTCCGATTATACCCGATGCGCCGGTTGTTCGCAGAGCAGTTCATCGGAGGTCTCCACGGTAAAATGGAGGTAACTCCTCGCGTAACCCGAAGGAACTCCCATGGCAACTGAATTGAAGCCGCACCGGACGGATGCTGACGAAGAAGAAACTTCGTTCGCCGAAACCGCGTTGAAGCTCGGCGGCAAAAGCACCGACGAGGCCCGGCGGACCGGCGCGATCGATGCGGCGGACGACCAGGTCGAGAAACTCTTCGCGCGGCAGTACCAGACCGTCAACAGCCCGGCGCATCGGGCCGTGTGGGACCGCGGCGTGCCGGTGGAGTTGTTCGCCAGCGCCGCTGTCGAGACGCCGGCCGACGTGCAAGCGGTGATGGACGCGTCGATCGAGGTCGTGCGGCGGCATCGTGATGCAAAGACGCTGCACAACGACGAGGGCAAGATCAGCGACGCAGTGCTGGCCGACCTCGGCGCGGCAGGCTACTGGGGTTTGCTGGTCGATCGCGAGTATGGCGGAAAGAGCACGCCGTTCGCCGCATTCGCGGTGTTTCTCACACGGATGGCGACGGTCGATCCAACGGTCGCGGGGCTGGCGTCGGTCCACGGATGTATCGGGGCAGTCGATCCGGTGCGCACGTTCGGAAACGAGGAGCAGAAGCAGCGGTTCTTGCCCGGGCTGGCTTCCGGCGAGCGGCTGAGCGCGTTCGCACTCACCGAGCCGTGCGCGGGGAGCGATCTCACGGCGCTGCGGACGCGGGCCGTGCTGGAGGGCGACGAGTATGACGAGTATGTGGTCAACGGCGAGAAGCTGTTCATCACGAACGTCGTGCCGGGGCGGACGATCGGGCTGGTGTGCCTCATCGAGGCCAAGCCGGCGGTGCTGGTGGTGGAGTTGCCCCCGCAGGAGAATGAGAACTTCCAGCTCCGCAAGTACGGTCTGTGGGCGCTGAAGCACACGTACAACCGCGGGATCGTGTTCAAGGATTTCCGCGTGCCGGCGGCGAATTTGCTCGTGCCGCGGCGGGGCGACGGGCTAACGATCGCCTATCATGGGCTGAACCTGGGCCGCGTCGCCCTGTGCGCGAATGCCGCCGGCGTGATGCGGGGGATGATGGCCAGCATGATCCCCTGGGCGCAGTTTCGGCAGACCTACGGGCAGCCGATTGTTCGGCGCGAGCTGGTGCGGCGGCGGCTCGGGCAGCTCGCCGGGCTGATCACCGGCGCCGACGCCCTGGTGGCCTGGTGCGCGGGGCTGATCGATCGCGGTTATCGCGGCGAGATGGAGTGCATCGTCGCGAAGATCTTCGGCAGCGAGGCGCAGAAGCACGCGGCGATCGAATTGTTCATGAAGACGCACGGCGGCCGTGCGTTTCTGCACGGGCATCCGCTGGGCGACAACGTGCACGAATTCCTGGCGCCCTGCATCTACGAGGGCGAGGGCGAGATGCTTGCGATGGGGTTCTTCAAATCGCTGGTGAAGGAGCACGGCAAGACGTTCTTCGAGCCGATCGGCAAGGTGCTCGCGGCTAGCGGGATCAAGAAGCCGAATCCTTGGAACCCGGCGCATGCGTGGGCGCTGAAGGGGGTGGCGTGGCCGTATCTCAAGTGGATGCTGAACCGCCGGGTGCGGAGCGCGGCAAAGGCGGAGTTGCCGGAGATGCCTGCGGCGCTGCGCAGGCATGCGGAGTTTGCATGCGAGCAGTTGCAGGGGATGGCGCTGGAAATCTCGAGCACGATGAGCAAGTTTCAGTTGGCGCTCGCCGACCGGCAGTGCCGGATGGCGGAGCTCAGCTTGCGGTGCCAGGATTTCATCACGATGCTGTGCACGTCGCTGTACGGGGCGCGGCAGGAGAGCGAGCTGGCGCGCGACGCGGCGGACCTGCTGTGCCAGGAGTTGACGGCGAAGCTCACGGGGCGCCGGGCAAGCAACTCGTACTATCGCCAGGTGACGGAGCTGGGCGCGGCGATCGCCGATGGGGGATTTCCGGGGCTGGAGGGGGTTCACGGCGGGGAGATCCTGATGCGCTACGAGAATTGAGAGTCGGCGTCGATTCCGCGTCGCAGGTCGAATTTTGTCACGCGCGACGAACACGTTTGGGCGGACAAAATTCCCGAATAATGTCCGCCCGCCGCGGCGGTTGGGTCGGGATTCTCCGATGTTTTGTCCTTGTGAGAGGTGACAAAACTCGCTTCATTTTTGTCCGCTGCATTTTCGCCTGGGGAGGACATATTTCCCCGGCTGCTTGGCCGCGGATCGACCTGGCGGCTCAGGACGCACAGGTCGTAAAAGATGGTCGTCGGCTTGCGAAGCGGCTTCTTAGGGTTCGTGCGCAGGGCGATCTGGTTCTTCACGTTCTGAACGACGGCGTAGGTTTTGTCGAACAGATCGTCGCGTTGTGGGAAGTCCACCGCATGCAGGACGACTTCGATGATCCAACTGCATGCGGCCTCAAGGTCGTCGAGGGTGCAGGCGGGGGCGGCGCCCCGCCCGTAGACCTGCGGCTCGGTGCGTTCGAGGAGCCAGGCCGCGGCCCGCCAATTGCGGCCAGCGGCCTGACGGAGCAGCTTTTCAGGTGCCACGCGGGCGGCAAGCAGCGCGTCGTGGACCTCGCGGCGGAAGACAGCGTTGCGGGAGATTTCGCGGCGAATGGTGCGCGGCGTGCAGCCGATGTAACGTGCCGTTTCGTGAAAGGCGAGGCCGGCGTTGAGCAGGGCGCAGATTTCGGCGCGTTTGACGTCGTCGAGGACTCTAGGGCGACCTGGGGACACGGGAACCTCGCATGGGAAGGGGGGCCAAGCGATGGGAACACATGTCCACTTATACCCGAACTAGTGGCCTAGTTTCTACAAGAATCTGTCGACACTTGTTGGCCGCTGGACGCAGGCAGCAGCGGCGCACGTAAAACGGCGTAACTTGCAGGGAAGCGTACGCAAGTGAGGCAACGAGGAATGTCAGCCAGAAGCATCGCCAGAAATGGAATATTCTCTTTCGGTCCGGGGTTGGATCCGAGTTGCCGGAGGATGGTGAATGAGATGGCGATTCATTCATTGATGTGTGGGTGCGCAAATCCCGTGGGCGACGAACGACCCCAAGCTCAGCGACTGCGGAGGGCGGCACGACGCGTGCCCAACGCCCGAACGAGAAGCCGAGCGCCCAAATGAGAGCGGAGCGCCAGACGCAGAAGCACGCGGCGTGACGCCCGGAGTAGTTCGCTGGAGCGCATGGTTAGGCGTCATGGTTGAATTTGGAAAAGACTCTACACTGCGATAGCCCACGACTTTCGGACAGCGGCGGGAGATTGACCTACGCCGCTAGG
>CAYSFP010000237.1:0-7456 GCA_964430075.1 uncultured Planctomycetaceae bacterium | reverse complement strand
CGCCCCTAACTGAACACATCACAAAATATCTGAAAAGTGCGACTTGCACCCGGCCCGATTGTGCAAGGGCGGTCGCCCTGGCGACGAAGTGCAGCATGCCGTAGCATGCCGCGCCGATAGTTCGAGAGTTGCGCGGCGAGAGTAACTTCGCAATTGCCTGCGCTGGCGACATGCGGTTAGACTGCCGCGCTCGCGTCGCACGCCCGGCCGCGCAGACCCACGGTGCGCCAGCGACGCTAGCACCCGTTGTCCGACACGGAGGTTCGAGGACGGATGAGGAATTTCGTGCGAGCGCTGAAGGAAGCACGGCGCTATTGGACTGCGCTGGTCGGAGCCCTGGCGTGCTCGCTCTGTGTGGCCGCGTTGTGGGGCGCCAACATCGCCGCTTTGTTTCCGATCATTCAGACCACGCTGAATGGCCAAAGTCTCCAGCAGTGGAACGAGCAGCGCCTGGCCACGGCCAAGGAAACGCTCGCGCAGAATGAAACGGAACTCGGCGCCCTGAAGCAGAACGCTGCAGGCGACCTCGACGCGCAGCAGCAGCGCAATCTCGATCTCCAGATCGACATGCTCGAGGCGCGCATTCAGGTCGATCGAAACAGCGTCGCCGCCGCGGAACGCCTGGAGCCGATTTTCGAGCGGTTCTTCCCGGCGACGCCCTTCGGCACCGTGTTGCTGGTGGTCACATTCGTCTTCATCGCAACGATGCTCAAGCAGGCGGCGCTCTTGAGTAATCTCATGCTGGTCGCCCACGTGTCGCAGGGCATTGCCCGCGATGTGCGCACGCGTATTTTCAACAACGCCCTCGCGCTCGATCGCCACGCATTCAATTCGGTCGGCGTCAGCGGCTTCACGGCCAACATCGCGCACACGACCGACATGCTCGCCTCGGGACTTGTGAGTTTCTACGGCGGCGCCGTGACCGAGCCCCTGCGCATCCTCGCGTGCCTCAGCGTCGCCTGGTTCATTTCTTGGCGACTGACGCTGGCATCGCTGATTTTCGCGCCCCTCGCGGCCTTTCTCATGCTTTATCTCAATCGCCGCATCCGGGGCTTGTCGCGCCGCATGCTCGACCGTTCGACGGGCTTTCACCACGTCATGCTGGAAGTGTTCAACGCCCTGGTGACGGTCCAGGCCTACACGATGGAAGACTTTGAGCGCAAGCGTTTTCACAAGGCCACCGGCGAGTTAAAGCGCTCCGCCGTGCGAATGCAGCTCTTCAACGCGCTTTCGAGCCCCATCACCGAGGCCTTGGGCATCGGCATGTTATGCACCGGCCTGACGGTTTCCGCGTATCTCGTGCTCAACCAGGAGACGCGGATCTTCGGCATCCCCATGTCGAGCGAGCCGATGAGCGTCGCGGCCATCACCGTGTTTTTCGGCAGCCTGATCGGCGCCGCCGACCCATTGCGAAAGCTGTCGGGCGTCATCAGCGGCATCAACACCGGCGCCGCGGCTGCCGGCATGCTCTACCCGATTCTCGACCGCCAGTCGCGGCTCGTCGAACCGACCAACCCCGTCCCGTTGCCGGCGGTGCATCGCAAGATCGAATTCCGCGACGTCAGCTTCAGCTACGACGGCGTCAACGAGATCCTGCGAAACATCGAGCTGACAATCAACTCGGGCGAGCACCTCGCCGTGATCGGCCCCAACGGCGGCGGCAAGAGCACGCTGATCAACCTGCTGTGCCGCTTCTACGATCCGCAGAAAGGCGACGTGCTCATCGACGGCGTCTCGTTGCGCGACACGTCGTTGAGCGAGCTGCGCTCGCGGATCGCGCTGGTCTCGCAACAAACGGAATTGTTCAACGAAACGATCTGGCACAATATCCGCTACGGTCGCTGGGACGCGGCCGACGAAGACGTCATCGCAGCGGCCAAATTGGCGCGAGCGCACGATTTCGTGACCGGCTTCACCGACGGCTACGACACGATCGTCGGCGCCAACGGCCAACGCCTCAGCGGCGGCCAGCGACAGCGCATCGCGCTGGCGCGAGCGTTCCTGCGAAAAGCCGACATCCTCGTGCTCGACGAGGCCACCAGCCAGATCGACGTCGACAGCGAACGGCTGATCCACGACGCGCTCGCCGAATACGGCCGCGATCGCACGCTGATCATGGTCACGCATCGCGAGAGCACGTTGCAGCTCGCCGATCGCATCGTGCGCATCGCCGACGGCGAGATCACCGAGCGCAAGGGCGTCGAATTGGCGGCGTAATGCGCGTCACAGCAAGTATTTAACCGGCCCGCTCGCGCTCCCCGCGGGGCAAGCCCCGCGGCTAAATGACGCGCCGCATCACTCTTGGGGCGCGGCTCTTACCTGCCATTCCACGCCGTTGATCGTCGCGAGCGCCTGGATCAGCGCTTGGGTGCCGCTGCGTTCGTGGCCTTGCGCGGCCACGCCGCGATAGAGTCGCTCGGCAAGTTCGAGCCCCGGCAGGTTGAGATGCATGTGCCGCGCTTCCTGCAGCGCGATGTCCAAGTCCTTGAGGAAGTGCTCCACGTAGAATCCCGGGGCGAAGTCGCCGCGAATCATCCGCGGCGCCAGGTTCGACAGCGACCAACTGCCCGCGGCGCCGGACGCGACCGACTCCAGGACCGAGTCGAGATTCAGCCCCGCGCGCTGGGCATAGAGCAGCGCCTCGCAGACGCCAATCATGTTTCCCGCAATGAGCGTCTGGTTGACCACTTTGGTGTGCTGGCCGGCGCCGGCGGGGCCTTGCCACACCCACTTCGAGCCCAACGCTTGCCAGCAGGGCACGAGTCGCTGGAACGCCTCGCGATCGCCGCCGGCCATGATCGACAGCGTGCCGTTGCGGGCGCCGACGTCGCCGCCGGAAACCGGCGCGTCAACCGCCGCGACGTTCCGCTCGGCGGCGGCTTGTGCGATTTCCACCGCCAGCGCCGGCTCGCTGGTGGTCATGTCGACCAGCATGCTGCCGGATCGCAAGCCCGCAAGCAGACCCTGCTCGCCGAGCGTCACTTCGCGAACGTCCGCCGGATAGCCGACGATCGAGAACGCCGCATCGGCATCCGCGGCGGCCTCGCGCGGCGTGTCGGCCCACTCGGCGCCGAGGGCGAGCAGCGGCTCCGCTTTGGCCCGCGTGCGGTTGTGCACCACGATGCGGTAACCGGCATCCAACAGCCGGCCGCACATGGAGCTGCCCATGACGCCCAGGCCGATCCACGCCAGGCGAGCGCGATCTGGGCTCAGCGGTTCAGAAGAATCAATCGAAGCAGTCATCGCGGGGCCACCAACAAGCTTGACGTCGCCGGACGGGATGGCAGTGCTGCCCATGGCAGCAGGATCCCGCCGCCACGTTACTCGCTGGCTCGCCTCGTGGCTATCCCTGCGGACGGCCCGCGTGGCGGAGTCGACTCCGACTCGCCGTCGACCTTCAGCGAAAGGGCCACAAGCTCCGCCACCGACCGCACGCCGAGCTTGGAGAACACCTCGCGACGCCGGTTCTCCACCGTCCGCAGGCTGGCGCCAATCGAGCTGGCCATCGCCTTGTTGGGCCGCCCGGCCACGATCATCCGGAGGACAGTCCGCTCTTTGTCCGTGAGCGAGTCGAACCGGCGCCTCACGCCCGCCAACTCCTGGCGGTGGCGCCGCTGGTCTGCGTCGAGGCCGAGCGCCGTCCGCACGGCCTGCCACAACTCATCCTCGTTGAGAGGCTTATCCAGCACGGTCACGGCGCCGTTGCGCATCGCTCGCACGACCGCGGCCGTATGGGCGTGCGCGGTCAGAATGATCACCGGGGTCGTCATCCCTCGACGCTGCAACTCTTCCTGAAGTTCGACTCCGCTGAGCCCGCGCATGCGGAGGTCGGCCACAACGCACCCCGGCTGGTCGCCGTAGATGTTGAGAAACTCTTCGGCCGAGGAGTACCCTTCGGCGCGGACGCCCATGGAGCGAACCAGGGCACAGACCGCGTCGCGGGATTGCGAGTCGTCGTCGACGACAAAGACAATCGCTTCGTTAGTCATGCTGTTGGCGCCGGGCTCGACGCCCGGCCGCGGTCGAATCGCGCGTGGCGGCAGCCCCTGTCGCCGCCCAGCCGTTGATCGGACCGCTACGTATTTCAATATTAATCAGCCACGGCGTGCGAGGCGACCCGCTTGCGCCGCGGCCGAAACACCGGCCAGTTGTTACGACGGAGCGATGAACTGTCCGGCCACTTCGTAAAAGGGACCCAGCGGCTGGCACCGATCCACGCGCAGCACCAGCGTGACGTGCCGACCCGCCGCGGCGAGACTGTCCCACCGCAGAGCCAGGTGATCCGCCACCACGGCGCGCGTGTGCAGCATGCTCAGTCCGCCTTCCGAGGCGTCGCGCGCCGCAGCCTTGAAGGGTTCGCCGCAGGGCTCGTAGTTGGGTCCCAACGGCACGGCGGTCAGCGTTGCTAGCAGCGACGCGCGCGGCTGCGTCCGGCGTTCGCCATCCACGCCCGGGGGGGCGAAGTTTCGCTCCAAGTAACTCATCATTGCCCGGGGCGGCTCCCAGGCAAGTTCGTCGACTACCGAAAACAGCTCTTCGATGCGCGGAGACACGGGCGCTGCGTTTCGTTCCAAGACGTGCTCGATTTGGGCCACCAGCAGGTGCCCCGTCGGGGGGCCTGCGTAGCGCTCGTGGACGAGTTGGGAGGACTCGCGCCAGTTATCCCGTTCGAAAATCGACGCCATTTTGATTGCGAACACGTATCCATCCAACCGTTTGCTGACCACGCTGTCGACGCCTTGAGTGATCAACTCTTTCACCAGGTCGTTTCCAAGGGGTCGGGACTGACCTCATTAAGGTCGAGGCGCTGGCCGGAGGCAGGCGGAAAACGGGCCATGATCGTCCTGATGGGGACGGCGGCCCGCAGGGCGGGCTCAGGAAGGCTCGCCGGTGCGGTCGCTTGATCAAGCGCGCAGCCGCCTCACTTAAACTCTAGGGCGAGACGGACAGGGTTGCGGCGGCAATCCAGGCGACGCACCGCCATCCCTTCCCGCGGCGGCGCGGATGTCGGGATTGCACCGCTTCAAACGGCGTCTACTTGCCGTCGCCCGCGGCCGGCTCCGGCAGGTCGAACACGTAGCGGTCGATGCACGCCAGCACGCCCACGGCGAGCGCCGACGCGACGAACGCCCCCGCCGCCTGGCCCGACTGGAGCAGCAGCCCTTGAACGGGCTCCGTGCTCAGCGAGCGCACCCACTGGACGAGCAAATAGACGGCCTCGCACAGAAAGACGATGCCGAGGATGAAGGCGACCCAGGCCGCCAGTTCAATCATGCGCTCGAAGAGCCATTCCATCGCGATCGTGCCTCGACGATGACGGCTCTGAAGGGTGATGTTGCCGAGTGAGCCGTCGCGGCGATTGTAAGCCGCCGCGGCGACGATTGCCAAGCTGCCGACGATGCCACGACTGCGTACAGCGGATGGCCCGGCCAGCCCTACGCGCCCGGTCGCAGCTCGCCGCACGTCGCGATCAGGTCGCCGGCGCCTTTGCGATGGCAGAAATCGCCGAACGTTTCGCCCGGCTCGCGCGACTCTTTGAAGTAGCGGAACACGGCCACCAGGACCGGCACCACGTCGTCGGTCGGCACGAGGTCCTGGTAGATGAAGTTCAACCGATCGCCCTGGCGGCGGCCGCCGAGGAAGATTGTGTATTTGTCCTTCGTTTTGCCCACCAGCCCAATGTCGGAGTTGTAGGGCCGCGCGCAGCCATTGGGGCAGCCCGTCATCCGGGTGGTAAACACTTCGCCGCCCAGGCCGAGCTTTTCCAGTTCGGCTTCGAGCTGATCGATCATCGAGGGCAGCACGCGCTCGCTCTCGGTGATCGCGAGGCCGCAGGTCGGTAGTGCGGGGCAGGCGATCGCCCAGCGACGCACGGCGCTAAAATCCTCCGACAGCGGCACGCCGTTGCGCCGCAGGATTTCGACCAGCCGCGGGCGATCCGACTCCTTCAGGTCGCAGAGGATGATGCTCTGGTGCGGGGTGAGCCGCAGCGGCGGCGCCAAGGCGCGGCAGATTTCGCGCAGCGCCGTCTTCAGCCGGTAGCCGCCCTCGTCCTTGATGCGGCCGTTCTCGACGTTCAGCCCGTAAAAATACTTGCCGTCGCCCTGAGCGTGCCACCCCATGCCGTCGTTGATGTCGCTTACAACGACCGGCCGCGGCGGGGCGAGGGCGGCGCCGTAGTACTCCTCGACTTTCTCCTTGAACCGAGGCAGCCCCCAGTTGTGAATCAGATACTTCATCCGCGCCACTTTGCGGTCGGAGCGGTTGCCGAAATCGCGCTGGACTTTGATGATGGCCTCGGCGACGTCCAGCACTTGCGTCGGCAGGACATACGCCATGGGAAGGGCAATCGCCGGGAATGTTTTTTCGGCGCTGGGGGTCGTGCCGAAGCTGCCGCCCACGAGCACGTTGTAGCCGACGACGTTCCAGTTCTCGGCAATGCCGAGCAGGCCCAAGTCGTTGGCATACAAATCGACGATGTTGTCGCCGGCGAGTCCCACGGCTGTCTTGAACTTGCGCGGCAGGTACGTCGGACCATACAACGGCTCGACGACGGCGCCGTTCGAGCCGCCGCCCGCGAGCGTTTTCTCGCCGGTCGAGTCGTCCGTCAGCCACAGCTCGTGGTAGGCGCGGGTGTGCGGCCGGAGATGGAGGCACAGCTTGAGCGCCATCGCCTGAAGCTGGTCGTACACGGGGTCGCCCTTGTACGGCGCGGGCGAGCACATGACGTTGCGTTCCACGTCGCCGCAGGCGGCGAGCGTGGAGAGCTGCACTTCGTTGATCCGCGCGATCGTGTGCTTGAGATTGCTCTTCAGCACGCCGTGGAGCTGCAATCCCTGGCGGGTCGTGATGCGCAGCGTCGTGTTGCCTATCTCGTCGCACAAATCCAGTTCGGCCAGGAGCTGCTCGCTGGTCAGCTTGCCGCCTGGAATGGCGCTGCGGACCATGAAGCTGAATTTCTTGCCGTCCTTGCCCCGGTCGTCGCGATCGTCCTGCTGGTACGTGCCGTGGTGCTTCAGCAGGTTGATGCTGTCCTTGCCGAAGCGATCCGTGCCGTCGACCAGTTCCTGTGCGATCTCGCCGCGGAGGTAGTTGCTCGCCGCCTTGACGCCCTCGACGGGGCTGAGCTTCTCGGGCTTTTCCCGCGTCTCGGCGGCGGCGGGCGGGGCGACGGTCTGCGTGGTGCTCATGGATCGCTTGGCGTGCTGCTGGGCCAAAGCCCAGAAAAGGAGGCGGCGCGGCTCACCGGCGCGGCCGTTCGCTACAAATTGCCCAAGTCGGGCAGTTTCTCATAAGCCCCAATGATACTCGCCGCGCCCGAGTGCGGCCATATCGATCGCGGGAGCGCCGACCTCGCCGCTTGCGGCTTAGCGCCCCGGCCGTCGCGCGGGGCCAGCCCCGCGGCTAAATCCTAGTTAATCCACCGGCTCTGCCGGTGAGAATTGCCGAGGCTCTG
>CAYSFP010000236.1:0-7604 GCA_964430075.1 uncultured Planctomycetaceae bacterium | reverse complement strand
CCGAACCCCAGCTTACCAGCACCCAGCAAGACTACGAATGCCTTCTTACGCCCGGATTAACCACGGAGGCACGGAGAGCACGGAGGCGATGGAACTGTGTGGAAGTCATTGGATTGCTCCGTGTCCTCCGTGCCTCCGTGGTAATAATGTCTTCATGGACAATCCAACGGACCCGATCACCGATTCCCCCTGGTTCTGGTTCGCGCTCTACACCGCTTGCGGTTTAGCGGCGCTCGTGGCGACTGGGGGCAAGTTCGGCAAACGGCAGGCTGGCATCGAGAACAAGTACCAGGCGCGCGCCGCGGTCGCCAGCGGGCAGCTTCGCGTCGAGGAGGCCGGCGGCGGGCGGAAGGAAGCGGCCGGGGCGCCCGTCTATTCCACGCCCCAGCGGCCGGCGATTCCGTTGTGGCCGCTCGAGGTGATTCTCGGCGTGATTTGCGCCGGGTCGTTCGCCATGCTGCTGCGGCAGCGCATGGGCGGCGTGCGCGGCCCGTCGGCTGAATCGAGTTAGAACCCGCCGCCTTCTTCGAGTTCGCGCAGCGCCTCGGCGAAATTGCCCTGCGACGGGTCGGCCACGATCTGGGCGAGGTTCACGCGGACGAACCCGCCGGACTTCCCGTCGTCGTCGATGCGGCGGCGGATGCAGTAGAAGTCGAGCCGTACGACCTGCTCGTCCGGCCCGTGCGTGGCGTTCCACTGGCGGCAAACGTACTCGGCCAGCGGCAACCGGTACGGGGCGTTCGATTCCTGCGAGAGCCGCGTGTGGGCCTTGCGCCAGCGATGGTTCGCAAACTGCTGGGCGCCCGAGGGCCGCTCGTCGTCGACCAGCTCCGTGCTGCGCAGCAGATCGACGACGGCGCCGTTTTTTAACACGCCGCGGTAAGCGTACCACGCGTCGTACCGCGTGGGCCGCGCGAACATGTGCCACGATTGGCGGAGCATCGTGGCGTTGCCGATGGGGCGGAGCACGCTTGCGAGGGGTTGTGGCCGGCGCGGCAGAAAGGTGAATACGTTCCACGCGACGACCATCGCCATCAACGCGACGATGACGACCGTAACGAATCCCCTTCCCTCGAAGGGAGGGGCTAAGAGAGGGATTTGCGAATCGTGCAGCGACAGTTTTTTGCTCCGTCTCAGTCTGGCCCAAAACTGCGCCGGCAACACCGCCAGCCACGCCGCCATACCGTCCCACGCGAACAGTCCCACGGTCATCGTCAGTGCGATGCCGATGTGAAAGCTCACGAACGACGCGACGGCGATCATCCGCCACAGCGGCGTCCGCCAGGGGATGAACAACAAAAACGGGCCGAGCAACTCGAGCGCCACCGCAGCGCGGCCCAGCCAGAGCGTGACCAGCAGAAACTGGCCGAGCGATTCCCCAGCCGGCAGGCCGTAGAGGCGGAACGACATGATCGTGCCGAGGGCGTTGCCTTCAAGCCAGTCGGCATTGAGCTTCGACGCGCCGGCGCACCAGTACACGATCGCCAACTGCAGGACAAACGCGATGCTCGCGGCAGAAAACACACCTTCGGAGTCCGGTTGCGACACTCCCTCTCGCAAACGCGACCGCCGCACGTCGAGCGACCACGCGCGGCCTAGCGGCAGAAACATGCTCCAGAACAACAGCACGCGCAACATCGAGTCGCCGGCATTGATGACGATTGGCAGCCGCGAGTGCAGCGATGCAAACAGCGCCCAGGACCCAATGGTCGCCAGCCGCGTGCGGTAACCAACCGTCAGCATCGCGGCCAGCATCGCGGCGAGCACCATGAGACCCGCCTGCCAGACGTCGGACGCACTCAGCAGGTACAGCGACCACTGCGCCGGGCCCAGCCGGCTGCGAACCAGCTCGACCGGCGCCATGCCGTCGTTTGCGTACAAGGCATGGAAGTCGCCCGCGCGGGTGACGAGATCGGCCAGCAGCAGCACGCCCGCGGCAATGCGAAACGCCGCCAGCGACCGGGCGTCCAAAGTGAACGCCCGCCGGGCCCAGGCGACGATGACGCGAGCGGCCTTCATGTTTTCAGTGTACGCGCATCGCGTGTCCGCGCGGCAGAGCGTAAGATCGACCACGGAGGTTAGCCATGTCGATGCTGTTGGAAAACCCGTTGCCGATCGCCGTCGTCGGCGCGCTCGCGGCAGTGATGGCGGGCATCGTGTTCGCGGCGCGTCGAACGGGCGGAGCGCTTGCGGCCCTGGTCGGCGTGATCGCGCTGGCGCTCGTGCTGCTCGCGGTCGAGCGGTTGGTCGTGACCGATCGCGAGGACGTCGAAAACGCGCTCGCGGGCGTGATGGCGTCGATCAAGGCCAACGACGTCGCGGGGCTCGTTGCATTCATCGATCCAGGAGCCGCCAAAGTGCGTGCCGACGCGGAATCGCTCATGCCCCAAATGCACGTGGACGTGGCCAACGCCGCGTCGGTGGAAGTCGAGCTCGAGGCGGCGCCGCAGCCAACAAGGGCCGTGGCGACCTTTCGGGCCTTTTTGCACGGCACGCACGAGCGGTCGGGCACGCCCATCGCGTATGTCAACCAGCAGGTGGATGTGGAGTGGGCCAAGAGCGGCGACCGCTGGCGCATCACAGGCTACACGGCATATTTCGACGGCCAGCCGATCGACGCGGTGAGCAGCGCGGCGGGCAATCGGCCCGTGCCGTAGTATTGTTGACGTGTTTTGGTCACGTAATCGAGTAGGCGGCCAGAACGTTTTCCAGATTTGTGTGCCGCTGGCGTGTCGCCAGTGAGAAGTGGGCACTCGCTCGGTACTTCAGCACTGGCGACACGCCAGTGGCACACGCATCGGCACGCACAACAACTCGAAAATCGATTTAGTCGTGGTGATCGGCGTGGGGGCGCTCTTCCCGCGGCGGGAGGCCGCCGTTGAAGAACTGGCGATCGGGCGTGCGGCGGCGCGGTTCGATGTAGCCGTCGGAGGCATCGGGGTCGAGCGTGCCGGCGTCGGGAACGCCGTAGCCGGGGCCGTAACCATAGCCCGGGCCCTGGCCGCGGAAACCGGGCGGGTAGCCGGGGCCGCCGTATCCAGGACCTCCGTATCCAGGGCCGCCAGAGCCGGGGCCGTAGCCGTATCCTGGACCGTAGCCGCCGTAACCTCCATAACCGTAGCCCGGATACACCTGGTAGGCGCCGCCGGCGACGGTCGAGCCGCGCCACGCGTCGTGGAAGCGTTCCCACTCGGCGTCGAGGCCGCCGCGGCCGTTGCCGTAGTTGGTCACCTGGTAGTGCGTGTTGGCCGAGCCGTCGGCGCCGCGAAGCACGGTGCGGGTGCGCGAATAGCCACTGGTCACCAGCCGCGGATCGTCGAGCGGCTCGATGGCCGGCTTCATTTCGTACTGGGCGACGCGGGCGCCGGTCTCGGGATCGTGCGTGTAGCGGCCGCGGGCGAACACCCAGCTATCGCGCGGCGGCTCTTGCGGGATGTAAGCCACGGGCGTAGGCGGCGCCGAGCACGCACAGTCCTGGGCGTCGGCCCGGCTCAGCAGCAGCACGGCGAGCAGGGCCGCCGCGAAGATCAACCGCCAGACGAAGGCGGGCAGGCCGAAGAGGCGTGGGGCAGGGCGGTTCATGCGGCGATCCGGGCGACGAGGTCCGCAAAGCAGGCGTGACCCGGTGGTGCGACAATCACCCCCTCCCCGGCGCTCCCCGCGAGGAGCGCCGGAGGAGGGAGTGTGCGCTAAGGGTCGGCGGACGCCTGTTGCAGGATTGGCGCCGGGAGACCGGATTCGCAGAAAACGGCGAAATTTCGCGAGTTGTGCCCGCCACCGCGTTGCGAAATCGCAACGCGGCCGTGGCAAAACAGCACCATTCGGGGCGAAGTCGGCGCCGCCTTATTCGGCATCGTCCGATTGTGCCGGCGTCAGACGAATCTGCAGCCCCAATTCCGCTTCCTCGGGCACGAAGATGTACTCCTGGCCCGCAGGCAGCTCAGGCAGCGGGAAATTGTTCCAGCCGATAATCTTCTCCATAAACTCGTCATGAGAGCTTGGGTATTCGCCGAACTCGGCGTGGTGGAGCTGCAGCGCGTGGTGGATCGAGTTGATGATCGTTTGATACTTAACGTAGAAGCGAGTGGCGGAAACGGCGCCAAGATAGTCGCCCTCGCGGGGGCGGCGCGCTCTGATGGGGTCGCGCGCCGTGAATGGCCGAGGGTCGTCCGTGACGGGCGGCACGCCGCTTGCCTTGCCCGCGGGCGGCGCGGGGCCAAGCGATGCGGGAGCTTGTGGCGCCGGGGCGACGATGCGAGTTTCGGTACGAGAGTTCGGGCAACACGGAACGCAGCATCTCACCGCACACCGCGCGTTTCGCACTGTGCATCGCCGCGCGTGTGCGGCGTTGTTCAGGCAGACCAGCCCGATCGCGGCAATTGCCGCCACCAGACATCGAAACTGGATGCGAGTGGACGCCATATGAAGCATATTTCATGCGGAACTGCGACGCTGAAAATGATTCCGCGCGAACACGCTGCTAATTCTCACCCTCGCCCAACGCGCTCTCGATGTTGGCGTTGCCCAACTCGCCAAGCTGACCGGCCCGCACACGGATGTTGGGCGACGGCTCTTCGCTCGCGGGCGGTTCGGCCGCCGCCGCGCCGCTGGCGTCGGCCCGCTGCCGGAGCTGTTCGGCCCGCTCGCGCGGATCGGGCGACAGCGGTTCCCCGCTCGGCGCCAGGCCGTCGTCCGGAAGTGGAATGACAACGCCCGCGGCGGCCAGAATCGCGGGATCATAAATGTGCTCTTTGCCGGGCTCCGGCGCGTCAATCTTCGAACGCTCGCCGCCAGGAACCAGACGAATTTGCAGCCCGAGCTCGCCTTGCTCGGGAACGTAGATGTACTCCGCGTACTCTGGCAGTTCGGGCAGCATCTCGCCATTGAGCGCGGGGGCGACCACCGCGGTCATGAATTCTTCGTGCGACTTTGGATACGAGAAGTCATGCTGGGGCCAATAGAGCTCATTGGCATAAGCGATGGCGTCGAACATGGCCTTGTGCTGCCCCCAGAGGGCAGCCCCAAAATTCCCTGCCACACCGCCCGTGGCGCGAGTGCGGCGCCCCTTCACGGGATCCTTGGGGTCGATCCTGCGCGGCACGTCGGTGATCGGAATCTCATCCTCTGGTAGCGGCTCGCCGGGGACGCCGGCGACCATGACGACTTCTTCCTGCGGCTCCGCGGTCGGCGGCGTCGCGCTCGGCGCCGTCGCCGCCGTTTGCAGCTCCGGCGTTTCGCAGCCCAACGCAATAACCGACACAAAGGCGAGCAGCGGTTTCTTGAACTGGCTCATCGCGAGAGTTCCCTTCTTATCTGGGATCGGTGACTTGTTGTGCCGGCAGTTTCCAACGTCCACAGCCGCATATCCGTGAGCTTGTCGCGACGCGTCATGTCGAAGTGCAGCGGCGTGAGCGTGATGTGACCGGCGCGTAATTCCGACAGGTCGGTCGGTTCGTGCGTCGGCGGCGTGGGCGCTCGGCCGGTCGCCCAGTAGTACGGCCGGCCGCGCGGGTCGTCGCGGCGCTCGAACTCCTCCCCCCAGGGCGCCACGCACATCGGCACGACGCGGACCTCGGCGGGGCCTTCGAGGGCTTCCAGGGGGATGTTCAGATTATACAGTTGCGGCTCGCTGTCTTTCTGGGCGAGGATCTGCTCGATGAGCCCAGCGGCTAATTTCGCCGCCTTGTCGTAGCGGGCCTGCTCGTCGTATTCGAGGGACACCGCGATGCTGGTGATGCCGAAAAACGCCCCTTCGATGGCCGCAGCGACGGTGCCGCTGTAGAGCACGTTGATCCCTGCGTTCTGGCCGCTGTTGATGCCGCTGACGACCAGGTGCGGCCGCTCGCGGCAGAGCTCCGAGATGGCGAGCTTCACGCAGTCCGCGGGGCTGCCTTCGACAGCCCAGCCGCGGCGGCGATCCCCGTCGAACAGCTCGCGGGCCATCAGCGGCGTGAGGTACGTGATGGCGTGGCCGACGCCGCTCTGCTCGGTGAGCGGGGCGATGACGTCGACGGTTCCCAGCCGCTGCAGTTCCGCTTCGAGGGCCGCGAGGCCCGGGGCGTGAATGCCGTCGTCGTTCGTGAGCAGGATGTGCATGCGGAAAGCCGTCGGGCCACGGGGTGAGCGGACGTTTCACTATATCGGGCCGGGCGCTTGTCGGCCATCGACGGCGCGACTGGCGCGGTCCTAGCCGCGCGGACCGGACGGGTCGTATAATCACCGGTTTTCCACGCGGCGCGGGGGATCACCTGGTATGGTAGGGAACGCAGTTTCGAGCGGCGCTGCCGGCGAGCGCGTGCTGGTGCTCGACTTTGGCTCGCAATACGCCCAACTGATCGCCCGCCGCGTGCGCGAGCAGAGCGTGTATTGCGAGATCGTGCGGCACGACATCACGGCCGCGCGGATCCGCGAGCTAGCGCCGATCGGGCTGATCCTCAGCGGCGGCCCGTCGAGCGTGTACGCCCCCGGGGCGCCCAAGTGCGACGGCGAATTGTTCCGCCTCGGCATTCCCGTGCTGGGCATCTGCTACGGCATGCAGTTGATGTGCGAGGCCCTGGGCGGCCGCGTCGATAGCGCCCCGGCCCGCGAATACGGCCGGGCGGAGTGCGAGGTGACGGCGGGCGACGAGCTGTTCGACGGCGTCCACTCGCCCACGCAGGTGTGGATGAGCCATGGCGACCAGGTGACCGGCATCGCGGAGGATTTCGCCCCGCTGGCCCGCACGGCGACGTGTCCCTACGCGGCGGTGAAGCACCGGTCGCTGCCGCTGGTGGGCCTGCAGTTCCACCCCGAGGTGACGCACACGCCCGAGGGGGCGACGGTGCTGCGGAACTTTTTGCACACGATGTGCGGCGCCCGCGGGATGTGGAAGCTGGGCGATTTTGCCGAGGAGACGATCGAGCGGGTCCGCCGGCAGGTGGGCGACGGCCGGGTGATCTGCGGTTTGTCGGGAGGCGTGGACTCCTCGGTCGTGGCGGCGCTGTTGTATCGGGCGATCGGGCCGCAGCTCTCGTGCATTCTCGTGGACAATGGGCTATTGCGGGAAAGCGAGGAGGAGTCGGTCATCGACGAATTCTCACGGCACTTCAAAACCGATTTGCACGTCGTGAAAGGGGCGGACCGGTTTCTCGAGGTCCTGGCCGGCGTGACCGACCCGCAGGAAAAACGGCGAAGGATCGGGCACGCGTTCATCGAGTGCTTTACGGCCGAGGCCAAGAAGATCGAGGGCGCGCGGTTCCTGGCCCAGGGCACGCTGTATCCCGACGTGATCGAAAGCGGCGCGGCGCCGGACGGGCCGGCCGACACGATCAAGCTGCACCACAACGTGGGCGGGCTGCCGGCGGAGCTGGGGTTCGAGTTGATCGAGCCGCTGCGCGATCTGTTCAAGGACGAGGTGCGGCGGTTGGGCTTGCAGCTCGGGCTGCCAGAAGACCTCGTGTGGCGGCACCCGTTCCCCGGGCCGGGGCTCGCGGTGCGCTGCCTCGGCGAGGTGACGCGCGAGCGGCTGGAAACGCTGCGGGCGGCCGACGCGATCGTGGTCGGCGAGATCAAGGCAGCGGGGCTGTACCGGGCCACGTCGCAGGCGTTCGCGGTGCTGCTGCCGG
>CAYSFP010000235.1:0-7611 GCA_964430075.1 uncultured Planctomycetaceae bacterium | reverse complement strand
AGCGTGTCGAGGGCGCCGCGGACGACGTGGTAACGAACGCCCGGCAGGTCGCGCACGCGGCCGCCGCGCACCAGCACGATGCTATGTTCCTGCAGCGTGTGGCCTTCGCCCGGAATGTAGACGGTGACTTCCTTGCCGTTGGAGAGCCGCACGCGGGTGATCTTCCGCAGGGCCGAGTTCGGCTTTTTGGGCGTCATCGTGCGAACCTGCAGACAAACGCCCCGCTTGAACGGGCATTTGTCGAGGATCGGGCTCTTGGAGAACTTCCGCTTGGCCCGCCGGCCCCGGCGGACGAGCTGATTGATCGTGGGCATGAAAACTTCGGCCTCGGCGCGTCTACGTAAAGGCGGCGAACCGCTGGGAAGCTAGTCAATTTACCGGATTGGAGGCGGGGGTCAAGGGCGGGAAACCTCCGCTAAACTGGCGCTCCCAAAGCAAATTCGCACCGGGGGGGCACGCTTGACATCTCATTCCTCGTTCCGAAGGACATACTCCGCAACGCCCCCGCCTTCTTCGACGTAGCATAGTCGAATCGATTCGGCGCCGCTTCGAAGTACAAGCAGCAGGTTTCCTGAGCCGTCGGAATGCACTTCGGCCGACTTGTCCGGCGACGTGCTCCAAAAGACGTTTCGAACGCCCAGCATCCACCGGGATCGGCTGACTTCCCCGTCAGTCGTCGCATCAGGAGGTTTTAGCGGACGCGTGAGCGTCGCGATGAGTCCTTCCAGATTCGGCGCGACTCCGTAGGATTTCATCTCCGATTTCAGCACGTCCGTGATCGCGCCTTGAACCATCAGAACGCGACTTGAGCGGAACGCTCCGGAAGCGAGCAGGTTGTCAGGCTCGTCCGGCGCGACAACTCTGACGCGAGGGTTTGCTTGGCTTGAAGACCTCCAAATCGCTTCGTAGGCTCGGCGATCCTGTTTCGTCGCATCGCATCCCGTTGCCAGCAGAAGCCATGCGCTGACGAGCAGCCGTGGTCGCTGCATCCGAAGCACAAATCCTCGCAGACGGAGACGCTCACCAGCGATCAGGAACTTGACAATGCCCATGCGGCCCATCCCAGCAAGATCGCGGCGCAGGTCATGGCGCCCAGAAGAAATCTCATGCTGAAGCGCGTCGGAAGCTTGTCCGTCGTCCAAAGATACGACGCATAGGTCATCCCCCAGATGCAACCGGCCGCGGCAAGTGATTGCAACCCGAATCGAAGATTGACGGCATATTCGGCGTCGGCCACCCGGCCGGCGAGGCCAAACATTCCGAGCATAGCCAAGGGCACGCCAACAGTCAGGCTCGCAACGACGCAGCAAATCAGAAGCAGCGGCTTGAGCAACGGACGCTTCGGCGGTCGAAAATCATTGGCGTCCATCGTCATTCCCGAAACACATCCGCCACGGCCAGCGAGAAGTCCGGAATGATCGTCGGCAGCGTCAGCGAGTCCGCCATGCCGTACGGTACGACCTTGCCGCCGGAGTGCACTTCAATCGTGTTGGCTTCGGGGTCAACAACCCACGCCGCCTCAACGCCAGCTTTTAGGTAGTGATCCACCTTGCGGCGGACAAACGCTGCCGAATCGCCTTTGCTGCGGATTTCCACGACCAGCTCCGGAATCGTTTCGAGATAACCCTCCGGCGAAAGCCGTGCGGGCAGCGACTTGGCGGCGATGAACGCCGCGTCGGGAGCAACCACGCGGTCCGGGTTTCTCCAGAGGATGAGGCCGACCTCCGTGTAACTCTTTCCGAGGCCCCTCATTTCGCCATGCATGTAGAGTTGGCCCGCGATCCTCGACTGCAGCGATCCGTGAACTCCGCTCGGAGGAGCCATAATGAACACGAGCCTCCCGTTATCGAGTTCGTAATCGATCGGACCGGAGGGAATCTCCGTAGGAAATGCTTCGAGATCGGCGGCAGTAAGCAGCCGATGGGGAGGTTGTATCGGGACCTCGAAGTTCGGCGCGGTTGGCGATTCGACGAGGGACATCGCGGCGACTCCTGGCAAGCAAAGACGGACTTCCTAATCCTACAGCGCTGAGTTGAAACCACGGATTTCACGGACTACACGGATTTCTTCGTTGCTGACGCACTCCGTTGCGGGTCTGGATGGCTGTCACAAGGACATCCCTCGCCGCGCCCATTCCCATCCGTGAAATCCGTGGTTTCGATCGGCGCGACTTAGCGCTGTCGTCCTGGGGAATTATCGCCCGGCCGTCTTGGCGATTCCAGTGCGATGCAATGCGCCGCAAAACGGCAATGGCAATCTTGCGCCGCCCGCTCGTCGTCTCAGTCGACTGGCTGGCAACATCCTGAACGACGGAAACGCTCAGGGAGACAGACGCCAGATTCTTCGGCGGACCTCAGAATGACCGAGGCAGGCGTGACTTTGTAGCTCGCGTAAAAACGATAAATAAATATTGACAAACGATAAATCCCAGCTAAGCTGGAAGCATCAAGCCAGGTCGGGTTCTGTCGTGAAGGCTTCCAGATCTCTTGCACGGCGCCGTTGGGAGTGCCAGCCATGAAACGAAGCTCAACAGTATTTCTTCAGGTCGTCATTGTCCTCATCGGCCTCGCCGCTCTTGCTCTCCTGCTGTGGGAGCCTCACCTCGAGGGCAGAAACAAGGACGCCACGCTCTTTGAAATATACTTCCAAGATCCATTTCTGGCGCTTGTGTATGCGGGCGCCATTCCGTTCTTCATTGCACTCTATCAGGCGTTCCAGGCGTTGGGATACGTCGGACGAAATAAAGTCTTCTCACCGGAAGTCGTGAAAGCTCTGCGGACGATAAAATATTGCGCGCTGGCCATCATTGGTTTTGTTGTAGTCGAGGAGATCGTCATTCTGTTGATGAACAACCGTGACAGTGAAGATCCTGGAGCCCCGATTTTTATGGGCGTCCTCATTGCTTTTCCTTCGATCGTCGTCGCCGCTGCGGCCGCAATGTTTGAACGGATTCTACAAAATGCCGTGGACCTGAAATCCGAGAACGACTTGACGGTATAACGAGATCAGCATGGCCATTATTATCAACATCGACGTCATGTTGGCGAAGCGGAAGATGAGCGTCACCGAGCTTGCCGAGAAAGTCGGCATCACGATGGCCAACATTTCCATCTTGAAAAACGGCAAGGCCAAGGCGATTCGGCTCTCAACGCTGGAAGCGATTTGCAAATCGCTCCAGTGCCAGCCCGGAGATCTTCTGGAATACAAAGAAACCTGCTGCTGACGCGGCGATCTTGGCCCCGAGAATTCGCACAACAAGCCACGAGTTGGGCGACGGCGCGGCCGGCGCGACGCAAACGAGCGACGATTTGCTGATCGATGCTCTCGTCGGCCACGGATGGCATGCGTCACGCGCTTTCGGCTCGCGCCAACAGCGCCCGCACTTCGGGAACAAGCGCAGTCGGCACGGCAATCATGGTGACGTCCTTCGCCTCCATCGCCGCTTCAATCTCGGCAAATTGCTCGTCCCCGGTTTGGCGTTCGTAGTGGGCAAGCACATTGCGAACGCGCTGCTCATCCCAGCCCGGCGGAAACTTCTTGGTCCTCATCGCGTTAGGGCTCCTCTCGTCACAAATCAACGTCGAATGCGCACCAAGCCCGGTGAAATCACTGTGAACGCTTTCGGCAGCTCGACGCCCCTGTCAGTCACAGTTTCTGCCACGATATCTGCCTTCAGAGACGTTGACATTCCGGAGAGGCGCACGAGAACGACGCCGCCATGGACCCGACGCAGCCGATAGACGAGTTCGCCGAAGTCCTTATCCTCCGTAACCAAGAGCGCACTTTGGCTGTTAGCGCGGTCAATGACTTCATCGTCGCTCAGACTAGGAGCCGACTCGGCGACGTAATGGACGTCATGGCCGTTTGCGCGCAGCCGAGCAACGATTGCGTTGTCGACGCTCTCATCGGCCACGAATTTCATGTCGATCCGCTTGCCACCGGATAGATCACGTCAGCTCGCAGCACCTGCCCAGCGAAATCCAGCGCCGCCAATACGCCTTCCTTGGTGAGACGTGGATGTGCCTCCAGAAGCTGGTCGATCGTCTCGCCCGCAGCTAGCTTTTCAAGGATTAACTCGACAGTGATTCGGGTGCCGGCAACCACAGGCTTGCCCATCATTACCGCGGGATCGGAGATGATCATCGTTTCGTTCATCGCTTTTCGTTTGGCAACGGCGGAACGCCTTTCATTGTAGCTCTCTCGCTCCGTGAGACGGAACCATCTCGCGATGCAACTGACGACATTGCGAAGCAGGGGGGCTTTCGCCCCCCGCTTTTTCCGTACACCGCGATGGCTCCGGTCAGGATGGCCGGGCTAAATTCCGCTACTCGCCATCGGAGTCGCTGGCAAGGTCGGCGCCGCCCAAGAGCGCGTCGAGCCCTGTGGGCGCCGGCCGCGGCGGCGCGGCGTGTTCGCCGTTGCCGCCGGGCGGCTGAACAGCCGCGGCGCCGTCGCCTCCGCCCTGGGCCCGCAGCGCCGATTCGAGCAGCGGGAACGAACGCTCCAGCACGCGCTCCTTCTCGGCCGCCAGGGCCTCGAGCGCCGAGGGCTGAATCCGCACTTCCGACTCCTGAATCGTCTTGAAGCCCGTGCCCGCCGGGATCAAGTGGCCCAGGATCACGTTCTCCTTCAGGCCCACCAGGTGGTCGGTCCGGCCGGCCAAGGCCGCCTCGGTCAGCACCTTCGTGGTTTCCTGGAAGCTGGCCGCGGAGATGAAGCTGCTGGACTGCACGCTCGCTTTGGTGATGCCCAAGAGCTGCGTGCTGGCCGTCGCCATCTTCGGCTTCGTGCCCTTGGCCACGTCGCCGCCGAGGGACTCGATCTGCGCGTTGGTCTGCTCCAGCACGTCCTTCGGCACGATCGCGCCTTCGGCAAACTCGCTGTCGCCGCGGTGGGTGATCTTCAGGCACTTGGTCAGCGCCTCGTTCGCACTGCGGAAGTCGAACTTGTCCATCACCGAGCCCGGCAGCAGGTCGGTGTCGCCGGGCGACTCGATCTTCACCTTCCGCAGCATCTGGCTGCCGATGATCTCGATGTGCTTGTCGTTGATCTCGACGCGCTGGCTGCGGTACACGTTCTGGATTTCGCGGGTCAGGTACTGCTGCACCGCCTCTTCGCCGCTGATGCGGAGAATGTCGTGCGGCACCAGCGGCCCGTCGACCAGGCTCTCGCCGGCGCGAACGTGGTCGCCGGCGTGCACCCGCAAGTGCTTCGAGTGCGACACGAGGTGCTCGCGCTCGATGCCCGTCTCGCTGCGGACGATGATCGAGCGCTTGCCGCGCTTCTTCTCGCCCAGCAGCTCGACCACGCCGTCGATCTCGGCGATGACCGCCGGGTCCTTCGGCTTGCGGGCCTCGAAGATTTCCGTCACCCGGGGCAGACCGCCCGTGATGTCCTGCGTGCCGGAGGCCTCGCGGGGCGTCTTCGCCACCAGCGTGCCTGGGCTGATGATCTGCCCTTCGTCGACCTCAAGATGAGCCCGCTCGGGCATGTAGTAGAAGTCCAGGATCTTGCCGTCGGCCGGGTCCTCGACCACGAGCTGCGGGTGCATGTCGCCCTTGTGTTCCATGATCACGTAGCGCATCTTGCCGCTGGGATCCTTCTCCCCGCGCATCGTTTCGCCTTCGATCAGGTCCTCGTAGCGAATCTTGCCGCCCGTTTCCGCGAGAATCGGAATCGAGTGCGGGTCCCACTCGCACACGACCTGGCCGGCCTTCACCACCTCGTCCTCCGCCACGCGGAGCACGGCGCCGGTGGGCACCTCGTACTTCTCGACCTCGCGACCGCGATCGTCGACCAGCGTGATTTCGCCGTTGCGGCTGAGCACCACCTGCTGGCCGGCGTCGTTAGTCACGACCTTCAGGCGAGCCGTCTTGGCGATGCCGCCCTTCTTGGCCTTGATGTCGGATTCCTCGACGTCGTGCTGGCCGATGCCGCCGATGTGGAACGTCCGCATCGTGAGCTGGGTGCCCGGCTCGCCGATGCTCTGGGCCGCGATGATGCCCACCGCCATGCCTTCCTCGACCATGGCGCCGGTCGACAGGTCCATGCCGTAGCACTTGCGGCACACGCCGAGGGACGCATCGCACGTCATCGGGCTGCGAACCTGGATCTTCTCCAGACCCATCTGCTCGATCTTGCGGCCGATCTCCGCGGTGATCAGCTCGTTCTCGCTGACGATCACTTCGTCGGTAATCGGGTTGACGATGTTGGCCCGGCTCACCCGACCCTTGATCGAGTCGGCCAGGTTCACCTCCACCTTCTCGCCGCGGTAGATGATGCCCTTGGTGATGCCCTGGGTCGTACCGCAGTCGTCCATCGTGATGACGACATTCTGCGCCACGTCGGCCAGCTTGCGGGTGAGATAACCCGAGTCGGCGGTCTTGAGCGCCGTATCGGCCAGACCCTTGCGGGCGCCGTGCGTCGAGCTGAAGTACTCGAGCACGGTGAGGCCCTCGCGGAAGTTGGCCTTGATCGGCGTCTCGATGATCTTACCGGACGGCTTGGCCATCAGGCCGCGCATGCCGCCGAGCTGACGCATCTGCTCGACGCCGCCGCGGGCGCCGGAATGCGCCATCAGGAAGATCGGGTTCACGTAGCCGCCGGTGCGGAAGTCGCTCTCGAGCCCCGCCATCATCTCGGTGGTGATCTGCTCGCGGGCGTGCGTCCACGCGTCCAGCACCGAGTTGTATCGCTCCAGCTCGGTGATGACGCCCCGCTGGAACAGCTTGTTGAACTTCATCACCAGCTTTTCGGCCTCGCCGATGATCTTGCCCTTCGTCTCGGGCGTGATCAGGTCGTCGGTGCCGAACGACAGCCCGCTGAGCGTACTCTGGCGGAAGCCGAGCTGGTTCATGTCGTCGAGCAGCTCGATCGTCTGCCGCCGGCCCAGAAACTCGTAGCTGTCGCTGATCACGCGGGCCAGCTCGCTGGACCGCATCGCGATGTTGTAGAACGGCATGCCCTTGGGCAGGATCTTGTTGAAGATCACGCGGCCCACCGTCGTGTCGATCCGCTTGCCATAGCCGTCCTTCTTGTCCAGATCCTCGCGCAGACAGCGGTTCTTCGGCAGGCGGACCTTGATGCGGGCGTGCGTGCCGAGCTTGCCGGAAGCGTAGGCCGTCTCGACCTCGTCCATCGAGCTGAAGATCATGCCGTCGCCCTTTTCTTCGGGCGTGCCCATCGTCAGGTAGTAGCAACCCATGACGATGTCCTGCGACGGGCTGATAATCGGCGCGCCGTTACTCGGGCTGAAGATGTTGTGCGTGCTCATCATCAGCGTGTGCGCTTCGACCTGCGCCTCGATCGACAGCGGCAGGTGCACCGCCATCTGGTCGCCGTCGAAGTCGGCGTTGAAGCCCTTGCACACCAGCGGGTGGAGCTGGATGGCGTTCCCCTCGACCAGCACCGGCTCGAACGCCTGGATGCCCATGCGGTGCAGCGTGGGGGCGCGATTGAGCAGCACGGGGTGGTTGCGGATGACCTCCTCGAGGATATCCCACACCTCGTCTTCCTTGCGCTCCAGCATCTTTTTGGCGCTCTTGATCGTATCGGCGTGGCCCAGCTCCTTCAGCCGGCGGATGATGAACGGCTGGTACAGCTCGAGCGCGA
>CAYSFP010000234.1:0-7692 GCA_964430075.1 uncultured Planctomycetaceae bacterium | reverse complement strand
TGATCGGCAGCTTCTTCTTGGGCAGGCCCAGGACGCGGGCGACTTCCTCCGGCGTCGGGCTGCGGTCCAGCTCTTCGGTCAAACGGGCGGTGGCGCGGCGCCACTTGGAGAGCAGCTCGACCATGTACGCCGGAATGCGGATCGTCTTGCCGGTGTTGATGAGCGCCCGTTTGATCGACTGCTTGATCCAGTAACTGGCGTAGGTGCTGAACCGCGTGCCCATCGCGGGGTCGAAGCCCTCGACGGCGCGGAGCAGGCCGAGGTTGCCTTCTTCGATGAGGTCCTGCAGCGCGAGGCCCTTGCCGGAGTAGCCGCGGGCGATGTTGACCACCAGCCGCAGATTGGCGCGGACCATGCGGTCGCGCGAGGCGGAGTCGCCCTCGCCGATTTTGACGGCCAGCTCCCGCTCTTCGCGGGCGGTGAGCAGCGCGGTTTCGTTGATCTCGCGCAGGTACGTTTCCAACGGCGTTTGCACCGCGCTGGAGGTCTTGCGCTTGCGGGTGGCGGAGGGCATCGTGGCGTGTCCCGTCGGGGGGAGGGCGGGCGATTGGTGGGCCTCGACCGCGAACGCTCCTTGTTCGACGGGGCGAGCAACTGCCGCGGCGCGACGATGTGAATCGCGGCGCTGGTGGCGTGATGATGCTATCGTCCGCCGGCGGGGGGCGCCTGCAGACGCGGCCGAGGGCGTGGAAGTGCGACGGATGTACGCGAATTGCGGCCCGTGCGCGTCGGGAGGAAGCGGCGGACGGTGCGGCGCAAAAAGAAACCCCCGGCTTGCGCCGGGGGCTGAATGGAGTTTGGCGTTGTGGCGTTTCGCGTTGTGGCGTTTGGAGTTGTGGCGTTTGGAGTTGTGGAGCGATCCGGTTATTCGGGCTCTTCGGCCGACGGGGCCTTGAAGAGCGGGCCGGACTCGCCGCCGACGCCGCCTTTGAGCTCCACGGGCTCGCGCGAGGGTCCCGACGTCGGGGCCGCGCCGTTGGCGTCGGCCGCGGCGTCTTCCTCGGCCCAATCGACGCGCTTGCGCGAGAGGCCGATTTTGCGCTCGTCGATGTCGACGCGGAGGACCTTCACCTCGATCTCGTCGCCGACGTTGACCACCTCCTGCGGGTTCTCGACCTTGTGGTCGGCCAGCTCGCTGATGTGAAGCAGCCCCTCGAGGCCGTCCTCGAGGCCGACGAATACGCCGAAGTTGGTGATCTTGGTGACCTTGCCCTTGACGAGCTGACCCTGCTGGTAGCGGTTGGGGATGTCGGTCGACCACGGGTCGTCGTCCATCTGCTTGAGGCCCAGTGCGATGCGGCGCCGTTCCTGGTCGACGCTAAGCACCTTGCACTCGATTTCCTGGCCCTTCTCGACCACCTCGCTGGGGTGGCTGATCTTGCGGGTCCAGCTCATGTCGCTCACGTGCAGCAGGCCGTCGATGCCTTCCTCGATCTCGATGAAGGCGCCGTAGTTGGTGAGGTTGCGGACCTTGCCCTTCACGAGGCTGCCCGTGGGGTACTTGTCGGCGACCTTCTCCCAGGGATTGCTCTGGGTCTGCTTCATGCCGAGCGAGATTTCCTGCTTCTGCTCGTCGATGCGCAGCACGACGACGTCGATCACGTCGTCGATGTTAACGAGCTCGCTGGGGTGGCTGATGCGCTTGGTCCAGCTCATCTCGCTGATGTGGACCAGGCCCTCGATGCCGTCCTCGAGCTTGACGAAGGCTCCGTAGCTCATGACGTTGACGACCGTGCCCTTGACCGAGGAGCCAACAGGGTACTTCGACGCGACGTTGGCCCAGGGGCTGGGTTGCCGCTGCTTGAGGCCGAGGGCGATCTTCTCCTTCTCGTAGTCGATGTGAAGGACGCGCACTTCCAGCTCGTCGTCGATCTTGACCATCTCGCTGGGGTGGTTGATGCGGCCCCAGCTCATGTCGGTGATGTGCAGCAGGCCGTCGATGCCGCCGAGGTCGACGAACGCGCCGAAGTCGGCGATGTTCTTCACCACGCCCTTGCGGTCCTGGCCCACCTCGAGCTGCTTGAGCAGCTCGGCCTTCTTCTCGGCCCGCTGCGACTCGATGAGGCTGCGGCGGCTCACCACGATGTTGCGGCGGGCCTCGTCGATCTTGAGGACCATGCATTCGATGGTCTTGCCGATGTATTCGCCGATGTCGTGCGGCCGGCGGATATCGACCTGGCTGGCCGGTAGGAAGACATTGACGCCGATGTCCACGAGCAGGCCGCCCTTGATCTTGCGGGTGACCTCGCCGCTGACGACGTCGCCCTCGTGGACGGTCTCCATGACCTTCAGCCACTTTTCGATCTTCTCGGCTTTGCGCTTGCTGAGCGTGATCATGCCACGCTCGTCGAGGTGGCCGGAGGCGCCTTCGACATCTTCGACCAGCACGCGGATTACCTGGCCGATTTCAGGCTGATCGGGATCCTCGGGCTCCCATTCGTCGCGGGCGATCATGCCCTCGCTCTTGTAGCCGATGTCGACGAGGACGAACTCCTCGTCGATGCGGATGATTTTGCCTTCGACGATCTGATTGACGTCGACGTCCTTGCCGCCGAGCCAACTGATGTCGTCGGGAGCCAGCTCGCCAATGGCGGCGGACCAGTCGTCTTCGGAAACGTCGAATTCGCGGATGAGGTTACGGTTGACCATGAAATGAAAGGACCAAACGGAGTCAGGCGACCGTCGTCGGTGAGTACGTCGCCTTCGGCCAATACGGGGTGAGGCGCCTGCGCGGGCCGAGCGTCGACGATCGACGCTCTTGCAAGTGACCCAAGTCCGCAGACAAGCCCGGTATCGTAGCACATGGAGGGGGCGGGCACAATTGGGTTAAGTCGTTGCAGCGGCGGGGGTTGGCGGTGGGCTTCGGGGGCGCGTTGGGCGGCCGCGGCCGCGGAGCCGTGGGACGGCGGCAGCGCTAAGCCGCAAGCGTTGGCAAGCGTTGGGGCAGCGTCGTGGACGCGGCCGATTTTCTTGGCGGGAATTGCTTGACGACGCGGCTGGATGCCAATACATTCACATGTGTCAATAGATTAACACGTGTGAACGACAAGCCGATGGCATCGAAACGAGTCAAACGCGGACTGGCTGCTCGAGAGCAGCAGATCATGGACGTCGTCCACCAGTTGGGGCAGGCGTCGGTCGGCGAGGTGCGCGAGCGGCTCGTCGATCCGCCCACCTACTCCTCGGTGCGGACCATGCTGGGGCATCTGGAGCGCAAGGGCCTGCTCCGCCGCGATCGCTCCGGCGTGAAGCACGTGTACTCGCCCGTGCAGTCGCGGTGGGCGGCGAGCCGGGCGGCGCTGCGGGCGGTGGTCGACACGTTCTTTGCCAAGTCGCCCGGCGATGCGCTGGCAGCGCTCATCGACGACTCCGCGGAAAAGCTCTCGGACGAAGATCTCCAGCGGCTCGAAGACGCGATCCGTCGCGCCAAGGAGAAATAGCATGTTCACGCTCTCGAACATGAGTTGGCTGCTCGACGCGTTCGCCAAAAGCTGCGTGCTGACGGCGGCGACGTGCGTCCTGGCGTTCTGCCTGCGGCGGCAGTCGGCGGCGGCGCTGCACCGGTTGTGGAGTCTGTGCTTCGCCGGGTGCCTGGCGATGCCGGCGGTTTCGGCGCTCATGCCCGAGTGGCGCCTGCCGATCCTGCCGGCGGCGGGCAGGGATGCCTTCGCCGTTTCAGCGACGGAGGAGCCGCCGGCGGTTGTGAACCTGGCCGTTGCGCCCGCGGCGGCAGGCGTGCGCTCCCCGCACGGCGGATGGGGGGCCGGAGACGTCCAAACGCCGTCTGCTGGAACAGCGGGCGCGCCCGCCGCCGCGGGCCCGTCGCCGGCGAGCGACGGTCTGGCGAGCGGGCCGGCGCCGCCCATGCCGGCCAGCGCGCCGACCGGCGCCGCGCCGGCGAGCATCGACGGGTATGCCGTCGTTCTCAGCAGTCTCGCCGTGTGGGCGGTGGTCGCCGGCGTTCTCGTTTGCCGCATGGCCGTGGACTGGCTTCGGCTGCGGAAACTGCTCCGCGGATGCGAGCCGCTTGAACAGGCATCGTGGACCGCGGTGGCGGCCGACGCTGCGCGGCGATTGGACTTGTCGCGGCGGGTCCGTTTGTTGAAACACCCGGCGAGCGCCTCGCCGTTCACGGCGGGCGTGTTCCGGCCGCTGGTGGTTGTACCCGCCGCGGCGGAGGGCTGGAGCGCCGCGGAACGCTCGAGCGTGCTGCTGCACGAGCTGGCGCACGCGAAGCGCCACGACGTGCTCACGCAATTCGTCGCTGGGTGCGCGTGTGCGGCATACTGGTTCAATCCGTTGTGCTGGTGGGGACTGGCGCAGATGCGGCGGCTGCGGGAGCTGGCGTGCGACGATGTCGTGCTCGCCGGCGGGCAGGCGCCGGCCGACTACGCCGGCGTGCTGCTCGGCGTTGCCAAGGCGTACCGGCATTGCCGGTTGTCGTGCGCGGTGGGGATGGCGCGCGAGTCGAACGTCGAGCGACGGATCATGGCCGTGCTGGACGCGGCGCGCAATCGCGTGCCGCTGTCGCGGCGAGAGGCTTTGGGATTGATCGTTGCCTCGGCAACGTTGGTCGGGCTGCTCGGTTCGGTGCGCGTGGAAAGCCGCGCGGAGCCGGCAAGCGATAACGCGACTTCGGCAAGTGAAACGGATTCAGGCGTCGAAGAGTCTGCTGAGCAACCGGCGACAGGCGAAGACGACGCTGTCGCGGCAGTTGCTGAGGAATCCTCCGTTGCTGCCCCTGACGATCGAACCATGGAAGTGCTCGTCACGGACGAAGAGGATGCTCCGCTAGCGGGCGCCAAGGTCTATTTGTCGGCAGGGGGAGTTGTTGATGGCAAGCGGCAGTTTCCGCATGGCGCATACTTCGCTGACGAAAAAGGCGTGGCCCGCATCCCGCTGCCGTCGCCGCTGTATCTCCTGCGGCTCTGGCCGAGTCACCGCGGATATGTCCCTGAGTTCATCAACTTTGGCCAAGGCAACTACGAGGAGGAATTGACGGTTCCGGCTCGTCTTCACTTTAAGCTGGCTCGGGGGACGGAGCTTAGTGGCACAATCGTTGATGAAAGCGGGGCGCCGATTCCGGGCGTGACGGTCAGCGTCAGGGTGGAGGTGCGCGAACCGGCATGGGGGGCAAATCCCGAACCAATGATCAGCGTTTGGCTCACCAGTAGCAGTTTCCAAAACGGCGCGAGCACGACGGACGAAGACGGGAGGTGGTCCATCGACAATGCGCCGGCGAAGGACGGCGAGCGCGACTACGAGTTTCGCCTGATGATCGTCCACGACGACTACGTGCGGGACACGCAATGGGGCGAGCTCCAACGCGCGCAGGGCGTCACGACCGAAATGCTGCGCGACGGCAGTGCGCGGATCGTGCTGCACAAGGGTATGCCGATCACGGGCACGGTGGTCGATCGTGCGGGGGCCCCGGTGACCAAGGGCCTCGTGATTTGGAACGACCGCCCGTACTGGGCCGAAGGCGTGAACGAAACGCAGCTCGATGAGCAGGGCCGTTTCGCAACGATTCCACTGCCGCCGGGCGAGTATCCCATCACAGTCGTCGCGCCAGGTTATCGGCCCGAACAGCGGCGCGTCACGGTCGAGGCGGCGATGCGGCCGCAGGAGTTCATGCTGGGCAAAGGAAATCGCCTGGCGATTAAGATCGTGAATCAGGCGGGCGAGCCCCTATCGAAATCGTTGGTCATGTTGGGCGAATGGCTCGGAACCGAAGCCCTCTACAACCACGACCATTCCAACGTCCCGGAGTCGGGCATTCCGCGCCACCCAGACGAGAACGGTCTGTATGTCTGGGACTGGGCGCCCGACGGGCCGGTGAGCTACACGGTCTCGGCGATCGGCTACGCGCCGCGAACGGTGGCCCTCGTCGCCAACGGCAGCGAGCACGTCGTCGAGCTCGCACCGCCGTTGACGGTTCGAGGCAGCGTGACGAACGCACGAACTGGGGCGCCGATCGACAAGTTCCGCGTCATTCCCGTCACCGTCTTCCGCCCCGAGTTCTTCGCGATCGACTTCCAGGATATCGCCAAGGGAGAGCATGGCCGGTACGAAATCCCCATCAGTATCAATTCCGAACAGGAGGACTACCGGTATACGGTGCGCGTGGAAGCGGAGGGATACCGTTCGGCAATGGGCGACGCCACCTTTGGAGTTCGCGACGGAGCGGTCGTTCAAGACTTCAAACTGGAGCCGGCGGCGGCGCTCGAAGGCGTCGTGATCGGCCCCGACGGCGTGCCGGTCGATGGCGCCACGGTCGTGGTTGGCACGCCGAGCATCGTTCCGATCACGGATGACGGCGAGGTGGAACGGTACGAAGCCGAGCCAATTACGACGTCGTCCGGCGGCCGATTTGCCTTGGCGGCGACGTTCGAGCCGATGCGGATCCGCGCGATGCACGCCTCGGGGTTTGCTGAAGTCTTGCGGGCGGTCGACGAGCCGATTGGGCGCCTGACGCTTCAGCCGTGGGCGCGCGTGTCCGGGCGGTTGGTGCAGGACGGAAAGCCGGTTGCCGACCAGAACATCATCTTTTCGCCGCTGCCCGATCGCGGGCTGGGCGAGGCGAGGTTTCAGGATTCCTATCAAATGCGGACGGGCGCCGACGGGCGATTCACGTTCGATCGCATGCCGCCGATCGCCGGCCGCGTGCGGGCGTCCCTAGGACCGTGGCGGGAGTCGCCGCTCACCTCCAGCGAGTCGGCGCCGCTGGTGCTCCAGCCGGGCGAGTCCCGCGAGGTGACGCTCGGCGGCCGGCGCGGCGGTCAGGGGCCGCGTCGTCGCGACGGGGCGGGGTGACGTGCCGCTCGATAGGAACTGGTCGCTCAACTATCTTGTGTCGCGGCATCGTGGCATCGATCTTCCGGAAGAAGTGAAGTTGGGCTTCAACCCGGCGGGACCGATTCAGCCGTCGTGGTTGAGCGATCCGGAGTTCCACGACTGGCTCGCTACGCGGGAGAATTACTTCGTGAAGCTGAGCCCCGAGGGCGACCTGCGCATCAGCGGCGTGCCGGCGGGGAAATACGATTTGATCCTCCAACTTTACGAACAGCCGGCGGGGTGTTTGGTGCAGACGGTGGGCGAGCGGATTGTCCCAATCGAAGTGACGAGCGCGGACCTGGCGGCCGGCCGCAAGGACGTCGGCGCGATTGAGGTCGCCTGCCGCGTCGGGCCGCGCGTGGGTGAGAACATGCAGGCGTACGCGTTCGTCGATGAAAACGGGCGGCAGCGGTCTGTGGCCGACCTCCGCGGCCGGCTTGTGCTGCTGCACGTCTGGGCGAGTTGGTGTGAGCCGTGCGTCGCGAGCATGCCCGAGCTGGTCGCCGCGGCGGAGGAGCTGGCGGACGCGCCGGTGACGTTCGTCGGCTTGAACATCGACGCCGATGCTGCGGCCGGCCGGCGCCTCGCGGAAACCAAGGGACTCGCTTGGGCTCAGAACTATTTGGGCGAGGATTCCGCGATGGCGCGGCAGTTGGCGGTTTCTTCTGCACCGGCGTATTTTCTGATCGGGCCGGAGGGAACGCTGCTGCGGTCGTCGACCGAGTGGGGGGAGATCAAGGCGGCTCTCGTCGCCGAATTGGCGGAAAGATGATCGGCCTCGTTGGCGAAGCCGACTCACCATCCGCGGGGCGTAAGAACACGTTCGTATTTTATGCAGCGGTGGCAAGCGGCGTTTTT
>CAYSFP010000233.1:0-7701 GCA_964430075.1 uncultured Planctomycetaceae bacterium | reverse complement strand
GCAGAGCCTCGGCAATTCTCACCGGCAGAGCCGGTGGATTAACTAGGATTTAGTGGGGTGCGGGCGGGACGTCAAGTGCGGCAGGGGCTTGGCGAGGTCGGGGACGGTGGACGGGGAACGGGAGACAGAGTTTGCATTCGACTTTTCCCTGTCTTTCCGTCCCCCGTCCCCCGTCTCCCGTCCTCCGTAGTCGCCAAACCGCAAGCGGTGCCCGTAAGGAGATTCGTCGGCGGGCGGTCGCTCAGGAGGGTACAATGGACAAGACGAGTTCCCGGACTTTGGAGCGAACGATCATGGAAACGATTCAGGCGATTTATGAGAACGGCGTGTTTCGGCCCGTGGCGCCGGTGACGCTGCCGGAGCAGACGCGGGTGAGGGTGATTCCGGAGGCGAGAATGGAGGGAGCAATCGGGTCCAACTCGGATGGTCTTTACGCGCTTCTGGAGGAACGATTTGAATCGGGGGTGACGGACGGCGCCGCGCGTGTCGATGAGATCGATCCATGACTGCGGTGTTCCTCGATTCAGTCGGGTTGATCGCCCTTTGGGATAAGTCTGACCAATGGCACGCCGTAGCCGAGGCGGCTTTCCATCGGCTTCAAGCATCGCGGCGGCGACTGGTCACCACGCGTTACGTGCTACTTGAATGCGGCAATGCCGCCCAGCGGCGTCCATTTCGGGCCCATGTGGCTCAATTTCAATGGCAACTTCGTCGCGACCGTGCTCTGGTGGCGTGCACGCGAGGGGAATGGGATGCCGCATGGCATGAGTACGAGCGCAGACGACCCGGCGACCCGGGCATTGTGGACTGCATTTCATTCACGGTTATGCGGCGATTGGGCCTGACCGACGCGTTTACGAACGACCAGCATTTTCGGACGGCGGGGTTCAATCCGTTATTTTGACGGGCGCTGGGCGTCATAAGGCAGCCATTGCCATTGACTTGCGCCGCAGGCGTGCTATCCTTGTCACATCCTCAGGTGCGAGACCGGCCTCGCAGCCGCCGAATTGCTTTATACGGCGCGGCTCGGCCGGATCACTTCGCTTCGATTGTCGCGAAACGCCAGACGTCTCACTGAGAGACGTGAAGCTAACACAGCTCGTCTGGCCCCCGCCTTCGACCGCGACTGATTTTCTTGCCCCTCGTGGCAAACGAGCGCGAGACGCCGTTGGTCCCCTACGGACCTCGTCTGCGCTCACCGTGCGCCGCCTTTGCGGCGCTTCACAAGACAGGGATTTCACCACAGAGGGCGCAGAGGACACAGAGGAAGAACAGGTCATGTTTTCGAACATGCTTTCCCATCGTCTCCGTGCTCTCTGTGTCCTCTGTGGTAAATCCGATCTACAGATTGGAATTGGTGACGGAATGAAGTTTTCTGAACTGCCGCTGAACCCCGTGTTGCTCGATGCCGTGGCCCAGAAGGGCTACGAGACGGCGACGCCGATTCAGCGAGACGCCATCCCGCCGGTGCTCGCCGGGCACGACCTGGTGGGCTGCGCCCAGACGGGGACGGGCCAGACCGCGGCGATTGCGCTGCCGACGCTGCAGCGGATGCTGGAGTCGATCGCGCGGGCGAAGGCGGGCGTCAATAACTCTCCGGCTCCCTCCCCCTCCGTGGGGAAGGTTGGGGAGGGGGGCGAAGCTGGTACACGGCGCGCCACCTCTCCCCCAACCCCTCTCCGTCAAGGAGAGGGGGGCGGAGGGAATACGCGCGGGTCCCGTCGCAAGACGCGGACGCTCGTGCTCGCCCCCACGCGCGAGCTGTGCTCGCAGATCGGCGATAGCTTTGTCGCGTACGGCAAGAACACACCGCTGCGCTACACGGTGATCTTCGGCGGCGTGTCGCAGCACGCCCAGGTACGGGCGCTGCAGCACGGCGTCGACGCGATCGTCGCCACGCCGGGGCGGCTGCTCGATCTGATGCAGCAGGGGCACGTCGATTTAAGCCACGTCGAGATCCTGATTCTCGACGAGGCCGATCGCATGCTCGACATGGGGTTCATCCACGATCTGCGCCGCATCGTGGCCCGCGTGCCGCGCGAGCGGCAGACGCTGATGTTCTCGGCGACGATGCCGCCGGAGATTCGGCAGCTCGCGAATGAATGGCTGGTGAACCCCGTGAGCGTCGCGGTGACGCCGGTGGCGTCGACGGCCGAGCGGATCGAGCAGTCGGTCTACTTCGTCGAGAAGCGCAGCAAGGTGAAGCTGCTGAGGAAGTGGCTGGAGCACACCCCCAACACGCGGACGCTGGTGTTCGCGCGGACCAAACACGGGGCGGACAAGATCGTGCGCGAGCTGCTCAAGAGCCGGGTGTTCGCCGCGGCGATTCACGGCAACAAGAGCCAGTCGCAGCGCGAACGGGCGCTGGCGCAGTTCAAGAGTACGCGGCCGCCGGTGCTGGTGGCGACCGACATCGCGGCCCGCGGGATCGACGTGACCGGCATTTCGCACGTGGTGAATTTCGACTTGCCGGCCGAGCCGGAAACCTACGTGCACCGCATCGGGCGGACGGCCCGCGCGGGCGCCAGCGGGGCGGCGGTGTCGTTCTGCTCGGTGGAAGAAGTCGGGCTGCTGCGGGCGATCGAGCGATTGACGCGGCGGCGAATCGATGCGGCGGACGATCATGGCGAGTATGAGATGGCCGGGCAGGTTGCGGCGGTTCCGGCCGCCGAGCCGCGCGGCGAGCGTCGGCCAAGCGGCGGCGGCCGGTCGGCGAATGGTCGTCGCCGCAATGGCAATGGGCGCGGAAGCCAAACTTCCTCCGGCTCCCTCCCCCTTGTGGGGAGGGAGCACCGAGCACGGGCGACCCGAAGTCGCCCGAGCGCAGGTGGTACCCCTCGCGAAGCGACCGGGGAGGGGGCCGACGCGGGGACACGCTCCATTCACCCCTCCCCGTCGAAGGGCGGGGAGCCGAGGGATGGCGCTCGTGTCAGTCGCCCCAAACGTCGTCGCCGTCGCCGGCCGCAAGGGTCGACTTCCGCGCTGTCCTCGTCGCGCGGCGGGGGCGGGAGGAAGGCGCGCTAAGCCGCAAGCGGCAGTTGGCCGAGGGATGTTCTTGCATTTTTTCTGAAGCGAACTTTCCGGACTCGGGCATCCTGTTACCGGTGCGCAGCTACTGCGGCAGCACGCCGCGCAGCCACTGCCCTGTAAAGCTCCCCTCGCACGCCGCCACCTCCTCCGGCGTGCCGGCGACCACGATGTGCCCGCCGCCGGCGCCCCCCTCGGGGCCGAGGTCGACGACCCAGTCGGCGCACTTGATCACATCGAGGTTGTGCTCGATCACCAGCACCGTGTGCCCGATGTCGACCAGTTGCTGCAACACCGCCAGCAGCCGCCCGATGTCGTCGGTGTGTAGGCCCGTCGTCGGCTCGTCGAGAATGTACAGCGTCGGCCCGGCAGCGGGGCGACCCAGTTCCGCGGCCAGCTTGATCCGCTGCGCCTCGCCGCCCGACAGCGTCGTGCTCCGCTGCCCGAGGGTGAGATACCCGAGCCCCACGTCGACCAGGCTCGTCAACATGCGGTGGATCGGCGGGTGGTTCGCGAAGAACTCGGCCGCGTCGTCGATGTTCATCGCCAGCACGTCCGCGATCGACTTGTCGCGATACCGCACCGCGAGCGTCTGCCGGTTGAACTGCCGCCCGTGGCACGTGGGGCACGTGACGAACAGATCGGGCAGAAACCGCATCTCGATCCGCTCGACGCCCTGGCCCTGGCAGTGCTCGCAGCGACCGCCCTTGGCGTTGAAGCTGAAGCGGCCCAGCTTGTAGCCGTGCTGCTTGGCGTATTTCGTGCCGGCGAACACGCGGCGGATCTCGTCGAACACGCCCGTGTAGGTCGCCGGGTTCGAACGCGGCGTGCGGCCGATCGGCGATTGATCGACGTGGATCAAACGCTCCAGTTTCGCGACGCCGCGCAGTGCGCGATACGGCCCGGACCGCGTCGCGGCGCCGTTGAGCCTGCGGGCCAGCGCCGCCGCGAGCGTGTCGACCACCAGCGAGCTCTTGCCCGACCCGCTCACCCCCGTGATGCACGCGAGCACGCCCAGCGGCAGGTGCAGGTCGACGTTCTTCAGGTTGTGCAGCGTCGCGCCGTCGAGCTCCAGCATGCGCGACTTGGCAACCTTGCGGCGCTGCGCTGGCAGCGCGATCTGCTTGCGACCCGACAGGTACGCCCCCGTGATCGACTCGGAATGCCCGGCAATCTCCTCCGGCGTCCCTTCGGCGACGATCCGCCCGCCGCGCTCCCCGGCGCCGGGACCGACGTCGACGAGCCAATCCGCCGCGCGGATCACCGCCTCGTCGTGCTCGACGACCAGCACGCTGTTGCCCTCGTCGACCAGCTCGCGCAGCGACTCGATCAGCCGCGCGTTGTCGCGCGGGTGCAGGCCGATCGACGGCTCGTCGAGAATGTACAACACGCCCACCAGCCCCGAGCCGATGCCCGTGGCCAACCGCACGCGCTGCATCTCGCCGCCGCTGAGCGTGTCGGCGCCGCGGTCGAGCGTGAGGTACTCGAGGCCCACGTGCTCGAGAAACTCGAGCCGGCGGACGATCTCCCGGGTGAGCGGCTCGCCGATCGGCTGCTGCGCCGGCGGAAACTCCAGCCCCGTGAAAAAGACGCGGGCGCGGTCGATCGGCAGCGCCGCGATTTCGTGGATCGCCAAGGCGCCGAGCCGGCAGGCCCGCGCCTCCGGCCGCAGCCGCGACCCGCCGCACGCGGCGCAGGGAACCAGCCCGCGAAACGCCGCGAGCTGGGCCTGCGCTTCGTCGCCGCTGGCCGACGCATAGTCCATTTCGAGTTCCGCAAGCACGCCGCGAAACCGCGCGCCGCCGTGCAGCAATGCCGCGCGGGCCTCAGCCGGCCAGCTCTCCAACGGCGCGTCCCAGTCCACTCCCGCCGCCGCCACGAACGGCTCGAGAAACGCGCGTCGCAGCGCCCGCGCGCCCGCCGCCTCGTCCCGCCACGGCGCGATCGCCCCCGCGGCGAGCGACAGCGACAGATCCGGCAGCACCAGCTCCGGCACAAACGCCTCGCGCGCCGCCAGCCCGTCGCACTCCGGGCACGCCCCGTAGGGACTGTTGAAACTGAACGTCCGCGGCTCGATCTCCGCGAGACTCGTCCGGCAATCAGGACACGCGTATTGCGTATTGAACACGCGCTCCACCCACCCATTCTCCGGCGTGTTCTCCCGCGCGCTCGCCCCATTGGCTTGCGTCTTCGCTTCGGGCGTCTGGTACGACACCCGCAGCGTCCCCTCCCCATGCTTCAGCGCCAGCCGCACCGACTCGGCAAGTCGATTCTCGATCCCCGCGCGAACGATCACACGATCGACCACCGCATCGATATCGTGCCGCTGCTGGGCCTTCAGTTCCGGCGCCTGCTCCAGGTCGTAGGTGAGCCCGTCGATCCGCACCCGCACGAATCCCTCTTTGCGAATGCGGTCGAGCACATCCGAATGCTTTCCCTTCCGCCCCCGCACCATCGGCGCCAGCAGCATCGCCTTGGTCTGCTCCGGCAGCGCGAGGATCGCCTGCTGAATTTCCGCGGGCGTCTGCTGCGAAATCGCCGTCCCGCACTGGGGGCACGCCACGTCGCCCACCCGCGCCATGAGCACGCGCAGGTAATCGTAGATTTCCGTGACCGTCGCCACGGTGCTCCGCGGATTGGTCACGTCGCTGCGCTGGTCCAGCGCGATCGTCGGCTGCAGCCCGTCGATCAAATCGACGTCCGGCCGCTCCATCTGATCGAAAAACTGCCGGGCGTACGACGACAGGCTCTCAATGTACTGCCGCTGCCCCTCGGCCAGCAGCGTGTCGAACGCCAGCGAACTTTTTCCCGACCCGCTGAGTCCTGTGATCACCACGAGCCGGCCGTGGGGGATGTCGAGATCGACCCCCGCGAGGTTGTGCGTGCGCGCCCCGCGAATGCGGATGGCGTCAACGATTGGCGGTGATTGTTGGGAAGCGATCGGCATGGGCTGCTTCGGCCCCCGCGACGGCAGCGGCCGCCCCAGCGGACGCCCGCGACCTGGGGCCAAACCTGTCACCCTAGCACGACCTGATCGCCCCCACAATCGCGCCATTCCCCCGAGCAGTGTCCTGCCATCGTGTTGCCCGCTCGTTCAGGAGTCAGGGATCAGGGGTCAGGAGTCAATAGGGGCGAAATCTTGGCTTGTTCTGACTTCTGACTCCTGACTCCTGATCCCTGACTCCTCCAACTCTCAGCAACACACTGTTAGGACACTATCCCCGCGGCTTGTTACGCAACCACACCCTGGATATGATCATGGATTCGTTTTTCGACGCCCCCCTCGGCAGAAGCACTCGATCGATGCGACACGTCCTTTCGGCCCTGGTGCAGAACGTGCCCGGCGTGCTGGCCCACGTGGCCGGCATGCTCGCCTCGCGCGGCTACAACATCGACAGCCTCGCTGTCGGCGAGACCGAGGACCCCGCCCTGTCGCGGATGACCTTCGTCGTCGTCGGCGACGACAGCGTGCTCGAGCAGGTTCGCAAACAGCTCGAGAAGATCGTCACAGTGGTTCGCGTCGACGACATCAGCTCGCAGGATCACGTGGAGCGCGACCTGATGCTCATGAAGGTCAGCGCCACCAACGACCAGCGCATGGAAATCCACGAGCTGTGCGCGATCTTCCGCGGCAAGGTGGTCGACGTCTCGCCCGAAGACGTGATTGTCGAAATCTCCGGCCAGGAAAAGAAAATCGAAGCTTTCATCGACTTGATGCGTCCCTTCGGCATCATCGAGCTGGTGCGCACCGGCCGCATCGCGATGGTCCGCGGGGTGAATCGGGCCAACAACGAACACAGCACGCTGCGCCGCGTCGCCGGCGCGAGCGCTGAGAAATAGGGGTCAGGAGTCAGGGATCAGGAGTCAGTGAAGAGAACGGAGGCGTCAACAAGTCCTAATCCGAGATGTTGGCCATGGCCGTTCAGAGCGCCAAGCAGTTGACGGTCTACGTAAAAGCATATGAATTCTCCATGGCAATCTTTTCGCTGACGAAGAGCTTTCCACCTGAAGAGAGATACGCGCTGACCTCCCAGATCCGCCGCTCCTCGCGTTCAATTTGCCTCAACTTGCGCGAAGCATGGGCCAAGCGCCGTTATGCGGCGCACTTCGTAAGCAAACTCACAGACTGCGATGCCGAAAACAGCGAAACTGACAGCTCGTTGGATTTCGCCCGCGATTGCGGATATATCACGACCGAGCAGCATGCGTTCTTAACCCAGACCTGCCAGGAAATCGGACGAATGCTCGGCTCAATGATTCGCGACCCCGGCCCTTTCCTAAAATCGTCCGAAGTTCGCTAGTCCCATCTGACTCCTGATCCCTGACCCCTGACTCCTTCCTCCCATGCCCGCAACGATCTACTACGACAAAGACGCCGACCTCGCCGCCCTCAAAGGCAAAACCGTTGCCATCATCGGCTACGGCTCGCAGGGCCATGCCCATGCCCAGAATCTGCGCGACAGCGGCGTGAAGGTGATCGTCGGCCAGCGGCCCGGCGGCCCGAACTACGATCTCGCCAAGAGCCATGGCTTCGAGCCGATGAGCGCCGCTGAGGCTGCCAAAGCGGGCGACGTCGTCAACATTCTGCTGCCCGACGAAGTCCAGGCCGACACGTACCGGGCCGATATCAAGCCGCACCTCCGGCCCGGCAACGTGCTGATGTGCTCGCACGGG
>CAYSFP010000232.1:0-7778 GCA_964430075.1 uncultured Planctomycetaceae bacterium | reverse complement strand
CCGGAAACAGACCAAGCCAATGCCTAAACCACCGCGCCACCTCCCTACTCTACAATCGGCCCCTTCCCCAATCACGAAGCGCGGCAAGCCCTTCGTGCTGCGCCGCGTCGGCGCTCCATGCCCCTTGACCGCCGCGCGCAAGCAAAATCGCGAGAAGTGGACAAAGTGGACGCTTCCGAGGCCCCGGCGAATCGCGGAACTCGTGACGAGATCGAGACTTGCGAAAACTGTCCACCCCCTGTCCTGTCCCGCGTGCAAAATCAAAACACTCCGAAGTGTCCAGTTCGCCGTTCCCCCAGCCCCGCCGTGCCTTCGGAGCCCTAAACTCCATCCTCTGACCTCCCCGTCCCATTCCTCTAGCTTGAACTCCTGCCTCCTGACTCCCAACCACAGCCTTCCCTCCGCCCGTTGAGCACTCGCAATCCTTCCCCTAGAATCACGCCTCCCACCTCACCTCACCGCACACTCCGCAGGAAGCAAGTTTCCCATGGAACGCACCTTCATCCTGTTCAAGCCCGATTGCGTCCAGCGGCGGCTGGTCGGCCGCATACTCAAGCGGTTCGAGGATAAGGGCCTTAACGTGGTCGCCATGAAAATGCTGCGGATCACGCCCGAGCTGGCCAAGCAGCACTATGCCGAGCACGTCGAGAAGGGCTGGTACCCCACGCTCGAAGGGTTCATTACCAGCGGGCCGGTGATTGCCGCGGTGCTCGAAGGGCTCGAGGCGATTCGCGTCGTCCGCGAGATGCTCGGCGCCACCAGCGGCTTGAAGGCCACGCCGGGCACCATCCGCGGCGACTTCAGCTCGAGTCGCCAAATGAACCTGGTCCACGGCTCCGACGGCCCCGAAGCAGCGGCCCGCGAGATCGCCCTGTATTTCAAAGACAACGAGCTGTGCAGCTACGAACCGACGATTGCCAAATGGCTTCGCGCCTCGGACGAAGCGTAGACTGAGCAAAATCCCGATTCACCGCAGAGACGCAGAGATCGCGGAGAAGAACAACGCGAAGAGAGGAATTCTCGTCCACAGAGGACACAGAGGACACAGCCCTGCCGTTGGCCGGAACCACGTGGTGAAAACGCAGGACTCGACGAACAACGGTGCGAAATCTTCGCGGCGCGCGGCGGCGGGGGAGAAGATTTACCATAGAGGACACGGAGATTTAGGAAGGGGAAGAGGGCCGTGGGAATTGGGGGCAATGAGCTGAGGGCTCGCGAGGTTCTTCTCAAGGTTCCTTTCCTCAACTTATCCGATCTCTGTGTCCTCCGTGCCCTCTGTGGTCAATCCGTTCCGTACGAAATCTTCGCGGTGCGAGTAAAGGCTGACGGATAGTAGTACAGGTGGACGCAGATAAGAGACCCGCGTGTCTTCCATCGACGTAAATCTGCGACATCTACGGATCGCTTTCCGGTTCTCCCAATCTCTACCTCCTCTGCAGTGAATCTCCTAAACTGAATCGTCAAAACCGCGGGCGATCCTGCTCGATGTTGTAGCGGCGGATCTTGCGGTCGAGCGTCGAGCGTTCGATCCCCAGGATCGTCGCCGTTTTGCTTTTGTTCCACCCCGTCGCATACAACGTGCGTTCGATATGGGCCTTCTCGACGTCGGCCAGCGACTCGGGACGGTATCGTGAATTCGGCGCTTCATATCCCATTTCGGTGTCGCCGGCCGTCGTCAGCCGCGAGAGCACCAGGTCGTCGTGATCGACGAACTCCCCGCGGGCCAGCACGACGGCCCGCTCGATGACGTTCTTCATCTCGCGAACATTGCCCGGCCAGCGATAGCGGTTCAATTCCTCCATTGCTCGCGGCGTGTAACCCTTCAACTTGCGGCCGGTCTCCTCGTTGAACTTCCGCAGGAAATGCTCTGCCAGAATCGGGATGTCCTCGGGCCGCTTCCGGAGCCCCGGGACCAGAATCTCCAGCACGTGCAGCCGGAAGTACAAGTCGCGGCGAAACTTCCCCTCGGCCACGTCTTTCTCGAGATCGCGATTCGTCGCCGCAATGACCCGCACATCCACTTTGATCTGCTCGGCCCCGCCGACGCGCTCGAACGGATGGCCTTCGAGCACGCGCAGGAACTTCGCCTGAATCGAAGGGCTCATCTCGCCGATTTCATCGAGCATGAGCGTGCCCTTGTGCGCCTGCTCGAACTTGCCGATCTTGCGATCCGTTGCTCCGGTAAACGCGCCCTTCTCGTGGCCGAACAGCTCGCTTTCCAGCAGCGTCTCGGAAAGGGCCGCGCAGTTGAGGCACACGAACGGCCCCTTCTTGCGCGGGCTGGAGAAATGCACCGCGCGGGCCACGAGCTCCTTGCCCACGCCGCTTTCGCCGCGGATAAGCACCGTCGCCCGGCTGGGCGCCGCCCGGGCAATTTGCTGGCTGACGCGGTTCATCACGTCGCTGGCGCCGACGATCTCGCTCTGCACGCCAAGCTGCTCGCGGAGCTGCACGTTCTCCGATTGAATCTGGTTAAGGTTCTCCGCAAGCTCCTGCCGCTTGTTGATGTTCTCCAGCGCCACCCCCAGCGTATCGGCCACGGCGAGCGTGAACTCGAGATCCTCCGGATCCGTGGCGCGGTCGGGATCGGTGGAGTACAGGTGGATCACGCCCAGCAGTTCGCCTTCCATCCGCACCGGCGCACAGATGACGCTGGTGGCGAGGATCTCGCCGCGGCTGTCGCGATTGCCAAGCTGGCTGTCGTCGAGCACGTTGCGGGCCATCACCGCCTGTCCGTCGCGCATGACCGTGGCGGCCAGGAAATTTGAGACGCGGTGGTACGCATGCTCGGAATCGCTGCGCGACGCGACGATTTCAAGCTCCTCGCTCCGGCGAAGTCCCGACGAATCGCGACCTCGCAAAAGAATGCCGCCGGCATCGACGCGCGTCCCGCTGAATAGCCCCTCTAAAGCGACATGGCAGAGCGAAATGACATCGGTGCTTTTGGCCAGTTCGAACGCCAGCTTACACAGCTTGGCGGCAGCGCGGCCCACCTTGGGGCTCGCGTGATCCGCTTCTTCGAGCTGCGCGGCGTCGAGATATCGGGTCTGATCGCGCCGGTGCGTGATCATCGTCGGCTCGAACGCGTCGAACACGCTCTCGTCTTCCGGCCCCGCCGGAATGACGAGGCCCGCCCGCGTGCCATTGGCATCCATGGGACGCGACGACTTAAGCAGCGTCGAGGTGTCGGGAAACGCCTCAGCGAGATCAAGCACAAACGCCAGGTGCGAGTTACCAATCTGGATGATGTCGCCCGGTTGCAGCTCGTAATCGGTCGACAGCCGGGCGCCGGCTACGAGCGTGCCGTTGCGGCTATCCAGATCGCGAATCAGCCACGAACCCCGGGCCTGGAACACCTCGGCATGATTGCGGCTGCAGCGCTCGTCTTTGATGACGATGGCATTGGTCGGACCGCGACCGATGGTCACCGATTCACCGGGAACCAGGCGGAAAACGTCGGCCCATTTGGACCCTTCGCGGATGATCAGGTAAGCGTTCGACATGCACAATCCAGGCACCGCCCTGGGCAATGGGCGGCCAGGGCCCCGTCCAGCCCTACGGACGGGCTCTCTCGCCGCCCAACTTACACCTTATTCGCGACGACGGCGTGCGTTCAAGTTCAGAGCGCCGGAAACCAATAGGGGGTAACGAGTTTCGATCGAAATGACGGACAAGCGACCTCTCAGAGTGCGATTCCCTAGCTCGCTACGTCCGGGGATGCCGCACCCGGTTGAAATGGGCCACCCCCGGCTTCCAACGCCTCCTCCCTCCAGTAACTACGAAAACTGTTGAAGTGAAACACTTTAGCAACTACTCTAAGATTGTACTCGATAATGATTGCGCGGGGGGCCGTGGTGCGGTCGCTCGCCTTTTTCTTGCCGTCGACCAGGCGTCGACGGACTCGTGCGCGCGCAACGGATCAGGAGAAGCTTCGATGGTGCGGTCGACAACTCGCTCACTGGCCCTGACGGGCGGACTTGTTGCTGTGGCGTTGCTAAGCGCTGTGGCCGCGAGCTACGCCGGCGGGTTTTTCAACAACCGTTCCGTCGGCGGCGTGGCCATCACCACCGAGGGGGTGTTGGAAGCTCCCACCGTGCAGGACGAGCGTGAGTTAGAGCAACTCCGCGCGACCACGCCGTTGGACGTGCCCGCTGGACTCGATGAGTTCACCGAGTTGCGGGCCGTGTCCTTGAAACGCTTGGAGGAAACAATCTCGCAAGCTCGCGCGAATGGGCAGCCCTTGCCGGCCGAGGCGATCTATCTCGCGGGCTTGCAGCGGGTGCGCTATGTGTTCGTGTACCCCGAGCGGCAGGACATTGTCCTGGCCGGCCCGGCCGAGGGCTGGAAGATGGATGGCCTGGGCAACGTCGTTGGCGTGACGACGGGACGACCGGTGCTCATGCTCGATGACTTGCTCGTCGCGCTGCGCAGCGGCGGCTCTTCCCGCGTCGAGCCGATTACCTGCTCGATCGACCCAACGCCCGAAGGCCTCGAGCGGCTGCAGGAGTTAGCGAGCCGGCTGTCGAACATTGGCAATCCCGACAACACCCTCGCCATGATCGAAGAGGCGCTTGGGCCGCAGCGCGTGAGCGTCACGGGCGTGCCGGCGAGCAGCCATTTCGCGCGGACCATGGTGGCGGCCGACTTTCGCATGAAGCGGATTGCGATGAACTTCGAGCAGGCGCCCGTCGCCGGCCTGCCGAGCTTCTTGTCGATGGTTCCGGCCAGCGGTCGGGGCATGAACAACATGATGCCGCGGTGGTGGCTGGCGCCGAACTACGAGCCGCTCGCCAAGACCGCCGATAGCCTTGCGTGGGAGCTGCGCGGCCCCGGCGTGAAGTGCCTGACCGAAGTGGATTACCTGAGCGAGACCGGCGAGAAGCAGCAAACGGGCAAGGCGAGCCCTGCCGCTTCGAAGTGGGCGGAGTCGATGACGGCCAAATTCAGCGAACTGGCCGATCGCGACTCGTCATTTGGCCAGTTGCGCAATGTCATGGATTTGGCCGTCATCGGCGCCTTGATTGAAAAAGAGGAGTTGGTTTCGCTTGCCGGATTGAACGCCCCCTGGCTGCTCGAGCAGGAAGAGCTCGATCGCTATGCGGTTCCCACGCAGACATCGAGCAAGGCCAGCGTGGTGCGGAAGCGGGGCGCCTGGGTGATCAGCGCCTCCGGCGGCGTGGAAATCGTGCCCTGGCAGATTGCCGACGCGACCGAAACCGTCGACGAAGTCGGCGCTGTTCGCGACGAGCTGGCTAGCGACGTGGCCGAGCTGTGGTGGGAGTGATTGTCTTCGACTCGCGGCAAGAGCAGGCGGCGCCCGTTCGCTTCGCGAGCGGGCGGCTTCACGCGGAGCGTGAAGGCTACACTCGCGGCGTTTCCGTCGTCGTCCAGACTCGCGGCAAGACGACGTTCTTGACCAGGCCGAGTTTCTCGAGCGCCCGGATCGTGATCCAGGTGACGTCGAATTCCCACCACTTGTGGCCGTGAGCCGCGGCGCGTTGGTCGGCGTGGTGGTTGTTGTGCCAGCCCTCGCCGTTGCTCCACAGTCCGACCAGAATGTTATTGCGGCTGTTGTCGCCGGTGGCGTAGTTCTGGTAGCCCCACACGTGGGTCACCGAGTTGACGCTCCAGGTGATGTGCCACGTCAGCACGGTGCGCACGAACACGCCCCACACCACGAGGCTGAGGCCGAACTGCACGCCCGCAGCGACGGTGCCGCCGGTCGCCCAGCCGGCGATAAAACCGGCCCCATAGAACACAGCGATGCTGGCAAGGTACACCCACATCCAGTTTCCAGCGCGTTCGAGCTTCATGTAAAAGGGATCACGGAGCAGGTCGCGGGTGAATCGCTGATAGTAGTTCACGTTCAAGAAGTCGCGATTCCTGACCATCAGCCAGCCGCAGTGGCCCCACAAGAAATTCACGAGCGGGCTGTGCGGGTCGGGCTGCTCGTCGGAGTGCTTGTGGTGGATGCGGTGCATCGCCACCCAGCACGCGGGCGTGTCCTGCAGGGTGCACACGCCGAGGATCGCGAGGGAGTGCTCGAGCCACTTCGGGGCGACGAACCCCTGGTGCGTCAGCAGGCGGTGGTAACACAGGTTGATGCCGAGCGTGCCGAACACGTACAGCCCGAGGATCGCGACGATCACGCCGGTCCAACTGAAGAAATAGGGCACGAATGCCAGGCAGGCGAGCACGTGGATGCCGGGAATGCCGATGGCGTACCGCCAGCGGATCTGGCGGGGATCGATCGTGGTCGCCGGCCACGGCAGCGACCGCGAGGCCGCGGCGACGGGTCCGGACGCGGCGGGCGGAGGCGCCGGCGCATCGTCCGCAGCAACGTCAGGTTCGGGAAGCAGTTCGACGGACATCGCAGGAAGCCGGTTCACTGAGGAAGTTGGAAGCCCAGAACGGGCCAAGGCGGGGCCTCCCAATTATATCCCCGGCGCGGGCGTCGCCAAAGGCGTATGTGGCCGATTCGCCGGGGTGGCAACGATCGCGGGCGGTTCTACAGGTTCGAAGCGCTGGAATCCCGCAATCGTCACAGCTAACCGACGCGGATTTTGCAAGCTCGATAAGCCGTGATCTTCGCACTGGGGCCTGCCGTTTGCAGGCAGGTGGACACTTCGGACGTGTTGCGCGCGCGCGTTGGACAGGACACGGTGGACACGTTGGTGCAAAGTCAGGTCTGGCAAGGAGTTTGGCATTTGGGATCCCCCGTGAGGGTGGCCACTTTGTCCGTTTGGGGTGCGCGCGGCGGTCAAGGGGGTGAGCAGGGGTGCGGGATGCTCGATGCAGGGGGCGGTGAGCGGCGGTTGTTCACGGGCGGCGTGAGCGATTTTGTCGCGAAACAATGTTTTTGGCGACATAATTCGCGCGATGCAGGGGAGGAGATTCACCGCGGAGGGCGCAGAGGACGCGGAGACGATTGTTTTGAACCGCTCATCAACGCTCATGTGCGCTCATCAGGAGAGGGAATTCACCTCTTCCTATGAACGTAGCGGTCATGAGCGTTGCTCAGCGGTTCCTTGTCGTCTTCGATCTCTGCGTGCTCCGCGCTCTCTGCGGTGCGTTTCACGCACCCTACTCCGCTGCGATGCGTTTTACGCACCCTACCCCGCTTCAATAGACAGATGTACCCTACCATAGAGTGTGGCCTAAAAGATAGTCGGCAGTTGGGAAAAAGTGCCTCGTCGCCCCGAGCGCGGGGCCGTGTGCCACGGGCATCCTGCCCGTGCGATGCGCCGCGGGGGAACGCCATCTCACGCTGTGCCCGATTCGCACGGCGGGCGGCTCGCCGTGTCGCCGCTTCGCACTGGCGACGCGCCAGTGGCACTCGATAGCGGCCCGACAGTGCCACCCGGCGATTTCTTTGACCGGCACGGAGGCCAGGGGTAAACTCCGGGTTGAGCCGCTTCTGGTGGCACAGCACGAGGGTCGAACCGCATTCCCATCGGAGGATCCGACATGCACTATTCCCCCCCCTCCCCCCTGTTTCACGCCCGCGACCGCGGACTCATCCCTCGCTGAGGCGACCTGGCACGCAGCAACACGAATGCATTCGACCGCGAAACCTACGAAAGGCACGAAACGGAGCGCGCCCCAAGCACGTAAGCGGTGGACTCGATCCGGTTTTCGTCGCGTTCGTGATTTTCGTGGTTCCAACCACAACGATCAATGCCACGTGATAGGGCGCTTCGCTCCGGCGTGGTGCGACGTCGGGTTCTGGTCGAAGCAGCGGCAGGCGTTTTCGTGGCACTTCGGGCAGATCGAGTCGA
>CAYSFP010000231.1:0-7797 GCA_964430075.1 uncultured Planctomycetaceae bacterium | reverse complement strand
CCGAAGTCGCCCGAGCGCACCCGCGGTAGTCCTTGCGAAGCAACAGGGAGGGGTGTGGCCCACCGCAAGATCAGGCACTTGTACCACGCGCCTCCCCCCTCCCCAGCCCTCCCCGCCGAGGGGAGGGAGCCAGAGAATTGTTAGCGCTGCTCGCTCAAGCTTGCACCATCGGAAAAGCTTGCCATCGCTCGCCCCTTTCCGCTTCGGCACGTTGCATGCAGCGCGCGTTGACGCTCCCCAGATTGAGCGCGACAATTTGATGTAGCCCGCGCTGCCGCCCTCGCAGAACCTGGAGAAGTCATGTGCAAGTTCGCGTTCCGATCGTCCGCCTCGTTCGTTTCGCTGATTGCATTGCTCGTGATGACGCTCACGCTGGGCTGCACGAGCGCCAGCTCGACGACGTCTGACAACGAGCAGCGGGCCGCACGCGCCCCCCGCTCCGCGTCGCCCACCAGCGAAACGGCGTCGACCAACTCCGCGCCAGCGCAAGAAGAAGTCGCATCGACAAACGACGAACCTGTCGAAGCCGCAGCTGCCGCTGCAGCAGCAGACTCCGCGTCCGCCACGCCGCAGGCCGAATCCGACGAGTTCGCCGCCGGGGCCGAGGCGGCCGACACGACGGCAGCGACCGCCAATGAGGACGCTCAACCCGTCACTCGCCAATCCGCCAAACCCGTCGTCGAATCTTACGCCAACGGCGTGCCGCCCGTGCTGCTCAGCGCCGGTCACGCCGCCCTCTGCACGGTCATGGTGGGCGACGCGTTTCCGAAGATCGAGCTGCCAACGCTGGACGGCGGCAGCGCACAGCAGCTTGCGGCGCTCGCCGGTCCCCGGGCCACGGTCGTTATCTTCTGGTCCGGCGATCGCTGGATGTCCGAGTCGGCCCTTCGCGATCTCGCCGCGATGGAGTTGAACGAGGGCGCCGCTGTGGTGGGCATCGCAACCAAGATCGCGCAGGACGCCGCCGGCAATCTCCTGGCGAAAACCGGCGCCAAGTTTCCCCAACTGTTCGATGCGGACGGCCAAGCACTGGCCCAGGTGGGTCAGGACGCATTGCCGCGCATCTACGTGCTCGACGCCGAAGGCCGCATCGCGTGGTTCGACGTCGAATACAGCGAGGCCACCCGCCGCGAGCTGGTGCAAACGCTCGCCGCGCTTGTCAAGTAAACGAAAACACTCGAAAACTAGCCCGCAGCGTAAGCAAGGAAATCTCCGCCGATCCTTCACTTTCACGTCGGTTCGAATTGATGCTGATTCGCACGGTATCGATTCACGGAATGTAGGCCCGGCGTTCACGCCGGGTTCGAGCGTTGGGTGCCCTTGTCGGCCGAGTGACAGATGCTGATTCAAACGGCGGTCAGGCGAGGCCGAAATATTCCACGGCATGACGTGGCCGCGATCGACCGCCGAAGAACTCTCTGCCTTGCGCGCGGCCAGTCACGGAGGCGACTCGAAAAACCCGGCGTGAACGCCGGGCCTACTTAGGGAAGCGGACGCTCGCCATTGAGCAAGCCGTCATAGGGCCGGCGTCAGGGGAATCTCGGCCCCCGCCGCGCCCTTACGCAAACCCTCTCCCAAAGGGCCAGGAAAGATCTCCGTCAGTGCCAGTTGCCGATAATGGAAGATCATCCGCACGTCGCGACCCATCGCCAGCCAGTGCACGAGCCCGCCGCCCGGCACGCCGTAGTGCGCTTCGTCAATGACCCGCGTGCCGCCCTCGCACGGCTCGAACGTGTGGTTGTGCCGCCAATACTTGTACGGCCCGCGTCGCGACTCGTCGGCAAAGCCGTGCGGCGGATCCCACGCGGTAATCTCCGATTGCCACCGCACCGGCACGCCGCGAATCCGCAGCCGGTAGTCGATCAGTCGCCCGGGCCGCATGTCGATCGGCTGCGGCGTGAGAATCTGAAACTTCAGCCACGGCGGCGTGAGCCGCTCGAGATTCGCCGCATCGGAAAAGAAGGCAAACACCTCGCTGATATCCCGCGGCACGATGCACTCGGCCCGCAGGCGGTAACCGCCCTGCGGATGTTTTTCGATGGTTATGTTGGACATCGACGGTTTCCTTGAAGGGGGAGGAACGATTCCTTGACCGCAGCGGCGGCGAATCGTTCACACGCGCAGAGAAGTCGCCGAAGCGGGCCGTTTCGGCTACGGCCGCCGTGGTCGAAGCGGCCCGCTTCGACGAGCACCTCGACGTCCCCCCTTGTATAATCGACGCGCCTCAATTCGCGGCCCCGCTCGCGCCGCGTCAATCTCCCATGGCCGCCAGCTCCGAAAACAATCTGAAGCCGCGTTTCGTCGGCGACGCGGCGCTCGTGGGCGGCGGTTTGCTGTTGCTTGCCGCCGTGCTCGCCGGCTCTTACGCGATCGCGACGGCCCCTGGTGAAACTCTCACCCGCAACACCGTGCGCCTCTCTCTCGCGTGGTATGCCGCGGCGCTCGTGCTGATGATGAACCTCGACCAGCGCGACTGGGCCGCCGCGACGTCGCCAGGCCGCGCCGCGCGGTGGTGCTGGACGTGGGGAGTCGCCTGCTTCCTCGTGCACCTGGCGATGGCCTTCCACTACTACCACCACTGGTCGCACGAGCACGCGTTCAACCACACGCGCGAAGCGAGCGGCGTCGGCGAAGGCATCTACGTGTCGTACCTGTTCACGTGGCTGTGGATCGGCGACGCCGCGTGGTGGTGGATCCGCCCGGGCCGCTACGCCGCACGGCCCGCGTGGATCGATCGGGCGCTCCACGCGTTCATGCTGCTGATCGTCTTTAACGGCATGATCGTCTTCGAATCGGGCGCCATTCGCTGGGCCGGCGTTGCGATGTTCGCCGCGCTGGCCGCCGCGTGCAAGCGAAGTCTTCTACAAGCCCCGGAGCGTCCAATCCATTTCTCCGGCTCCCTCCCCTCGGTGGGGAGGGAACCGGAGAAACATCAGAGAGAAGCTAGCGCAATAGCGGCCCGGCCGCATCGGCGACCTTCACCGGCGCCTTGGTCTCGGCATCCGCCAGGAACACGCCCGCCGGGCCGTCCAGCCGCGTCGGTTGGTAACCGGCTTCCTGCAGCGCCTTCCACGCCGCTTCGGCATCGAAGGGCTTCTTCGCCTGCGGCGTGACCACCGCGACGTCGAGCTTCACATTGGTTCGCACGCGCATGACGCCCTTCACCTTGAACAGCCGCCCCGTGACCTTCTTCGCGCACGTCGCACAGTGCAAATCCTCAAAGAAGACGAGCGTCTCGCCCTGGGCGACCTTTAGCGCCTTGCGCGCCGCAAGCACGGCCCCGTCATCGGGAGCGGGGAGCTCGGCCGCCACGGCAAACGAGCCCACGAGCGCGCCCAATGCAATCAACGAGCCAGCAAACGTGTGCGAGATACGCAACATGACAATCCCTTGTCCGTAAGAATTAAGAGTAATGTGTCCCGAATGACGGGCCGCCATGCGGTCCGGCCTGCGCCAAAAGCCCTGAAAGGGCACAATGCGAAAGCCCAGGGCAACGCCCTGGGTTTCAAGTGAATGCCGATCATCGAGCCCTGTAAGGGCGACATAGCCAGGGGTCCATCGGTATTTCGCTCTTTCCGAGCTTCGCTTGTTCTTCCGATTCTTTTCCAGGGCTGCGCCCTGGCTGTCGTATGCCGCCCTTTCAGGGCGGGCGAAACCGCTCGCGACTTAGCGACGCACATACAGCCCCGTGGCGTCGACCGTCAGAATGCCGCCAGCCTGCCCCTTGGCCTTGCCGCGGACGACCACGGTTTCGCCTTCCTTAAGTTCGAATAGCTCGCGGGCGTCCACCGGGTACGCCTTGCCGTTCTCGTCGGAAAACTGCACTGCGGCGATCAGCGCGGTCGCGTCCGCCGCGTGGGCCGCACAGAACGCGCACTCTTCGCCGGGCGCGTGCTGGTGGCCGTGCTCCTGGAGCTCCGCGACGGCTTCGGGATCGGCCAGGAAGAACATCGCGTGCCCCTTGGCGAACGGGAACTCGGCGTAGGACTGCTCCGATGGATTGGGGATGCCGCCGACCACGCCAACCAGCACCACGTCCATTTCCTTCACGTCGCCGCCCGCTTCATGGGCGTGGTCGTGATCGCCATGCTCGTGATCATGGTCCGCATGGTCGTGGTCTGCGTGGTCGTGGTCATGCTCCGCGACGTCGGCGTGGTCGTGATCTTCCCCTTCGGCGTGGACATGTTCGTCTCCCCCCCGTGCCGCAGCAGCGATGCCATCGGGGCCGCCGCCATCGCCGGCATGCTCATGTTCCGTCTCGAGCAGCGCTAGCACGTTCGGAGCGGTCTCGCCCAGCAGCGCCAGCCGCACCTCGGACACCGTTTGCACGCCGTCAGGCTCGTCGGCCAGGGTGAGTTGCGTCCGCAACTTAGCCGTCGCCGCCGGATCCATCCCGGGCTGCCCGGAGCATCCCGCGAGAGAAACCAGGGCGAGAACAAGAAATGGGAAAACTGTGCGAAGTAGCGAATCCATGAATCCCCCGCTGTAGCCCACGCGGCGAGCCGGAAAGAAAGCCAGTTTCTGCAATGGCGGCGCCTCAACAACGCCCCGGAAACCTGCTCCTACGCAGTCGGGCCCCCGGGCGTTCGCCGCATTCGCAGGCCATTGTCGGTTTTTTCCGCGGCGCCGCCAAGATCGCCCCCCGGGCCGCGAAATCCTTGGTAGCACGACATCCCGGTGGGCTATAGGGCCCGCGGACAAGCTTGTCGCGACAGAATATTTCTCGAAGCCTGCCTGAGCATGCATCTCGGGCCCATCCGCGGAGGGCGAAAGCCATGTTGAAGAAACTTGTCATTGTTGGTTTGGGGGTTATGGGACTGGGGCTGGTCACCGTGAAGTCCGGCATGTCCAGCTACGTCTCCACGGCCTACCGCCGCACGACCGAGTCCGTGAAAGACAGCGTCCCCATGGAGTTCCAGATTGATCGGGCCCGGAACATGGTGAAGGACCTCGAGCCGGAAATCCGCCGCTCGATGCACGTCATCGCCAAGGAAGAGGTCGAAGTCGGCGAGATCGAGAAGCGGATCGCCGAAGCCGAAGGCAAGGCCAGCAAGGACAAGGAGGAAATCCTGCAATTGCAGTCCGACCTGGATACGGGGCGCCGCACCTTCCGCTACGCCGGCCACAGCTACACCTCCGACGAGGTGAAGAGCGACCTGGCCCGCCGCTTCAACCGCTACAAGACGGCCGACGCCACGCTGGACAGCCTTCGCCAGATGCGCGACGCCCGCAGCCGCAATCTGGAAGCCGCCCGCCAGAAGCTCACCGCCATGATGAGCGCCCAGCGGCAACTGCAGGTTGAGGTCGAAAACCTCGAAGCGAAGCTGAAGCTCGTGCAGGTGGCCGAAGCCTCGAGCGACTTCCAGTTCGACGACAGCCAGCTCGCCCGCTGCAAGGAGCTGATGGCCGACATCCGCACGCGGCTCGAGGTCGATGCCAAGCTGGCCAATGCCGACACGAACTTCACGGACGAGATTCCGCTTCATGAGTCCGAAACCGATGACGTGACGCAACAGGTCGCCGAGTACTTCGGCTTGAACGTCGACGCCGACCACGACGGCCGGCACGACGCGGAAGTCGCCACGGCGAGCTACGCGCACTAAAGCGCGGGCTGTCGGCCGTCGGCTATCGGCTGTCGGCCAGAGGGATCGCCTTCTGGCCGATTGCAGATCAGCCGACGGCCGGCAGTCATACCTCACGATGATCGTTGGCCCAAGAAAGTGCTTCTGGCCGACAGCCGATAGCCTCTCTGGATCACCCCATGTTCCCCGCTTGGCGCCTTCAACTGCGAACTGCTCGCCGGGCCGTTGCGGACGGTCGCTGGGACGAGGCCGCCGCGATGCTCGCCGGCGATGAGCTGCGGGAGTTCTATCCGGCCAAGCAGCTTTCGCAGGACCTGGCCCAGCGCCTGGTCGAGCGGGCCCGCACGCGGCTCGCCAACGGCCAAAGCCAGGCCGGCTGGAGCGATCTCAAGCAGGCGGCCCGGCTCGGCGCCACGGAAGCGAACATCGCTGAAGTGCGTGGCCGCCAGGCCGCCGAAGGCCTGAGCCGCGCGATTGCCCTGCTGGCCAGCGGCGACGCCGTGGCGGCCATGCGAGAACTGGACCGGCTGGACCAACGGAATCTGGGCGGCAACGATCGCCGCGCATGGCAAATGATCGCCCAACATATCGACAATGCCCATCAGCGTGCCGACAAAGGCGAGCACGCCGCCGCGGTGGAATCGCTCCAGCGCGCCGCCCGGCTCGTGCCGATCGAAACCGGCCAAGCCGTCGTCGACGAGCTGCACCGCCGCATCGAGAAGCTCCGCGAAAGCGCCCCGCGCCTCGTGGAGCTCGACGCGCAGCTCCACCGCGCCGTCGCCGCGGCCGACTGGAGCCATGTGCTCGAAGTGGCCGACGCCGTGCTAGAATTAGCCCCGCAGCACTCCGCGGCCCGGCAGGCTCGGCGCCGCGCGTGGTCCGCCGTCGGCATGCAAGTCACCCAGGCGTATCGTCCCGGCGCGCGATCGCCGCGCGGCTTCGGCGCCCTGCAGGCCCTGGCCGATACGCACGCCCACGCCCGCAATGCGAAGGCGGATACCGTGACCGATCGTACCCCCGGCAAACGCCTCGTGGCGTGGATCGACGCCGTTGGCGGCTATCTGTTGTGCCTCGGCGACGAAATCGTGCTCGGTCAGCCCTCGGCCGACGGCACGGTCGACGTGCCGCTGCTGGCCGACCTGTCGCGGCGCCATGCCGTCATTCGCCGCGAGGGCGAGTCCTACGTGCTCACGCCGCTGCAGCGCACGCAAGTCGACGGCGCCAGCGTGACCGACAGCGTCGTGCTCCGCGACAAGAGCACGATCAAGTTGGGCGAGTCCGTCGAGCTGCGGTTCCGCAAGCCGCATGCCCTGAGCAACACGGCCGTGCTGGAAATTTTGTCGCACCACAAGACCGAACCTGCGGTGGACGGCATCATCCTGATGTCGGAAAGCTGCATCCTGGGCCCGCAGTCGCACAGCCACGTGTGCTGCCCCGATTGGACGAGCGACCTGGTGCTGTTCCGCCGGGGCCAGGATTTGATGTGCCGCACGCAGGCGCCGCTGGAAGTCAACGGCCAAACCTGCGTCGGCCAGGCCGCCGTCGGCCCCGATTGCCGGATCGAGAGCGAGGAGTTTGCGTTGAGTTTGGAGGAGATCTGAAAGTGGCTGGAGACCCCAGCTACAATATTGTTGCGTTCAACAATTCGGATTTACCACGGAGGGCACAGAGGACACGGAGAAGGAATAGGCCACGGCAATGGTTCGTTCTGCAGAGCGAAATGGGGGATAACAGCCGTCTTTGAGTCTTGGCTTTTCCCGCTCTGTGCTCTCTGTGTCCTCTGTGGTAAATCCGAATCCGGCGCCCGAAAGTTCCACGCCATGCCCGCACTCCTGGAAATGAACACCTCTCCCGCGGAACTCGAGCAAGACCAGCGCAAGAGCCCGATGCGTTTTCAGCACGCAAGCGGGTCCCGGCCGCTGGAGGGCTACACGATCAAACGCGGCGTCGGCCGCGGCGGGTTCGGCGAGGTGTACTTCGCCGTCAGCGACGCGGGCAAGGAAGTCGCGCTGAAGCTCATTCGCCGCAACCTCGAGATCGAGCTCCGCGGGGTGACGCACTGCCTCAACCTGAAGCACCCCAACCTGATCGACGTTTACGATATCCGCACCGACGAGCACGACGATCGCTGGGTCGTCATGGAGTACGTCAGCGGCGCCTCGCTCGAGGATGTGATCAACCGCTACCCCGAGGGCATGCCCCGCGACATGGCCCT
>CAYSFP010000230.1:0-7845 GCA_964430075.1 uncultured Planctomycetaceae bacterium | reverse complement strand
CAATGATCAGCCCCCCTCAACGCTGCTAGCTATGACAGCTTTAAAGGGCTGGGGTTCAGGGTTCAGGGTTCAGGGTTCAGGAAAGAAACAGCCCCCGGCGCAAGCCGGGGGTTTCACCGCCGCCAACCCCCGGCTTGCGCCGGGGGCTACCCCCTTTCTGAACCCCGAACCCTCAACCCCGCCCAATGTAAGACCTCTCTTGTCGCAGGGCCAGCATGGCTCGCGAGCCTCACCATGCAATACCTCGCTTGGCTCAAAGAGCGCTACCGCGAACTCCCCGGCCGCGACGTGATCAACCTCGCGTCCTCCGCCATGCACGTCGCCAGCTCCGCCGCGTGGCTGGAAACCACGCTCACCGCGGGCGATCCCGCGCTGGTCGAGCGATGGAAGACCGGCTCGCACATGTTCGGCCTCGACGCGCTGAAGGATGCGATCCGCGCCGCGTTCGGTGTGCCGAACGAGCGCGAGATTCTGCTCACCCTCGGCGCCAGCGACGCCTTCCGCCTCGTCGCCGAGATGCTCTGGGCCGGCCGCGGCGCCGACGGGCAATTCCTGAGCGAGACGCCCTATTACGAGCCGCTCGTACTCGTTCCTCGCCGCTTCGGCCTCGAGCCGCAGTTCATCGAGCGCTGGCCCGGCGTCGATTTCGTCGACCGCATCGACCGCGCTCTCGCCGCCGCGCCGCGCGCCACAGTAATTGTGCTATCCAACCCGCACAACCCCACCGGCGATTGGCTCGACGCCGAGTCGGTCGCCCGCATCGCCGCGATCATGTACCAGCGTGCCCCGCACGCCTGGCTGATCCTCGACGAAACCTTCGCCGACCTGCTGCCTACGCCCGGCGTCTCACACGCGGCCCTCCATGAGCGGATCATCACGCTGGCCAGCCTCACCAAGGCCCACGGTCTGGGCGACCTCCGCTGCGGCTGGATTACGATCGACCTCCGCGCATATCCCGGCGCGCTCGCCGATTGGGTGCTCTTCGAGAACATCGGCTCGAAGCTGCTCGAGTCGCTCTCGGCGGCGGCCTTCGATCATATCGACCGCTGGCGCGCCGACAGCCACGCGCACCTCGCGCGCAACCGCGCGGTGTTCGCCGCCTGGCTCGCCGACATCAGCGCCCGCGGCCTGCTTGCCGGCGACATACCCCCGCACGGCTGCATCGCCTTCCCGCGGCTCGCCAACTCAAACGACAGCGGCCCCGTCGTCCGATCGCTCGACGAACAGCACGGCGTGCTCGTCGTCCCCGGCGCCTTCTTCGGCCCGCAGTGGGCCGCCCACATCCGCATCGGCCTCGGCGGCCCGACCGACGCGTTCGAGCAAGGACTCGCTCGTCTCGCCGCGGGCCTCTCGGATATTGAACCCTCCGTCCCCCTCCCCTCGACGGGGAGGGGCTAGGGGAGGGGGGCAGCCCCGGGTACTCGGCCTATCATCAAGGATGCACTACGGCGACCCGCCGGGCTCCCTCGGCGGAGGAAATCCCCTCGCCCCGCCCGGCGGCCCCCATCCCCCGGTTGGCACATACCCCGTCGACGTCCCCTCAAGCTGCGCCGCGATCGACTCCGACCGCGCCTCGACGAACACGCGCAAATCGGGCGGCGCCCCGAACCCCGGCGGCGGACCAAACCGTTCGCCGCCGCGGCCTTCGCGCCGTCCCTCCCCGCGGGCGTCTGCGGCGTCCTTCTCGCGAGCCATCAACTCCCGCGTCGCGTCCTCGAGCGCCACAATCTCCGCCAGCAGCCGCTCTTTCGCAAAGCACTCCTCGGCCAGCTCCCGCAAGAGCGCCTGGTATCGCTTGCTCACCTCGGAAATCGCCAGCAGCCGCTCGGAGAGCCGATGCGTTCCCGGATAGGGATGCGTCAGGCTCAAATCCATCTGCTGCTCGTGCGAACCGAACATGAAAAAGTTCCCAAACGCGCGGTCGAGATCCCACGGAATGAAATGAAACTGCCCCGTCGTCGGATGGAGATACAGGTTGTAGTTGTGCCCCAGCACGAAGAAGCTGTCCGAGTTGGCCAGATATGCCGTCACCGCCAGGAACCGCAGGTACGCATCCACGTCGAGAAACCCGCGTATGTCGCGCGCAAACTCGGCGTCGTCCGCGTCGTGAATCAGCTTCACCAGCGCGATCACCCGCTCCGCCTCCGCCTCGGTCGCCTCGCGCTTCGGCTGATAGCGCGGTTCGTATGCGGGCCAGTACGCGCCGAGGTCCTCGAAGTCGCGCACCCCCTCGGGCTTCATCAGCAGCCCTTCGTCCGTCCCGAAATGTTCGCGCAAAAACTTGTCGCCCACCTGCTCGACCAGCGTGTAAACGCCCAGCAGCTCGTTGTCGAACTTCCCCGGAACCGTCAGCCGCACCTCGGACAGGGCCGTGCGCGGCGCGGGCACGCCGGCCTGCCGGTACAAGCCGTAACCCAGCGTCTCGCGGCTCTTGGTGGGATCGGTCACGCCACAGTGCAGGTTAATTGTTTTCTGGCCCCGAAATTTCTCTTCGCCGCCGAAGCGGTCCAGATCCACCTTGATGGACTTTTTGATGCTCTCCCGCGCATCCATGATTGTGCCGTTGCCCTTGTAGCGAATGCCTACGTTGGCAAACCGCTGGCCGTCGATCGTGACGGCGCCCGTCGCCCACGGCAGATCGACGCCAAACGTGTTGCGGTGCAGTTCGCGATCATCGTCGATTGCAGCCGGCGGCGGCTCCGCAGGCCGGTTCCAGCCGAATCCCGGAAAACCCCCGCGGCCGCGAGGCTGTATCGCGGCATACTCCTCGGCGGAGATCTCGATGTGGACCGGCCAGATCACGTCGTGGGCGAACGGATGATCGCCATCGTCCGCAACCGCCCGGCTCCCCTCCGGCGCCAAGAAGGCGACGAGCGCCGCGCACAACGTTGCCGCGAAAGGCGCCGGCCAAAAACGAAAGGAATTCGTCGCCACTCGATTCATCCTTCAGTATCAGGTTGAAACCACGGATGTCACGGATGACACGGATTTCTTGGATGCAGGCACGCTTGGCCGCGCAGGGCGATCGCTTGCCGCCCAAACGTTCTCAACACATCAACGCCAATCCGTGAAATCCGTGTCATCCGTGGTTCTCAAATTGTGTCGGAGCGCCGTCATGATTTCAGTGAATTAGACAGGCCAGGGAGCCTCTCCGCGAGAAGAGGGTGGTGTAGAGTACTTCGCCGCGAAGAGGCGTCCCTGGGCCTTGGTTGACCTTGTAACTAGGTCGCCGCAACGCCGCCGTCATTGCGCGAATCCTGTCCGCAGCCCACCAGAACGAGGAGCGCTTCGGCGCGAAGGAATGTCGTGGAACTTCGGCGCCGAAGCCGCTCCTCGCGGACTCCGCTCGCATCGGGGCAGCGATGCACGTCATCCGCAACTGCGATCCAACATAGCAACGGCAATCGCCGCGCTTCTGCGCATCTTCGGTAACAAACTGTAACGGTTTGTAGCGAAGCCCTCGGCGCCCGTCCGCAATAAAAGCCACCGGCTCTGTCGTTGGACGGCCGTGGAGGCAGCCAGCAGTCCACCGGCAGAGCCGGTGGCTTTCACACGAGCTGCGCCACGACGCTCGCGCCGATCAATGATCCGCCGGCACTTCCAGATGAATGCGGCACCCGCCCAGCGGGCTGTCCGCCACCGTCGCCGTCCCGCCGAGATGGCTCACGATGCGCCGCACCAGGGCCAATCCCAAGCCCGCGCCGCGGCCGCCCTCTTCGAGCCGGACGAACGGTTCGAACACCCGCTCCCGATCCTCGGGCGGAATGCCGGGCCCGTCGTCGTCGACGTCGATCGTCACGCCCGCGGGCGACGGCGCTACCTGCACCTCGACCTGGCTGCGAGCAAACCGCGCCGCGTTGCCGATCACGTTGCCCAGCGCTCGCTCCATCGCGCGACGATCCCACGAGACCGCCAGCTCCGCCGGTCGCACGCGGCCATTGGCAAGCACAAAATCCTTCCGAGGATGCAGCGACGCACAGCGTTCCAGAATCTGCTCGACGAGCGCCGGCGCGTCGAGCTGCTCCCGCTGCACAGGGGTCGACTCCCACCGCACGTAGTGCAGCAGCTCGCCTACAAGGTGGTCCATCTCGTCCGCCGCAAGCTCCAGCGAATCCAATCGGCCGGCCAGCTCGCGTCCCTCGGGGTCTTCGCGCAGCAGGTCGATCGCAAAATGGATCCGCGCCAGCGGCGTGCGCAGCTCGTGAGACACGGCCTGCAGCATCTCGCGCTGGCCGCGCAGGAGCGACTCGGTCCGCCCCGCCATGTCGTTGAACGCCCGGGCCAGCGGACGCGCCGACGAGACGCGCCGCTCGTCCACACGCGTGCTGAAGTCGCCCCCCGCAATCGTCGTCGCCGCCCGTTCTAGCAAACGCAACTGTTTGGCGACCGGCCTCAAAAGCACGGCGATCGCCGCGGCCACTGTCAGCAAAAGGACGCCCCAGCGCAGCAGCTCGGCCGTTTGGCTGGGGCCTTGCGGTCCGATCATGGGACCATACCGCAACGCATGCCGCCCGTCGGACAAGACGATGGCCAGCGCAAAGTCGTTGTCGCCCGCGAAGATCACGTCGTGGCCGGCGTCAACGTCTTTCCGCGCACGTTCCGGCAGTTCTGCGATGCTCACGACGCGCAAGGGAAACTCGAATCGCGCCTGCACGTCCTTGAGGGCCTCCTCGGGCGGCTTATCCGACGATTCGTACAGCTTGCGGGCCGAGCGCAATCCGCCGGCAAAGGCGGCTTCCAACGGCCGGGCGCCGTCATCGGCCTTCATTCTCCAAAACATGGCCTCGATGCCCCACGCCGCCAACAAGATCAGCAGCACGCCCACGTAGAACCGCACAAACAGCCGCGTCATGGGTCCTTCGCCAGCATATAGCCGACGCCCCGCACCGATTTGACGCGCTGCGGCGCCGCCGGATCGTCGCCCAGCTTGCGCCGCAGACGGGAAACGCGCAGGTCGATCGAACGATCCATGCCATCGTGCGGCAAGCCCAGTAACGTCTCGCTGAGCGTCCGCCGGCTCAAGGGCTTGCCGGCGTTCTGCGCCAACAGCCACAACAAGTCGAACTCCGCGGTTGTCAGGTCAAGGGGCTGCCGCGCGAGCGTGACCACGCGGCGGCCCGCGTCGACCTCCAGATCGCCGATCGTCAACCGCTCGTCCGCCGCATCGCCCGCTTGGGCCTTTCGCAAATGCACCCGCAGCCGCGCCAAAAACGCCCGCGGCCGGATGGGCTTTGAAAGATAGTCGTCGGCGCCGACCTCGAGCCCGACCACCTCGTCCACTTCCTCGGCCCGCGCCGTGAGAATGAGAATCGGTCCGGAGTATAACGGCCGCGCCTGCCGGCACACGGCAAAACCGTCCATGCCCGGCAGGTTCACGTCGAGCACCACAACGTCCGGCTGGTCGCCGCTGATCCGCGCGACGGCCTCGTCGCCCCGGGCCACGGTCTCCACGTGAAACCCGTGGGGGCGCAGGTAGTCCGTGACCATCGAGGCGAGCTCGCGGTCGTCTTCGACCAATAGCAATCGATAGTCGGCGCCGTCATTCACGAGTTGCACGCCCTCGCGCTTGTGATCCTACGAGCCCCCAAGGCCCCTCCGCGCACTCCAGAATACTCGCTCCCCGCCCGTCGTTGTCGCGTGATACGAATTGGTACAGGCCCCCTCTCTCGCCGCGCTTGTCCAAAGAGGCTCGCCGCCCGTGCTGTCCGAACGTCGTGGGCGATTGCGAGCACCGGTCGAGCCAGGTGAACCCAATCACGCCAGCCGTTGAGCAAGTTCGAGCAATGTGACCACCGTGACCCCTGCGACGGATTGGCCGTACAAGTGACCAAAATGCTTACGGTCGCCGGTTGCCAACAGCACGCAGCCGGAACGGATCGCGGCGCAGAGGATGGGCCGATCCTTCTCCTCAAGCTCGACCGGAAGGTTGACGAGGACGGACGAAACCACCTCGATTCGGCCCGCCATGGCGGCGAAGCCGTCCAACCAATCGGGCCGCCTCACCTCGACGTTCCGCCGCGCTTCTTCCCAAGCGAAGTCGCTCGTCACCACCGTATGTTCGCGGAAGACGAGCTCGACAAGCCGACGGACGTTGCTCTGGGCGTTGGAGGCCGAGAAGAGCACGTTGACGTTAAAGAAGACCCGCATCGGTTACGGCTCGCGGGGGGAGCAGCTTGCCGAGCGCTTCCTCGTCCGAGGCAAACTCGGCGATCCGCCCTTCGGTGTACATTTCCACCGGCACGCTGATCGACGGTCGCAGCAAGATGCCTTCGACGACCGACTCGGCAATCAGCTCGTCATCCGGCTTGAGGCCGAAGGCCTCCCGCAACCGGACGGGGATGGTGATGACGCCACGGTCGTTGATGGTAACCTTCTCCCTCATGCACTCAGTAGAGCAGTATTTCTGCATTTCGGCGAGCTTGGCGAGCGTACGCAGCAGAAATGAATCGCGGGCCAGGCGGGCTTCGACTGAACCCGGAGGGTTCCCAGCCATTAGCCGGGGGTCGCGTCGGGCGCGACCCCCGGGTTCGGAATCGAATGAGCCAACCGACCCCGGAGGGCGTCGCAGCAGATTCACACCGGGGGTCGAGCGATGCTCGACCCCCGGCTAATGGCTGGGAACCCTGCCGGGTTCTGTGATCGTCGGCGGGCGGCGCGTTGGCGCAACGGACGACGAGCCGATGGGTCGTCATCCCGCAGGGATGAGGCGACGGCGGGCATCCCGGTACGTCATAGGGGAAATTTCGGCGAGTGCATGGTGCAGCCGCCCCTCACCTAGCTCACGTATCGACGCCCGATCTCTTCCTCGGCCGCAGCGCAACGCCTGCCAACGCGAACAGGGCCAATGACGACGGCTCGGGAATCGGGACGAGCCCGCCGAGCTCGACTTGGAAATAGTCGATCTTCGCCGTCTGCGACTCAAAATTGCGGGCGTCCAGGTGCATCAAGCCGACATAGAGATCAGACTCGGCATCGAGCCAAGGAATGGAGATACCCGAAACGCCGCCGCTTCCAGAGGGATTCGAGAGGTTTTGCCATTCCATGCTCCACAGTCCGCCGGTGCGGGACAACGAGAGGGTAATGTCGTCGCCGATCTCGAATGTCCCCAATTCATCACCCTGAGGAAAGCCAAAACCAGTCGCGCCGGTGTTGCCGACAAGGATAAACTGCCCCGTTCCGCCCGACGGATCTAAGGTCTGATTTTCGTGGAACCCGCCGCGCACGACCTTGTCGGCGCTTGTGCCGACATAGAGAAGCAGTTGATCGGAGAGCCCGGGAACGTCGATGTCGTCGAACTTCGCCGTAATCTTAAAGTCCCTTCCCGCCATATCGGTAAGCAAGACTCCAGGTGCGTCCAGATTGTCGAGGTTCCGGCCGAAGCCGTTCAGTTGGCTGATGTCGGCTCGTTGCGACGTGAATGACAGCCGTCCCAGCGCCGATTGCAGATTGAGATTCGGATCGTTGCGCGGAATCGAGCCGCCCGTGCCGGAAGCCAGTGCGTGAAGCCGGTGGCCAGGCCGTTGACGTCATTCACGCCTCCGCTGCCTGCCGACGGGGCGTTGAAATCCAAATGCAGAAACGTAGCCAGCGGCGGCGTGGGCGTGGGCGGCGGCAGAATCGACAAGGGGACGAATGCGATCTGGCCAAGCGGTCCGGTCGACACTTGACCGTTCGGAATGGCGTTCCGCTGGTCGTCAAAGAGAAACCGCAACAAGCCGGTAGAGGTTTGGTGCGAAACGAACATTTCTCCATCCGGCGTGAAGGCCACGCCAGTAGGGCCGATGCCGACCGGAATGACGCCGTTCGCCACGGGCTGACGGTTGTCGTCAAAAACGTAGCGATCAA
>CAYSFP010000229.1:0-7885 GCA_964430075.1 uncultured Planctomycetaceae bacterium | reverse complement strand
GTCGTCGGCTGCTGGCATTGCAGGCATCAATCCGACTCAGCGCTGTAGTACTAGGCGCCCGACGGACTCTCGCCGCGGAGATCGGCGTCGCCGAGATGGTATCGATCGAGCTTGCGGCGCAAGGTCGTACGATGCAGGCCCAGGCTGCGGGCTGCCGGGGCGCACCGATTGCCGGTGCGGCCGAGGGCCGCGGCGAACAACGTCGGCTCGACTTGCTCTAGGAAACGGTCGTACACATCGCCGGTCGTGGCGGGATCGTCCAACAACGTGTTCGCGAGGTCCTCCACGGCATGTGCCAGTGAACTCGAATTCAGGGCCTGCCCCGCGATCGGTCTCCGGAGGGGGGCGTTCAGCGGAACGGGAAAGTGACGCGGCAGGATGGGGCCGGTCCGCGCCACGACCAGCGCGTGTTCCATCACGCCGCGCAGCTCGCGCACGTTGCCATGCCACGGACGCGACAGAAGCTCCGCCAAGGCGTCGTCCGTAAGAGCGGCTGCCTCGGCTCCCAACTGACTTGCAAACCACTGGGCCAACAGCGGGATGTCGTCGCGGCGCTGGCGCAACGGCGGGAGGTCGATGGAGAAAGCCGCCAGTCGAAAATACAAGTCTCGTCGGAAGGTTCCTGCATCGATGCGCTCTCTCAAATCCTCGCTGGTTGCGGACACGACGCGAAGATTCACCGGTCCAGGGACGTCGCCGCCGATTGGCAGGACCTCGTTCTGCTCGATGACGCGAATCAGCTTGGCCTGCAGCGCTGCAGGCAAGGCGCCAACGCCGTCGATGAAGAGCGTGCCGCGATCGGCGAGCGACGTTAACCCGGTGCGTGCCGCGCCGGCAGCCCCAACCTGACCGAAAAGCTCCGCCTCCGCCGATGACGCGTCGAGCGCCGCGGCGTCCACGACGACGAACCGTCCACCGCAGCGGTCGCTGTGTTTGTGAATGGCTCGCGCCGCCAATTCCTTGCCAACGCCGCACTCTCCGCTGATTAACACGCATGCATCCGACTTGGCGGCTAGCGCCACCTGTTTGAAGACGGCGCGCATCGCCGACGACTGTCCAATCATCCGGCCCGCCGCGTCGACGGGAAATTGCGCTTCGGCGACTGGAACACGCTGCCGCAGGCCGCGCTCGATGGCCGCCCGGATTTCCGCCAAATCGAACGGTTTGACAATGTATTCCGCGACATCGCTCTCCACGGCGGTGACGGCCGTCGACAGATCGCCAAACGCAGTCATCACAATGATTGGCGCATCGCCGATGCGCTGACGAAAGGCGTCGATCGCGGTGAGCCCATCCATGCCGGGCAGACGTACGTCGAGCAGCACCAGGTCGGGTCGGACGGCTGCTGCGAGAGCCAAGCCATGTTCGGCCGAGGAGGCCGAGTCGACGCGGTGGCCCATCGACCGCGCCAATCGTTCGAGCCCCCAGCAAATGGATGGCTCGTCATCGACCACGAGGATCCTAGGCATACGACGGCTCCCAATGATGTGCAGGCAGTACGACGCGAAACTGCGTGACGCCGCCTTCTCGAGTCCATGCGATGGCCCCTTTGTGGGCGTCGACGATTTGCTTGGCGACAGCCAATCCGAGGCCCGCGCCTTCAGCCTTCGTTGTGATAAACGGCTCGAAGATCGACCGAGCAGTCGCCTCGGGCGGCCCTGGGCCGGTGTCGCTGACAATCAGCGCGACGGCATCGTCGCCGGCGCGCTCAATTCCAACGTCCACGCGCCGCTGAGAGGTTTCCTGGGCCGCAGCTTCGATCGCGTTGAGCATGAGGTTGAGCGCGATTTGGCGAAGCCCGTCGGCGTCGCCTTTCAGAAGCGGAACTGTCTCATCGACGCGGACCACGAGTTGGACGCGAGCATGGCTTGCCGCAGGACGAGCCAACGGCAAGAGATCTTTCACAAGCTGAGCGAGATCCACGTCGCCATGTTCGACGCCAGCAAGCGGTCTGCCGAGCTGCATGAATCTTTGCAATTGCGTTTCCATGAGCTGGAGTTGGCGGCGCGCGACCGCCAGGCTTTCCTCGTCGGGAGCCGCATCGCACGACTCGGCATGCAAATCGATGGCAATACGGCAGCCCGTGGCCGCGTTGCGCATCTCGTGCGCCAGGCTCGCGCCGAGACGAGCTATGGTTCGCATCTGCTCGGTGCGCCGAACCTCCTGCTCATAAGCCGCCAGCATCGAGGCTGTGCGATTGATCGCCTGCGCCAGGTCGCGAATCTCGTCGTTCGTGTGCGGAAGCGGTATGGCGCTAAAGTCGCCGCGGGCCAGTCGCTGAACTTCGTTGCCTAGCCCGGTCGTGGCCCGGCTGATGCGGCTGGCCAACACGCGCGCCGCCAGGGCGGCAGCGCCAACTGCTGCAATACCAACCGTCAGCGGCGGGACAAAGGCCCGCCGCCACGACCGCCGATACTCGTCGCGCGGGAACAGCACATGGAGGGCCCGTCCCTCGGCGCCGCCGCTGCGAGAGCTCAGCGATACGCCCGTGTGAAAATAATCGCGTCCCGACGATTCCAGGACCGTGCCAAGCAAGATGTCGTGCGGCCAATTGACAAGAGCGGTTTGAGCCAAGCGTAGCGGAGGCACTGCGAGGCTCGACGCGACGACCTCGCCTTGCTGATCGGTCAGCACGAACTCTGCACTGGACAACTCGCTCATTTTGAGGAGCACAGGCGCTGTGAGCGGAAAATTGGAAGTCGTAAGAACCGCGACGACGCCACGCAGTTGGGTCTCGATCCGGGCTCTCGTTTGATTGGCCGCCAGCCAGGCGTGGAGAACGCCAACGGCTGAGAGGCTCGCGAGCGCCACTGCCAGTAGCGGCGCCATGATCTGGTTTCGAAGGGGCCAGCGCATGACGTCAAGATAACGACTTGTGACGCAAGAATCGACAAGGCGCCCTGCTAGCAATATCGCGCAAGTCGACATGGCGACGAAATTACCGCCACCGCCGCTGGATTGAACGGCATCAGCGAACGCTCGATCATGGGTTGCCTTGGGCTGTGACATCAATGTGCCGACGGCCCCCTCTCCCTCCCCCGCGGAAAGGAAGATTTGCCATGACATACCAAGTTCGAAGCAACGCCCTTGCGCGCGCTTTCACGCTCGTTGAGCTATTGGTTGCGATCGCCATCATCGGGCTCTTGATCGCCCTGCTGCTCCCCGCGGTCCAATCGGCGCGCGAGGCGGCGAAGCGTTCCTCGTGCCAGAACAACCTCAAGCAAGTCGGCCTGGCGTTTCACAATTATGAAAGCGCCGAAAAACACCTGCCCTTTTCTAAACGCGTCGAAGGCGACGGCGCCGCGAGAAGCTGGGCTCCCGACCTGCTACCCTACCTGGAGCAGGCCAATATCGTCAGCGGCGCCAACTACGACTTGAGCCAGGATTGGTGGCGAATCCAAAGCGAATACATCGAAGACCCCGCCAACTCGGGGACGTACATTCCCGCGCCCGTCGCCACCGCGGTCCCCAACGGCATCACGGTGCAAAAGCATATCGAAGTCTTGCTGTGCCCCTCGTCGCCCATTCAGGAACGAACGCAATTCAAAGACGACGGGCCGGTCGGTCATAAGATCGGGGCGTGCGGCGATTACTTCGCCCCCGAGGGGGTGCATAGCAACATCCTCACGGAACTGCCCACGAACTTGCCTCTGGGGTCGGCCATTCCCGGGTTTCCGCCCGGGACCACCGCCGCCAGCAACGTTGTTCTCGCGGGCGTGTTGCAGCCGTTCGGCGCGGGCACGCTCCCGTCGTGGACGACGACGATCGACGGGGACCCGCGCATCGACCTGGCTCGCGGCCGCGAACGGCATCCCAGCCTGGCAGGCGTGACCGACGGCACGTCGAACACCATCTTGATGGGTGAATGCGCGGGACGCGAGGACGTCTGGCGCGGGCGCACGATGAAGCCGGCCAATGCCAGTCGCGGCGATGCGAATTGCGCGCGGGCGCGCGGCGGCGCTTGGGCCACCAACGACAATCCTTACGCCATCGGGCAGAGAATCAATTGGTGCGTTTCCAGCGCTCGGGGACTCGACGCGATTCCCGGGACGATGAAAATCAACAACTCCAACGAATGGGGCCATCTCTACTACAGCTTCCACAGTTCCGGCGCCAACTTCGCTTTTGCGGACGGATCCGTGCGGTTCCTTTCCGAACGCATTCCGCTGTGGGTGCTCGCTTCGCTGACGACGCGTTCGGGAGGCGAAGCGCTCAACTCGGCCGACTTCTGACGGCCCGCGCGCGGCAATCGCGTCGCCAGTTGAGCGATCCGCGGGAGGGTCATCATCGATGTCGACTGGACGCAGCGATGTGCATCGGTCGCCGCGGCGCGGCGCAGCCACGGGCGATCCCCTGAGCCTGCCGATTCGCTGCCCCCAATGCGCGATGGAAGGCCTGGTGGGTTGGACCAGCCTGCAGAACGGCATTCGTTGCCCGTCCTGCGAATGCGAGTTTCTGGTAGCGCGCGGCGGCAAGGTGGTTCGGCTGGCGGACATGCCTCATGTCCGGTATGCATGCCCGCGCTGCGGCAAGTCGGGGGCCGTGCCGGCGGCGTTGGGAGCGCGAAAGACGAAGTGCCCGTCGTGCGCTTTGCCTCTCGCACGCGGCCCCGACCAGCGTCTCCATGGCGAAAGCGAGGCCGCCGAACTGTGGAAGAACGCGGCGCCGACGCCGCGCCGGGCGTCAGCGGTCGCGAACGTTCTCGCTCGGCTGACCACGGCCGACGGCCGGTGGCGCCGCGTCAACGTCGCCGTTGCCGCAACGCCGGTCGTTGTGCTGGCCTTGATGGGGACTTTCGCGCTGGGCACATGGATCGACGGGTCGCCGGAAACGCAGGCCCGGCGGTTCACGGCAACTTGTTTGAGCGGAAACAAGCACACGCCGCTGGCCTTCGTCGAGGATGACGCGGTTCAGCACGTGGAGCTCGACCGCTGGAAGATGCGCCACTTCGCTTCGATTGTCGATCGCCACCGACCGGACGGCGATCGGGTCGCGATCGACGTCAAGGCGCTCGCCGACGAGTCGGGGCATCGAGTGCTCGCCGTGACGATGCGATCGCCCTTCCTGGGCGTGCGCAACCAGGTCCAGTACTGGCGCGAATCGGAAGGGGGTTGGTACTTCGATTCACGTGCGACGCTCGCCCGGGAGGACGGAGTGACCGAGTCGACGCCGGTGACCGCCGGACGGGCGATGAACGCGCGGGCGCCCGCAGGGAATTTGCCGCGATCACGGACCGCCAGGTCGCCCGCGGTCGACGTTCGGCCGCGTGGGAGCACGCCGGGTGCGCGCCCGTTCGGATCCTAGCCCGGATAGTTCACCACGGAGTCACGGAGGACGCGGAGAACCGACGAAGAAATCTCAAGAATGCTTCTTCTGGAAACCGGCAGCGGATGAGCGCGGCATGGTTTGTCTGCAGTCCTTTCCCTGCCGTTCCTTCCGTGGTCTCCGTGACTCCGTGGTGAAAGATTCAGGCTAGGGTACTGTTGGAACGCGCGGGCGCAGCCGGGACAAGGCATCAATCGCCCAAGCCGTGGCGATCAGCGGGTCGTCTTCGCGCATCGACGAAAAGTCGTTCGCCCACGAACCATCGGGCCGCTGGAGCCCCATCACATGCTCCGCCAGGGCGTCGCGCCGCTGGGCAAACGGTGCGTCGGGAATCCGTGCCATCGCCCCGGCCAGGGCGGCGTAATAGTAGAATCGCAGACCTTCCCGAGCCGATGAATGACCGCCGGGGTCGTCCGTTTCCACAAACCCGGGCACGGCGCCCAGGTCGTCGTGGTCGTTGAGCCACGCGATCGCGGCTTGCACCGGCGCGTCGCCGGCTGACGCGCCGCAGTCAACCAGCGCACAGAGACCATCGGCGGTCGCTGTGCCGTACGAGCGGGCGGCTCGATCGCCTGCGGCGTCGCCGGCAACCACGCCCGCCTTGTTGAGCGGATCGTCCGCCGCCCGGAGAAAGCGGAATCCGCCGTCGGGATTCTGCAACCGCGACACGTAGCGCGTGGCGAGCTCCGCGGTCGATTCGGGTACGCCGCCCGAGGCGGCCAGCGCTTCGATCGCCAGCCGCGTCGCCGACAGGTTGCCGTCGCGCTGGGAACTCGGATCCCCCAAATCGCCGCCGACAAGGCCCCAACTGCCGATGTTGCCGTCGTGGGACTCCCACGGCAGGCGCTCTGTCTGCTGTGCGGCGATGAGATACGTGCGCAGTTGGGGAACGCGCTGCCCCCCTTCGCCGCCGCGCGTGGCGAGAGCGGCGAGCGTCAGGGCCGTCGCGTAGTTCGGGTAGTCCGACGATGCATCGGGCGCCTGCACGAACCCGTCGTCAGCGCGGCTGCGAAGTAAGAAATCGATTCCGCGGTCGATGCTCGCCCGGCGCCCCAGGCGGATCGCGCGCGGCAAGCGCGCTAGCGACGCGGCGACGTGCGCCGTGTTGCCGGCGCCGCCGCGCATCTGGCCGTAGACGGCCGAGTGCCAGCCGCCATCGTCGGCTTGCTGCGACTGGAGCCACGCGGCGGCGCGCTCCAGCGACTGATCGATTCGCTCCTGAAGCAAATCGGCGCCTTGCGCGGCCGAAGCGCTCCCAACCGCCGCCACGGCCGCCAGCACAACGGCGAGCAATGCCCGCGATCGCCGTGCGCCGCCCGTCATAGATTCGACATCGACAGGTAGAAGTTCGGCGCCTGCAAGCTCAGCAAGGCCGCCGCGGTGCAAAATGTGCGGTGCGTGATGCAGTGGTGGCCCGACCAACTGCCGTCGGCGTTCTGCACCTTCATGATCTTGTCGCGCACCGTGGGATACCACGTCGTGCCGGGACCGGTTTGTTCCTGCAACAGGCACTCGGTCACGAGGAAGAAACCGAGAAACTCCTCGCCGCCCGCTTCGGTGAACGGGCGATCATCCCACTCGGCAAACCGCAGCGTCTTCTTCAGGCATTGCTCGAAGACGGGATCGTCGCGATAGCCCATGGAGTAGAGCACGCGAATGCTGGAGGCGTTTTTGTAGAAGTCGTGCATCCAGCTTTCTTCGCGGTTGATGCTGCTTTTGAGCTTCTCCAGCAGCGACTTGCCGGCAAGTTCCGCGGAGGCTTCCACCTTGAGGCCGCTGGAAGCGCTCGACCGCAGGCATTCCCAGCCCATCACCGTGCCCAAGACCGGCGCCCAGCTTTCATCGCCCCAGGTTCCGTCTTTGCCCTGGGCGCCGCATATATCGACGACCAGCTTGTTGAGTGCGTTACGGATGTCTTCGTCATCGTCGCCCGCCTCGCCGAGCACCTCGCTCAGGAAGAGGGCGGCGAAAAAGCGGTCGGCATTGGCGCCGATCTTACGCTGTACGAGCGTGACCGGTTGGCCTTCACGGCGCCCCGACGGGAGGCGATCGACCATCGTGAGCACCGCGTCGAGCAACCGCGTCAGCTCGCGCGAGTGCTTGCCGCCGTGCGGGGTGTTGCCCTCGGCGAGCAGGGCAAGACCGGTGATGGCCGTGCAACTCAGGTCCGGCCACTGGCCGATGTCGGCGCCGACCGCGCCATCGTCGTCCATCGCCGAGAGCAGCCAGGCCATGCCGCGGTCGATTGATTTCTGACAGGCTGGCGTGATGTACGGCAACTCGCCCGCAGACCTCGGCGTCGCAGCGGCGGGGACCGCCGTCGGCGCGGAGTCCGGCGTTGGGCCGTCGCCTTGGAGGCGGGACGTCGCCAAGGCGCCAGCGCAAAGCAAGAGTCCGAGGATCGTGAGCTTTCGCACGGGATGGCTCCGGGGGCCGGCTGGGTCGACGGTCTCTTTGATATTATCGCATGGGGGGAGGAACGGCCAACGGAGTTTGGGGAAACGGGGTGGGCGTAAGAAGGCATTCGTAGTCTTGCTGGGTGCTGGTAAGCTGGGGTTCG
>CAYSFP010000228.1:0-7941 GCA_964430075.1 uncultured Planctomycetaceae bacterium | reverse complement strand
GGCAGAGCCTCGGCAATTCTCACCGGCAGAGCCGGTGGATTAACTAGGATTTAGGCGAGGGATCGCCGTCGGGTCGAATGAACGCGTAGTCGCCGACGTCGACCTTGTCGACCTCCATGTCGTCCGTCAGAAATTGCCCCGTCGACGCGTTGAGCGTCCCGCCGGTTTCCGAGTAATCCGCGACGCCCCAACCCGCCGTCGCCCGCGTGTTGTTGATGTGCAGCGTGTTGATGTACGTGCGCGCCGCGGACGCCCCCGTCGCGGGCTCGACCCTCAATACGAGAACGTTGTTTTCGGCCAGCTCGTCGATGTTGACGTAGTTGAGAATGAAGATGCCCGGGCCGACGCCGCCGGAGTCGTTGCCGCGGATATAGAGTCCGACACGACACTTCCGAGCGATGTCGAGCAGGTTCACGAATAGCTTGCCGCCGCGATCGTACAGCAGCGGCCACGTGCAATAGCCCGTGTCGATGTGGTGGAACGTCCAGAAGAACGCCTGCTCCTGGTTGCAGTGGAAGCCGATGTCGCAGAAGTAGAACGCGGTGCGGCCATGAACGTGGCACTGGTCGCCGTGGTTGGCAAATTCGGAATCGTCGCTAACGTACACCGCCGTCTGAAACAGCATGCACCACAGGCCGCGGGGGAAGACGTGCTTGCCGCTGCCGAAGTTCTCGACGCTGTCGATCGTGAGGGCGTATTTGCAGCGATTCTCGTACGGGTGCGATCCGTCGGGGTCCCCGTAGGGATATTCGACCACGCCGCCGCCGTCCTTGATCAACGTGCTCTGCGACGTGAGGTGATACTTCCCCTGGAAGCAAATGCCTCGATCACGCCGCCATGGCCCTGAAGCTCCCACATCGCCTTGCCGTAGTCCGTGTCGCCCCACACCATGCGGGTGACCAGGCCACCGCCAGGTGAAGCTCCGACATATGCCGACTCTGGGTGCCAGATTGGCTCCCCTCCCGCGCCTCGAACACTTGGTATCCCCGTGCGTGCCGCCCATTCGATCGAGTCGTCAAACAAATAGCCACCGCCCTGAAAGGACAGCGGCAGATGAGCATCTTGCCAATCACCAAGATCTTCTGCGTACGATTGCAGTGCAGCAGTGTTGCTGGCTGCCGACGTCAGGCCGTTGGGTTCGTGCATGCGGATCAAGCCGCGGGACTTTGCACCGTCGAGAATGCCTTGAGAAAGAATGGCGGCGGGCGAAATATAGTCGGTCCCGTCGACCGCTTGCACAACGGGCGATGTTCCCGCACCTTTGATGATTCCCGTAAGTGTGTCGCGTCCGGTACCGCCCTCTGGGACAGAAAAGATGGACATTGCGTAACTCCTCCAAATTTGGAAATGACGAAACGATGTCGTTCTGAACAACAGAACGGGACAGGACTTGCAGCCCACACAGGCCGGCGTGTATTCATTTGCTCAGTATACTCACGTACACTGCAACGGTCAAGGGCCCGAATCTAGAAAGCCGTGATTGGCGGCTATTTGTGGAAGACCTGAAGCGAGAATTGCTTCAAGGGCGAGAAACGTGGCGATATCGACGAGGCAGACCGATCAAACCCAAGACCGCCAGCGCGCCCGCACTCGGCTCGGGCGTGATGAACGCCCGCATGAGAATCTCCCTAGGCGTGCCATCGTCGATCGTCCAGTAACGATTGACGGCGCCCAATGGAACTTCCAAGTCTCCGTTGAAGGGCTCCGTTGATGGAGTCAATGTGATGGCCTGTGCTCCCATTTCTGGGCGCAAGTCCAAGAGAACGCCCCCTGCCGTTTGAAACCACGTCGTGCGATCGAAAAACCATCCGCGGAGTTGCGGTTGAAATCTTAAGTTCGCACGATTTAACCAAAACGTGGTTTCGGGCGCGGTGGCCGAAAGAACTTGCTCAAAGGGAGGCGTCGCGCCTGACATCGCGACGGAGATCTTAACGGCATCCAGCGGCGTGGCCACCAGCGTTACCGGAACGTAGTTCGCCGGGTCTTGCGGATCGACAAGCTCGATCGGCGCGGCCTGCGCCGGCGCGGCAAAGCCAACCACAGCAACAAAAAGCATCGATAGGCGACGCATCAAGAAGTACTCCTCCGCGTAGACGCAATGCAGCCCCAATATGAGCCTAAACCGTCAAGACGCGACGCGTCAAGAAAATCGGCGGGTCCGCCGCGAATTGAAGGATCGGCGCGGCGCCAAAACCAGTCCCGCCCACGCGGCTAGCGCGCCGGCGCTCGGCTCTGGCGTAATGAACGCCCGCATCAGAAACGTCCTAGGTGCACCTCCATCGACGGTCCAGAAGCGATCCACGGCTCCATTCTCCAGCTCCATGTCCCCATTAACTGGTTCCGTCGACACCGTCAGCGTGATGGCGTCGGCGTTCATTTCGGGGCGCAAATCCAGGTAATTCTGTGATGTCGTATGCCAAGTGGTCCAGCCGAAGTACCAGCCCCGCAGTTGCGGCTGGATCCGCAAATTGCTCCGGTTGAGCCAAAACGTCGTCTGCGGCGGCGTCGCGGAGACGAGGGCTTCGTATGTATCCAGTGGCGGCAAGTCCGTCACGATGCGCACCGCATCCAGCGGCGTCGCCACGAGCGTCACGGGGACGTAGTTTGCCGAATCTTGCGGATCGACCAGCTCGATCGGCGCAGCTTGAGCCTGCGCAGCAAAGCCAATCACAGCGACGTTAAGAATCAAAAGTCGGTGCATCGCAAATCCTCCCTCCGCGCACTCACAGAGCAGCCCCAGGTGTTAGCCCAAGCCGTCCCGGACCGACGCGTCAAGAATATCGCCAATTCCGGCGCGAATCGAGCCATCGGCGCGGCGCCAAAACCAGCCCCGCCCACGCTGCTAGCGCGCCGGCGCTTGGCTCAGGCGTGATGAAGGCCCTTAGAACGACGGTTCGGGGAATGCTAGCGTCGATGGTCCAGATTCTATCAACCCGTCCCAGTGGTACCTCAAGATCACCATTAAAGGGCTCTGCTGAAACCGTGAGCGTGATTGCATCGGCAGCGCCTTCGGGTCCCAAGTCAAGAGTCGGCGTCGTCCATGTTGTGCGATCGAAGAACCAGCCGCGGAGTTGCGGTTGAAATCTCAGATTATTCCTATTGAGCCAAAATGTCGTCTCAGGAGGCGTCGCAGCGAATAGAAGTTCGTATGGGGGCATTGACCCAGGAAGCGGCGCCGTAATTTTAAGTGCATCCAGCGGCGTCGCCACGAGCGTCACGGGGACGTAGTTTGCCGGATCTTGCGGATCGACCAGCTCGATCGGCGCGGCCTGCGCCGGCGCGGCAAAGCCAACCACAGCAACAAAAAGCATCGATAGGCGACGCATCAAGAAGTACTCCTCCGCGTAGACGCAATGCAGCCCCAATATGAGCCTAAACCGTCAAGACGCGACGCGTCAAGAAAATCGGCGGGTCCGCCGCGAATTGAAGGATCGGCGCGGCGCCAAAACCAGTCCCGCCCACGCGGCTAGCGCGCCGGCGCTCGGCTCTGGCGTGATGAACGCCCGCATGAGTACGGTCCGAGGTGTGCCGTCGTCGATTGTCCAGAAGCGATTGACAAAGCCAAACGGAACTTCCAAGTCTCCGTTGTAGGGCTCCGTTGATGGCGTCAATGTAATAGCCTGCGCTTCCATCTCTGGACGTAAGTCGAAGAGAAATCCGCCTTCAGTTTGAAACCACGTTGTGCGATCAAAAAACCATCCTTGGAGTTGTGGTTGAAATCTTAAGTTGGCACGGTTCAGCCAGAAGGTCGTACCGGGGGGGTAGCAGAAATAACTTGCTCAAAAGGGGGCGTCGCGCCTGACATGCCGACTGAGATCTCCACCGCGTCAAGCGGCGTCGCGACCAGAGTTACGGGAACGTAGTTCACTGGATCCAAAGGGTCGACCAGTTCGATCGGCGCGGCCTGCGCCGTCGCGACAAAGCCAACTACAGCAACAAGGAGCATCAACAGGCGACGCATCGAAAAGTCCTCCCCCCGCGCAAACACAGAGCAGCCCCATCTGCCAGCCTAAGCCGCCCCGGTCCGACGCGTCAAGAAAATCGCCAATTCCGGCGCGAATCGAGCCATCGGCGCCGGCGATCGTGGCGTTAGCGCGGCGCAAAGCACGAGCGGCCGCAGTGCGCCACGGAGTCGTGCGCGCTCGCCGCCCGCCGCGTCGCGCGCCGAACATCGGCGCCAGGTCTCGCTGTTGAAGCTCTGCGACTCATCACGAAAGCGTCAGCGCGCCGATCGCCTGGCCCCGGGCGCTCTGCGAAGACGCTTGCAGGACCGCTCCGGCCGCGGACGGCCCGATGTTACGAAACAGCGTCGCAGCCGCTTCGTCCAACTCCTGCGCCGTTTCTTCGCCCGCGTGATGCCCGCGCATGACGGCAGCGGAAATGCGCATGCCGTTAGAAATGAAGCGAGCGTCTTGTTCGCTGTGGCACAGGTGCCATTTGTGAGGGAATTTCAAGAGAATCTGCCAGCCCAGGCCCTTGAGAAATCGCACGTCAACGTCATGTTCGTTTTCCATCGTGTCTCCAAGATCATATTTCAGGGGTCCGCGCGGAACGTCCCAAGTCGTCGCCGTTCAAACCATTGCTCGTTCGCTGGGCTCCGCAGCCGCCAGTTTGACTTCGGGAATCGCGCCCAGCAGCTTCCTCAACTGGTGAACCGGCATCCGCGCGTCGTAATGGATATGAAATGTGCAGAGCGACGAATGCGCATCCTGCCGAATGGGTTCCGCGGTGCGGAACACGAAATCGCGTGAGAGTTGGGTCAAGAGCCACGTGGCGTTGGCCAGACCTTCCACGTTCACGAGATAATGGCTTCCCAAAGGGCGTACATGCACTGTGAATTGTTGCATCGGGTCTTCCGGTTGGTTGCTGGGCCGCGTCCTGGCGGCGTTCAATGCCGAACGTTAAATTCCGCCGTCGTCCTGCCATTGATCCGTCGGTCTCTGCATGTCGGCAGGAAGCAGCGACGCGGCGAGGCTCTCGGTGCAAATCCGTTCCCAGACTTCCCAACGATGAACGGAGATCTGGCCGGCCGCCTCGAACCCCAGCTTGACTTTCATGCCGGAGACCTCGAGCACGGTGACTTTCACGGCGTGCTCGATGGCGTGCCGCTTACCGATCGCGACGGCTTCGCCGCGTTTCCTCGTAAACACCAGCATGGAGATGCTCCTTACATGAGTTGTGGCGCCTCGTCGGCATTCCATGCCTCCGCGGAAATAGCGCCCGCCATCTGGAAGAACTGGACCATCGTGCCACTGGTAAACGCGTGCAGGACGGCGCCAGTGGAGGTCTCGACCTCGACGGCCGCTTCGCGAACGGCCACGCCGGTGATGCGCTGAATCTCATCCCGCAGCACGCCCACGGAGCTCAAAAAAAGTTGTCGGTGAAACTCCTGCACCTGGGCCGCTCCCTCCGGCGTCTGGGCCATGGCCCGCTCGGCCGCGGAGAGCGCCTCGTGCAGCGTGATCACCAGCGTGTCGTCGCTCAGCACGACCGTCACCGCGCCGGGCGGCGTCCCGGTGCGCTGCAACTGAAATTGATGCGCCGCTCGCGCCACGCGCTGAGCCATGAAGGAAGTCAGGGAAGGCATCGTTACGTCGCGCCTTCCCACGCTGCAGCGATCATGGTCAAACGGCGGGGCCATGCGGCCGAGGTTGCGCGATTCCCCGTCGCCCCCGCGCCCGGTGCAGGGACAGGCGCCGGCACGGCCTGCAATTGGGGAAACAACTGCCTCAGCCCCTGGCAAAGCTTGTATTCGGCGTCGGCGACGATACGTAAATTCGCCCCGGCCAACGTGTGTAAGGTGGCAAGTGTCATGAGCATAATCCTCGGTGCGACGCGGGCCATGCGGTTCCAAAGCGGCGCTGGACGCTCGCGGTTGTCCTGCGTCCTGGCGTGGAGACGGTCACAAGATCGGCTTGGCCAGCCGCGCCGAACGACGCGAGTACGATACAAAACTCGCCAGCAGCACCAGCGCTCCGACCGCTGACATCACGAAGCCCGCCGGGTGAAAGCCCGGTTCCAGCGGGTTGAAGCCATAGATCGCAGCCGAAACGGCGCCGCCCAACAGCGAACCCAGCAGACCAAGGGCCATCGTGCCCAACAGGCCCATCGACTGCTTTCCTGGCAGGACGAAGCGCGCCACTAATCCGGCCGCCAACCCAATAACCAACCACCAGACGAACTCGAACATAATCATGGCCCTTTCAGGAGCTGTTGACGCCAGGCACAAAAAAAACCGACGTGGTCGAGCGCCTCTCTGGCGCTCGACCACGTCGGTTTACTCGTTAACGAGCCGCCCCGCGAATCGGGGATGCTCTTCAATTAGTCGTCCGACGACGGCAATCGCGTTCGGGCGGCGGCAGCTCGCCTGCCAACCGTAGCGACACTTTGATCCTACGCCTCGCACGCTCAGGAACAAGGTCAATTCCCCTCGCTGAGCACAATTGCTAGGATCAATGATCCCGGCGTCGCCAACGTCCCCTTTCCTTCCGGCCGATCGTGGGCAGCTCGCCACGGCGAGTCGTAGCGGCAACCGAGAGCCGAAAGCCTCGCCCCGCGGGCTCCTGGGCAGGCACGGCACGCGACAACCACTGCAGTTTCGGCCATGAAAACCCAGGGCGAGATCGAAGCCGCGGTGTGCGAGGTGATCTCGGGCTTCGAGCAGCAGTATATGGGTCGCGGGCCCAAAGACATTCGCGCCCATTTGCTCGGCGATCTCTTGGTCGTCCGGCTGCAAGGCGTGCTGACGGCGGCCGAACAGCAGCTCGTCACGTCGTTGCCGGCCGACAAGGGACGCGACCTGCTCAAGCAGGTGCGCACCCAGCTCATCGAAACCGCGCGCCCCGTTTTGGAGTCACTCATCCAAAATGCTACCGGGGCCAACGTACTCAGCCTGCATCACGACATCAGCACCGCCCGGGGCGAGGAAATCGTCGTCATGACGCTCGACGCAGCGCCGCCCGTTCGCGACCTCAAGCGGAAATAGGCGGAACGCGCGCCGCCTCCGGCATGTCCTGAAGTGCAGCGGCTAGGGGAGGGATTGAGATTGCTCGAACAATTCGCCCCTCTCCCAACCTCGCCCCTCGCACGGAGAGGGGTTTTGAAACCGGCTCGAAGTAATTTCCGCATTCCGCATTCCGCATTTCCAGCCCATGCCCCTCCACATCGACGACGAGCGCCACGCCCGCGACTTCATCCGGCTGAACGAAGCCTGGATTACGGATCACTTCATCCTCGAAGAGGCTGACCGCCAACTCGCCGCCGATCCGCTGAAGATCGTTCGCGACGGCGGCCACCTCCTCAGCCTCGTCGAAGGCGATCGTGTGGTCGGCGTTTGCGCGCTCGTGAGAGAATCCCCGACCCAGTTTCAACTCGCCCGCATGGCGGTGGACGCCAGTCATCGGGGGCGAGGATACGGCAACGAGATCCTCCGCGCCGCCATCGAGCTGGCCTGCCAGGAGGGCGCCGCGTCGATCTCCTTGCTCTCCAACACCGTGCTGCAGCCGGCGATCGCCCTCTACCGCAAGCACGGCTTCGAAACGGTCTCCACGTGCCCGCATCCCGTCTACGCGCGCTGCAACATCGTGATGGAGCTGCGGCTGTAGCCAGGTTCTGGCTGCCACCGGCGAGCCGCCCGCGCCGCCGATGGCCGCCAACGAGAACACGTCCGAGGCCGAAGGCCCGGCGAGATGAAAGCCCAGGCCATCGGCCTCGTTGGTCCACACAAGTCTTCGTCCCAGCGGGACAGCGCGACAAGAGCCCAGCACTTCCCGTGCTGGGTCAAGTCAGGCCGTCGGTCCGGAGCCCCGGCGGGGCGACTGAAACGAGCCCTCCAGTCGCCCCGCCGGGGCTGACAATCATCGCGCCCGCGAGCAAACCCAGCGTTGAACAGGATGATGCATCTGCTATCGACGCACGCGTCTTGGCCCCGGAGGGGCCGCG
>CAYSFP010000227.1:0-8086 GCA_964430075.1 uncultured Planctomycetaceae bacterium | reverse complement strand
CCGTTGTTCATCTGCAGGAAGTCGTACCGCTTCTCCAGCGGCACGATCCAGCGGTTGAGCAGCTCGTCGGTCGTCATCCGCTGCCGGCCGAAGTCGTCGATCACCAGCGTGCCGCAGTTGCTCTTCATCTGCAGCGGCGCCTCGCTGACGTTGATGCCGGCGCTCGAGCACACCTCGAGGGCGTCCATCGTCAGCTCGCCGCCCACGACGATCGTCGGCCGTCGGATGCGCACCCAGCGCTTGTCGATCGGCCGCGACTGCAGCGGGCCCGTCGGCTCGTTGAGCGGCGCCTCGTGGTGCAGGCTGGGGTCGTACACCCGCATGATCTCGCCGTCCACGACGATCGCCCGCGGCAGCCAGATGCAGTCGCCGAACGCCGCCGTCACACGCTCCGCGATGCTCGTCTTGCCGTTGCCCGGCTGGCCGTACAGGAACAAGCCGCGGCCCGAATTGACGGCCGGTCCCAGTCGGCGCAGCATGTGTTTGTTGATCAGGAGATCCGTAAATGCCCGCTCCAGGTCGCGCTGCGTGGGATGCTTCTTGGTCAGGCTTTGCGCCGTCACGCTCCGGCAGTACGTCTCCAGCGGAACCGGCGCGGCGCCGAAGTAGCTGCAGCTCTCGGCCAGTTTTTTCGCCCGCTCGCGGCCAATGTCGGTCAACTGGTACACGAAGTCGTTCATCGGCGCCGAGCCGCGGAACGCGACGAGCTGGGCCAGCTTCATCGCCTGCAGCACAGGCTCGAGCAGTCGGAACGGCACGGCGTGCTGCTCCGAAAGATCGCGGCCGCTCATATCGCCGCACGCGCCCAGGCACTTCAGCGCCAGGTGCTCCAGTTGTCCGTCGGTGATCCCCGCTTCCCGCAGCGTCTGCGGCTCCAGCGGCCGCCACTCGTCGTCGTCGGGCGAGACGGCCGGTTGCGACGCGGGGCGCGATCGCGAGTCGGGGGCGGATTTCGTGTTTGCGCTGACGGCCACGACAGTGCTCTTACGTGCATCGCCGTTCGGCAAGGGCCCCGTCGAGCCGCCCCCCTCGCCTCCCGCCAGCTCGTGGATCCTCGCCAGGAGGGTCTCCAGGTCGTTGGGCGCCGCTTCGCCGCGCGCCTTGCCGATCGGAACGAACGGCGTCGTATCCGCGACCGCTGTGCCGCCGCCGGATTGGAATTGAGCGTCGGACGCCATCTTGGTCTGCCGTGCACGAGGAAAGGATGCCGTCAGCGCACCATGCTCTCGCGGCAAAAAAGTCGGCCGAGCCGCGCAGGCGCGATCTCGGCAGGAAAAGCTGGCAAGCTAGCCTAGGTCGCAGCCCCACTGGGGGCAAATCGCGAATCCCCGCTGCCTGCGTAGGGTCTTGTTTCGCTGCTGCCCCGCGTCGGAATGAATCACTTGTAATGATTTCGCAAGCGGGCACATTGTCGATGTGCCAACGGCTGGCGATGATGGTTCTACCTCCCCAAGCCATCCGACGCTCGGCACGCTCGCCAGTTCCGGAGATTCAGGCCAACAAGTCGTCGAGCCATCGATATGCAACTTGTGATCACCGCCGTCGGGCCCGACAATCGCGGCTTGGCCGATCCCATCGTGCATTGCGTCACGCAAATCGGGGCGAACATCGCCGAGATCCAGATGTTCGACCACGACGAGGAAGCCCTGTTTTCGATGCTCACGCGCGTCGAGATCGACGCCGCCCGCCGGGAAGAAGTCAACGACTCGATGGCGGCGGTTTCCAGGCGAACGGGCCTGTCGATCCGCACCTGGTCGCCGCCGCGCGACCGGCGACGACCGCGGCTGGCAATCTGCGCGACGTACCGCCACGAAACGCCCCGCGGAGTGCTCGCGGCAATTCGCTCGGGAGCGATCCGGGCCGAGGCGGCGTGCCTTATCGGCAACCGTCTCGCGTGCCGGCCTCTCGCCGACGAGTTCGACGTGCCGTGGCACTACATCGGCGACGGGCAGGGCAACGCCGACGATGCCCGGCTGATTGCCATCTGCGACGAGCTGGCCGTCGACTACATCGTGCTCGCCCGCTATATGCGCGTGCTGCCGCCGTCCAGTTGCTGGAAGTACGCCGGCGGGCGAATCATCAACCTGCACCACGGCCTGTTGCCGGCGTTTCCCGGCATGCGGCCGTATCACGACGCCTACGCGGCGCGGATGCTCACCTACGGCGCCACGTGCCACTTCATCGTGCCTGAGCTGGACGCGGGCAACCAAATCATCAATCAATCGAGCTTCACAGTTCCGCCGGGGACCTCGCGCGACGAGATCATTCGCCGCGGCGAGCAACAGAACGAACCCCAGTGCCTGGTCGAAGGCGTCCGCCGCGTGGTCGACGGCGAGGTGGTTCTCCACTTCAACCGCATCGTCGCGGTAAAATCGTAGAGCTTTGTGAAATCGATCTGACGCCCTGACGCCGCCGCTCCATGCTCTCCATTCAACTCGAATGCAATTCCTGTGGTTGGTGGACGCTGTGCGGCGAGCCAGAGATCGTGCGTCGGCTACGGGCGATTGGCCAGTTTCGCCGCGCCCCGGAGCCGCCCGAGGACATCGTCCGTGAAGTGCTCCGCACGAGCGGACGCCGGCTGGCGTGCGATCGCTGCCGGGCGACGGGCCTGCTTGTGCGTGAGAGCTCCGACGACGCCGGCGAGTGGGAGTGGGAGCAGGTCGTCGTCTGTGAAATCTGCCGCGAGCCGATCGCCGCGGAGCGGCTCGAGTTCAATCCCAAGGCCACGCGCTGCGCCGCATGCCAGGGCGCCGCGGACCGCGGGGCGTCGTTCGTCGAACCGGACTACTGCCCCAAGTGCGGCGCGATCGTGGAGCTGCGGGTAAGCCGCGGAGGCGGCCTCACGAGATACAAGCTGTGGTGCACGAACAACCCGCCGTGCCGCTTATGACGCCCGCCACGCCATGGCAGTTGATCGCGACGTGCGCATTTGGGCTCGAGAAGATCGTCGTGCGCGAGCTCGCATCACTTGGCTACGAGGCCAAGGTCGTGCGGCCGGGTCGACTCGCATTCTCAGGCGACGCGAGCGCGATCTGCCGCTCCAACCTGTGGCTGCGCTCGGCCGACCGCGTGCTGGTGGAGCTGGCCGCGTTCGAGGCGCCAGACTTCGATGCGCTGTTCGACACGGTGCGCGCGCTGCCGTGGGAGGAATGGATCGCCCTCGACGCGGCGATTCCTGTGCGCGGCCGCTCGCTCAAATCGCAGCTTTCCAGCGTGCCGGCCTGCCAGCGCACTGTGAAGAAGGCCCTCGTCGAGAGACTGCTGGGCGCCCGGCCAGGCATCGAGTTGCCGGAATGCGGGCCTCCGGCGCTGGTCGAAGTTTCGATTGTGGACGACGTTGCCTCGATTGACCTCGACACGAGCGGAGAGGGGTTGCACAAGCGCGGCTATCGCACGCTTGCAGCGGAGGCGCAACTGCGCGAGACGCTTGCGGCCGCGATGGTGCAGCTCAGCGTCTGGAAGCCCGAACGGCCGTTTGTCGACCCCTTCTGCGGCACGGGCACGATTGCGATCGAGGCCGCGCTGATCGGCCGTCGCATCGCGCCGGGACGGAACCGGGCGTTCGCCGCCGAGTCGTTTGCCGCCGTGCCTTCGGCCGCCTGGCGTCTAGCGCGCGAGGAGGCTGCCGATCTCGTGCAGCCTGGCTTGCCCGAACGCATCATCGGCTCCGACGCCAGCGCCGCGACGCTGAAGCTCGCCCGCCATCACGCCGAACTCGCCGGCGTCGCCGCGGATATTCATTTCCAGCAACACGAGTTCGCTGAGCTTTCCAGCAGCCGGAGGTACGGCTGCCTGGTCACGAACCCGCCGTACGGCATGCGGATGGGGCGCGACGAGGAGATCGAGCAGCTCTACCGCTCGTTTCCCGGGGTGCTACGGCGATTGAAAACCTGGTCGCATTTCATCCTGTCGGCCCGCCCGGACTTGGAGCAGCTCGTCGGCCAGGAAGCCGACCGCCGCCGCAAGCTCTATAACGGCCGCATCCCCTGCACGCTGTACCAGTTCCTCGGGCCCAAACCTCCAAAAATAACCTCCGGTTCCCTCCCCTTGATGGGGATGGGACCAACCGAGCACGGGCGACCCGAAGTCGCCCGAGCGCAGGGCGGTAGCCCTCGCGCAGCGATTGGGGAGGGGTGGAGCCCCGAAAATGACGCTCCATCGCCGCGCGATCCCCCCTCCCCAGCCCTCCCCGCCGAGGGGAGGGAGCCGGAGAGATCTCGGTCGAAATCGCAAGCCTTCGGCGGCCTGCATGAGGAAGCGACGCGACAAGCCGAAGAGTTCGCCAACCGCCTTTGCAAACTCGGCCGGCATCTGCGCAAATGGCCGACCAAGCGCGGCATCACGTGCTACCGGATTTACGAGCGCGACATCCCCGAAATCCCCCTCGTGGTGGATCGCTACGACGACGCCTTGCACATTGCCGAATTCGACCGGCCGCACGAACGCACGCCCGCCGAGCACGCCGACTGGCTCGATCACATGGTGCGCACCGCGGCGGAGGCGCTCGAGACGCCGCGCGAGCTGGTGTTCGTGAAGCGCCGGCGCCGGCAACGCGGCGCCGCGCAGTACGAGCCGGTGGACCATCGCCGCGCCGTGCGCGTCGTGCAGGAGGCGGGGCTCAAGTTTCAAGTCAATCTGTCCGACTACATCGACACAGGACTGTTTCTCGATCATCGCATCACGCGCGGCATGGTCCGCGATGCCGCGGCGGGCAAGCGGTTTCTTAACCTATTCGCTTACACCGGCTCGTTCACCGTCTACGCAGCGGCGGGCGACGCCAGCGAAACAACGACGGTCGACCTGTTGCCCGCGCATCTCCGCTGGGCCGAGGAGAATCTGCGGCTCAACAACCTGGCGGGCCCGCAGCACCGCATGATCGCCGCCGATTCGCGCGAGTACCTCGCATCGCTCCGCGGCGTCCCGCAGTTCGATCTGGCCGTCGTCGACCCGCCGACCTTCTCCAATAGCAAACGCACGGACGAGGATTGGGACGTGCAGCAAGATCACGCGGATCTGATTGCAGCAACGCTGGAACGCATCACGCCGGGCGGGGTGGTGTACTTTTCCACCAATTCGCGCCGCTTCAAGTTCGACGAAGCGGCGGTCGTTGGCGCGACGTGGCGGGAAATTAGTCGACAGACGGTTCCGGAGGACTTCCGCAATAAGCGAATTCACCGCTGCTGGCGGATTGTGAAAGGTTCAATTCCTAAGCAATCAACGGCCGCAGCACGCGGTAGCTGATCTCCAGCGACTTGCGGCGTCGCTCGAGACTGCCTTCGAACGCTTCGTCCTCGACTTCCACGCACACGGGGCCGTCGTATCCCGCGTCGGCCAGCGCGCCGACCCACTTTCCCCAGGCGACGTCACCGAGCCCCGGAATCTTTGCCGTGCTCCGCTCCATCGGCGGGACGAGCGAGCCAAGGCGGTCGAGCTTGGCCTGGTCAATCCGCATGTCCTTGGCGTGAGCGTGGAAGATGCGCGGGCCGAACTCGTGAATCGGCGCGATGGGATCCATCAACTGCATCCGCAAATGTGAGGGGTCGTAGTTCAACCCGAAGTGCACCGAGGGAATGATCTCGAACATCCGTCGCCAGACGGCGGGCGTGCGGGCCAGATTCCAGCCGAACGGCCAGCTCTTGGCGAACATCATCGGGCAGTTTTCGATGCCGACGCGCGTGTTGCGGTCCTCGGCGTAGCGGATGATCTCGGGCCACACTTCTTCGAACCGCCGCAGGTTGTCGTCGAGCGGCGCGTGTTGATTGGCGCCGATAAACGTGTTGATATCCACGTCCAAGAGCACGGCCGCGTCGATGACTTTGCGAATGTGCTGCCTCGCAATGTCGGCTTCCTCGTCGTCGTGCGAGAGCGGATTGGGATAGTAGCCCAGGGCGGAGATGCCGACGCCGTGTTTGTCGCACAGGGCGCGAATGTCGTCCGCTTCTGCCTTGGTGAAGTCGGCGCAATCGAGATGGCAGACTCCGCCATACCTACGCGACGGGCCGCCCGCCGCGGGCCAGCACATGACCTCAACGCAATCGTAGCCGATGTCCGCCGCGTGTTTGAGAACTTCGTCCAGCGAAAGGTCGCCGAAGATGGCGGTGACGAAACCGAGTTGCATGGTGAGCTCCCGAGAAAACGAGCCGCGATCCGCGAGGGCGGGCCCAGTGTGGAGTTTTCTCGGGAGAGACGCAAGTGGCGCGCCGCTCAGAGTGTCGCCAGGGCTTGCTCCAAATCCGCTTGCAGGTCGTCGAACGCCTCGAGCCCGACGGAGAGACGCACGAGGCCGTCGGCGATGCCGTGCTTGGCGCGGTCGGCGGCATCGTAGCTGGCGTGCGACATCGAGGCCGGTTGCTCGATGAGCGATTCGACGGCGCCGAGGCTGACCGCCAACTGGAAGAGCTTGGTCGACTCGACAAAGCGTTTCGCGGCAGCGAAATCTCCGGCGATCTCGATGCTCAGCATGGCGCCGAACGCGCCGTCCATTTGGCGTGCGGCCAGGGCGTGGCCGGGATGATCGGACAGTCCGGGGTAGAGCACGCGCGCAATGCGCGCGTGCTTGCTGAGCCATTCCGCCAGCATCGCGGCCGTGCGCGATTGCTCGCGAACCCGCAGCTCAAGTGTCTTGATGCCGCGCGAGCACAGGAAGCACTCCAGCGGTCCCATGACCGCGCCGGTTGCGTTTTGCACGAAATACAGTTCCTTCAGCAACGCCGGATCGCGGACGACCAGCGCGCCGCCCAAGAAGTCGCTGTGGCCGCCGAGATATTTCGTCGCGGAGTGCATCACGATGTCGGCGCCCAGCTCTAGCGGCCGCGTTAGTACGGGCGTGGCAAAAGTGTTGTCGACCCCCAGCAACGCGCCGCCCCGATGGGCGATCTCGGCGCATGCCGCGATGTCCGTAATCGTCATCCGCGGATTGCCTGGGCTTTCGATCCACACCAGCTTCGTCGTGGGAGTCATCGCGGCGGCGATTCTTCCGGGATCGGTCGAGTCGGCCAGCGTCACGCCGATGCCCGCGCGATTGGTCACCTTATGCAGCAGCCGATAGGTGCCGCCATAAATGTCGGCGCCCGCCACAACGTGCTCTCCGTTTTGCAGCGACGCCAAGACGCAGTGCGTGGCCGCCATGCCGCTGGCGAACGCGAGCGCGCCACCGCCTCCTTCGAGCGAGGCGAGCGTGGTTTCGAGCGCCTTCCGCGTGGGATTGCCGCTGCGGGAATAGTCGAACTCACCCCACTCGCCGGCGCCGGGCTGCACGAACGTTGATGCCAGATGCAGCGGCGGCACAACGGCGCCCGTCTGCGGGTCGCGCTGCTGGCCGACGTGGATGGCGCGGGTGCGGAATTGCATGGCGGCGCGCCGACGATGCGTTGCATCGCGGCTGACGGCTCAGAGCGACGTGCAGGGGCGGATTTACCTGGCAGTTGAATTGAGCGCTTGCTCGAGGTCCGCGATGAGGTCCGCGGCGTCCTCGATGCCGCAGCTCATACGGATCATGTTGTCGTGGATGCCGAACCGCTTGCGGTCCTCCGGCGTCATCTGGAAATAGCTCATCACCAGCGGCTGCTCGATGAGCGACTCGACGCCGCCGAGGCTCGGAGCGATGCGGGGAATGCGTACCGTGTCGACGACGTCCGCCGTGGCGCGCCAATCGGCGTCTTTCACCAGGAACGTCACCAGGCCGCCGTAGCCGCGCATCGTTTTGCGGGCGATCTCATGGTACGGATGCGTTGGCAGACCTGGGTAGTAGACGCGTTCGACGCGCGGGTGGCCGGCCAGGAATTCGGCGACCTGCTGTCCGTTCTCATTGTGCCGCTGCATGCGGAGCTCGAAGGTTTTGAGCCCGCGGTTCAACAAATAGGCGTTTTGCGGACCGTTGATGGCTCCCATGATGCCACGCAGATTTCGCACCGGTTCCATCGTTGCCTTGGCGCCAATCACGACGCCCGCGAGCAAGTCGTTGTGGCCGGCGAGATACTTGGTGGCCGAATGGAGCACGTAGTCGATGCCCGCATCGATCGGCCGCAAGTTGAACGGCGTGGCCAGCGTGGCGTCGATCAGCGTCTCGCCGCCACGGCGTCGAGAC
>CAYSFP010000226.1:0-8102 GCA_964430075.1 uncultured Planctomycetaceae bacterium | reverse complement strand
CCGCTACAGCGAAGGCTACGCGTCCCTTTTACAGAACAAATGATGCACTAACACAGACGCTTCCCGTGCCGTCTCAGCAACGGCTCGCCAATGAATTGCGCCACTTACATCAGTTGCTCCAATCGGGAGCTCCTGTAAGTCGAGAAAGTCGCCTCTCGGCAGGTGAACGCGTGTGCGTCAAGTATGGACCCATGGCAGGAATCGTCGGCACCGTATTGCGCCGTAGAAATGCCACAGTTCTTCTCGTTGGCGTTGACTTTCTTCAGCAAGGCGCCTCCGTGGCGATTGACGACTTCCTGCTCGAAGCGATCGAATAAGTGCAAGAATGCACTGCGTTGACTCGTACTTGAAGCTGCGACCCAGCGTTGCCAGAGCGCTCCGAACCAATCGACGACGCGCCAGCCGCCGAGGCCGGCGACCAGGAACGAAAGCCATCTCGCAACGCCGCTCCCTGCGCGGCGTTGACAGTTGTCCTTCCGAATCGACCGGGGCACGTCATCGAGCGACGGCAACGCCGATCAGCAGGGCAAGAAAGGCAAGGCTTCGCGGCGCGAGGCAGCCACCCTTGCGAGCTGGCCGCACCGCACGAATGCCGCCGCGGCGCCCCGCTCAATCGAGCTGCTTGCGGAACCGCGACACGCTCAGCCCCAGCACCGCGGCGCAACACGCCGACAACCCAACCACGGCCCCGAGCAAATCGTAGAACCCGGCTCCGCGTAGCACGATGCCCCGCAGAATCTCGATGAAATACGTCACCGGGATCAGAAATGACAGTGCATAAATCGGCAGCGGCATCTGGCTCCGCGGAAACACGAACCCGCTCAGCAGCACCGAGGGCAACATCACCACGAACGCGAACTGCACGGCCTCCACCTGGCTCTTGGCCACCGTCGACACCAGCAGTCCCAACCCCAGCGAACACACCATGAACAACATCGCCAGCCCCAACAGCAGCCACACGCTGCCGCGAATCGGCACGTCGAACACGTAAATCATCACGGTGAGCACGATGAGTGTTTCCACGAACCCCACGATCGCGTACGGCACGAGCTTGCCCGCCAGCAGCGACCACCGGCCGATCGGCGTCGCGAACAACTGCTCGAGCGTCCCCAACTCGCGTTCGCGCACGATGGCAAACGAGGTGAGAAACAGCGTGACCAGTTGCAGGATGATCCCCACGAGGCCCGGCACAAAAAACCGTGCGCTCTCCAGATCGGGGTTGAACAACAGCCGCGGCCGCACGTCGATCGGCATCTCCGCCCGGCCCTCCGGTCCGCGGGCCGCCGCCACTTGCATCGCCTCGGCCTTCGTGCGGGCCATGCGAATCGACAGGTTCAGCCCCAGGAGTTGTGCCGTATTGAGCGCGGTGGTGGCCACCTGCGAGTCGCTGCCGTCGATGAGCACCTGCACCTGCGCCTGCTCGCCGCTGACGAGGCGATCGGAGTAGTTTGCCGGAATCGAGATGCCGGCCTTGGCCGTGCCCGAAGTAATCGCGCGGCGAAACGCCGCTTCGTCATGAACCCGCTCGACGACGTCAAACCGATCGGTGTTCTCGAACGCTTCGACCAGCTCGCGGGCGTGCCGCCGGCCGTCGAGGTCGTAGACCGCCAACGGGATGTGTTCGATCTGCGTGTCGATGGCGTAGCCGAAGATGATCGTCTGCATCACTGGCACGACCAGCATGAAGAAGATGGTCGAAGGCTGCCGCCGAATGTGGAGAAACTCCTTGAGAAAGATCGCCAAGAAGCCGCCCGCCGGCGCTGGCGGCTTCCGCCTGAAAGCCGCCAGCGCCGGCGAACTCGTGTTTGCGCTGTCGTCATCGCCTGACTTACCTTTGGCTGGCGAGTCCGCCGGCAGCGCGTCCGCCGGCAGCGCGTCCACCGGAGGAGTCGGTGGCTTTTGTGTCGCCGCAAGCGCCGGCTGGCCCGCCGCCGCGCGCCGTTCCGCCGCGGCGGTCAGCGTCACGAACACATCTTCAAGCGTCGGCGTCGTTTCCCGGTACTCCGCCTCGGCCGCGTTGAGGCCCAGCCGCTCGACCAGTGCCGCCGGCGCCAGGTGCGAGTCAACCATCACATGAATCGTTTCGCCGAACAACGTCGCGTCGCGCACGCCCTCGATCGCCCGCAGCGGTCCGAGTTGTTCGGCGGGCCGCGGCACGCGCAGCTCGTATCGCACCGTCCCCGCGGGCGTCACCTCCGGTAGTCGCTTCAGTTGCTCGGGCCGCCCCAGCACCAGCAATCGCGACATGTAGATGTATCCGACGTCGGTGCATCGCTCGGCCTCGACCATGTAGTGCGTGGTGACCAGCAGCGTCACCCCGCGGCCGGCCAGCTCGAACAGCAAATCCCACAATTGCCGCCGTGCCACAGGGTCGATGCCGGCCGTCGGCTCGTCGAGAAACAGCAGCTCCGGCTCGTGCACCAGCGCGCAGGCCAGCGCCAGCCGCTGCTTCCACCCGCCGGACAGCGTGCCCGCCAACTGGTCGACGCGATCGCCGATGCCGGTCAGCTCCAGCACCTCGGCCCGCCGCCGGTCGAGTCGCTCGGGATCCAGCCCGTAAATCCGGCCATAAAAGTCGATATTCTCCTGCACGGTCAAATCGGCATACAGGCTGAACTGCTGCGACATGTAGCCGATGCGGCGCTTGATCAGCTCGGCGTCGGTCCGCACGTCGTGCCCCAGCACCGTGGCCATCCCGTCCGACGGCGGCAGAATGCCCAGCAGCATGCGGATGATCGTGCTCTTGCCGCTGCCGTTGGGCCCCAGCAGGCCGAAGATCGAGCCGCGCTCGACCTGGAACGACACGTCGCGCACGGCCACCAGCTCGCCAAACCGCCGCGAGAGATCCCGCACATCGATGGCCACGTCGCTCATGGCGCGGCGGGCTCCGTCGGCGCCGCCCGCTCGGAGAGCCACACGTCGGCCGCCATGCCGGGCCGCAGGCGATCGAGCCCCTCGCGCAGCTCGACCTTGATGCGGAACACCTGCTTCACGCGCTCCTCGGGCGTCTGCACGTTGCTGGGCGTGAACTCGGCCTGCCGCGAGATGAACGTCAGCTCCGCGGCAAACTCCTCGCCAGGATAGCTGTCGACCGTCACCCGCATCGTTTGACCTAGCGCGAGGTCGAGCCGGTTCTCCGGCACATACGCGCGGACCCACAGGTGGCTCGTATCCATCAGCGACAACACCGGCGCCGTGGCCGGCGCGAGATCGCCCCTCTGCAGATCGAGAGCCTCGACCGTGCCGTCCACCGGGCTGCGGATCGTGAGCTCGTCGATGCGCTGCTCGATGGCGTCGACCGCCGCCGCAGCCGCATCGCGCGCCGCCTGCGCTTGGGCGATCTCCTCAGTGCGAAACCCTTGCTTCGCCAACTCCCACGCCAGCCGCGCTTCCTCCACCTTGGCCCGCGCCGCGCGAATCGTCTCCTCGCGCGTCCCCGCTTCGAGCAAGTTCAGCTCTTCTTGCCGGGCGGCGACCGACGCTTCCGCCGCGGCGAGCGCTTCGGTCGCCTGGTCGAGATTCTCCTGCGTCGTGGCGTTGGTCGAAGCGAGCTGCGTGACGCGGCGAAAGTTCTCCGACGCCAGGCGCCGCTGCGCCTCGGCCGCGCGCAGGTGCGCTGCCGCGGCGTCGATCTCCTGCTTCCGCGGCCCCGCCACCAGCTCGTCGAGCATCGCCTGCAATTGCCCGTACCGCGCCTCGGCTTGCGCGATCTCCTCCGGCCGCAAGCCCTTCTGCAGCTTTTGCAGATCGGCGTCGCGAGAAGCCAGCGTGGCCTTGGCTTGCTCCTGATCGGCCAGCAGGTCGAACGGTTCCAACTTGACCAGCGTGTCGCCCCGTTTAACCCGATGCCCTTCCTCGACCAGCACCTCCGCCACGCGCCCGCCGACTCGCGAGCCCAGCCGGATCTCATCCGCCTCGATGAACCCCGACACCCGGTCCGGCACGGGGCGAAACTTGCTGTACACGATCGCCCCGACGAGCGCGAGCACCACGAGCAAGATGGGAACGAGTCGCTTGATCATGTAGGACGCCGCGGCGTGGGACCACGAAGGAGTTTTGTTAACCCGCGCAGGCCCGCGCGATTGCCACTAGTGTCCGCGATCGAACGAATCTGGCTAGCCCGAATTTGCATGGCCCACGCTTGGCGTCTTCGCTTCCCCCCGGCTGCGAATACGGCAGAAGGCTGGCCGCCGTATCGGTCGAACCCCTCCCACAACCAGCCTGCCGCCCCGCGACGGAAACATTCGGGCCATCCCGCCGCTTGAACAGACAACGCGAGCGCGTGTTGCGCCCGCGCAAAAAAAACTACCACCCCGCCTCGCCTCCTCGAGCTCGGTGGTCTTCCCCGTCGAGGAGGTCCTTTGAAAGGAACATTTCGATGGCAAGTCTTCACGAGGTATCCGTGGCCGAACTGGCCGAAGTGGACGGCGGTCTTCTCCCGCTGATCGCAGTCGGCGTCGGGCTGGGCGCTCTCTGCATCTACTGGAAGGCGAACGAGCCCAAAGGAATCACCAACTTTGAGTTGTTGGGCATCACGCCGCCCAAGTGATTTCGCCCGTCCGACGGCGTTCGCAAGGATCGTCCGATTCGGCGGGTGGCCCCGGTTGCGGTCGGCCGTTACCGGGGCGGCGAAGCCGCAGGAGGTTGTTGACTGATCGACGCAGCGACGGCGGTTAACCTTCTGTCGCTCCGCGACCCAGGTAGTCGCAGACGCCATCCTGGGTCACCCGCCGGAAGGATCGTCCGCATCAACGGCCGACTCAGCTTGAGACGCACGGGTGGCCCGGGTTGGCGTCCTCGCCGTCCCGGGTCGCCCGTGCGACAGGATGCTTCCGTTATTCCGGTCTATCCTCTCGCGGCTGCGCCGCACAGGTGACCGCAGACGGCAAACTGTGCCACCCGCGTGGAGCCTAGTCGACAAAAAACTCTTTTATCGGCATCTCTCCTTCGGTAAGTTCCGACTCAATGGCCCATGCGTGGCTAAATGATTGGCTGCCCTCTTTGGCCACAATCTCTCCATCGATGCGCAACGTGCCCTTCTCGCCCGTAGCAATCGGAGTCGCAACCACCTCGCCCACACTTGCGTTGATGTAGTGCTCTCCGGAGCGATTCTGCGCGTACGCCTGGCGCCAAGGTTGTTGCCGATCGACGATGGAAAAAGTCCGTCCGCCAATTGCGAGAGATGCGCTATGGATTTGCAGCGATATTGCATCACGGGACGCTTCACTTACGACCGTGAGCTGCCACGGCGGCCCCCACGCAGTGCTTAAGAAGTTCGTGGAACTCGAACGAAACTTGGGGCTGATCCTTACGCCCACAACAAACAGTTCTTCTGTTTCACGCTTGAGATTGTGGATCGAGGTTGAGGTGCGGAATGAACAAATTGACAGAACTAGCAGAATTCCTGCTATGAAGACCGCTGTCAGCACGATCCTTTTAGCGGAAGTTGTCACAGCTTTTCGCAACGTACTCAGCTCTCGATTTTATCAGCCCGTAGCACGGGCGGTGGATGTCCGCACCACCGCTTTGAACATCTCGTCTTTTCGTAGATCGTTGTATCAGCGAACTTTTGTCGAGGTCGATTGCGACGTGGAAAAGGAGATCGCGAGTGGCCCCGGTTGCGGTCGGCCGTTACCGGGGCGGCGAAGCCGCAGGAGGTTGTTGACTGATCGACGCCGCGACGGCGGTTAACCTCCGTCGCTCCGCGAGCCAGGTCGTCGCAGACGCCAACCTGGGCCACCCGCGCAGGCAGATGCCCCAACGAGGGGCGGCCAAAAATCAGCGATTGAAATCGCCGCGCGAATGGTATAGTATACACACGAACCCTAACTTCTGAGCGGCCGGGCGACGCGGCGAGCGTTTACCCGTTCATCGGTTAAGCCGCCGGATGCTCTCAGTCCCCGCGCAAGGTCCGCACGGCTCCCCTGAACGGCGTCATGGCTTCAGGCCCTGCGCCGGCGGAATCCCCCGTCGGTTCCACACGCCAGCGCGCGTCGCGCCGTACAAGCCGGCGACTTTTGTCGTCGGAAGCGAAAAATCCCCATGAAAACTCAAACTCAACGCCAACAGACGCTTGCGTTCGATCTGATCCCGCCGGACCACCTCGAAACGACAAAACTCTCCATCGCCGCTCCGAGACATAACCCCCGACGCCGCCCCCAGCTGCGCCGCCCCGCCGCCTTGCAAGTGATCAAAAGGGAATTTATGTCGCCAAATACGCGTATTCACGCACAGCGACCAATCGACGTTCCCGGCCACCCCCTTGACCGCCGCGTGTCCCGTCAACGGCCCAAAGTGGACATCGCCGCGCGAGAACGAATTACAAAACCCCTTGCGGCGCCTGACTTTCCACCGAGGGCGTCCACCTGTCCTGTCCCACGCCCCGCGCACAAAACATCCCGAAGTGTCCACCAACCCTGTTTTCTGACTCCGAACCCCTTCGAGTCTCCAACCCCCGGCTTGCGCCGGGGGCTATTCTCCCTCCTGACTCCTGCCCCCTGACCCCTGACCCCTCGCCAATGCGCGAACCTGCACCGTTGCCCCTCCTGTCCTCGATCGAAAGAGTCGGCCCAGAGGACTTCACGCACGCACCTATGAACCGCCGACAACTCCAAAAACTTGGCGTTCCGCCGCGGTGTACGGCCGCGGCCATCGATGCGCTCGGCACGGCCGCGACGCAGGGGCTGGGGTTCGGCTTGAAAGGCAACCGGGCGCGCGACCTCGTGAAGCAAGTCGTCGCATCGCCGGCCACGTTCGCCCACGATCCCATCTGGGGCAAGTTGGCCGCGGAACTGCTCGGCCACGGCCCGTATGAGCCGATCGTCCCGCGCGAGCCCGTGGCATACCGCACCTGGGGCGAGGACATCGATCCTGGCGCTCACGCCCAGATGCGCGACGCGTGCCGCGTGCCGTCGGCCGTGGGCGCTGCGCTCATGCCCGACGCCCACGTAGGCTACGGTCTGCCGATCGGCGGCGTGCTCGCCTGCGAGGGCGCGGTGATTCCCTATGCCGTGGGCGTCGACATTGCCTGCCGCATGAAGTTGTCGGTGCTCGACATGCCCGCCGCGGAGTTCGACCAGCGCCGGCCGCAACTGAAGGACGCCCTGGAGCGCGGCACGCGGTTCGGCGTCGGCGTCGAGCATCGTCCGCCGCAATCGCACGAGGTAATGGACCGCGACTGGTCCGTCACCCGCATCACGCGCGAGAAGAAGGACTCGGCGTGGCGGCAACTCGGCACGAGTGGTTCCGGCAATCACTTCGTCGAGTTCGGCTTGCTGACGCTCGCCGAGCGCGACGGGGGGCTGGGCCTGGGCGCCGGCGAGTACGTCGCGCTGCTCAGCCACAGCGGCAGTCGCGGCGGGCGCCGGTGGTGGCAGCGGCAGTCGCGGCGCCGGGGCGGCCGTGTGCAGCGTGTACAGCCAGGTCGCCCAACGCGCGCTGCCCGACGAGTGCCGCGAGCTGGGGCGGCTCGCGTGGCTCGACCTCGATAGCGAGGCGGGGCAGGAATACTGGGCCGCGATGAACCTCATGGGCGAGTACGCCGCCGCGAACCACGCCGTCATTCATCGCGTCGTCGGCGGATTGCTGGGAGCTCGCGTGATTGCGGGAGTGGAGAACCATCACAATTTCGCCTGGATCGAAGAGCACGGCGGACGAGAATTGGTGGTCCATCGCAAAGGCGCGACGCCCGCGGGCGCCGGCGTGCTCGGCGTGATTCCCGGTTCGATGGCCGATCCCGCGTTCGTCGTCCGCGGCCGCGGCGTAGCCGAGAGCTTCAACTCCGCCTCGCACGGCGCGGGGCGGCAGATGTCGCGCAGAAAAGCGAACGACATGTTCCGCTTCAGCCACGTCTGCAAGGAGCTGCTGGAGCGCGGCGTCGAGGTGCTGTCAGCCGGCAGCGACGAAGTGCCCGGCGTGTACAAGGACATCCGCCAGGTGATGGCGGCGCAATCGGACCTGGTCGACGTGGTCGCCCAGTTCGACCCCAAAGTCGTAAAAATGTGCGGCGACGGCAGTCAGGCCGAAGATTGATCCTCCCACCCATCGAACAATCAGAACCACCGGCAGAGCCGGTGGTATGAGGAAGGCCCCTAAAAGGGGCC
>CAYSFP010000225.1:0-8106 GCA_964430075.1 uncultured Planctomycetaceae bacterium | reverse complement strand
CGGCGAGCCCAAGGGCGTCGTGCTCACCAACCACAACATCGGCTCGAACGTCGAAGCGATCGACCAGGTCGTGCACCTGCGTCGCGACGACGTCATCCTGGGCATCGTGCCGTTCTTCCACTCGCTGGGGTTCACGGTGACGCTATGGACGGTGCTGGGGCTCGACCTGCGGGCGGCGTACCACTTCTCGCCGCTGGAAGCCCAGCAGGTGGGCAAGCTCGCCAAGAAATGGGACGCCACGGTACTGTTGGCCACGCCGACGTTCCTGCGCAACTACCTGCGGCGGTGCGAGCCGGAGGATTTTACGCGGCTGGAAATCGCCGTGGCGGGCGCCGAGAAGCTGCCGATCCCGCTGTGCGACGCCTTCGAGGAGAAATTCGGCGTGCGGCCGGTGGAAGGCTACGGCACGACGGAACTGTCGCCGCTGGTCAGCGTGAACGTGCCGCCCAGCCGGTCGCAGTCGGGCGAGATCGATCTCAAGGAAGGCTCGGTCGGGAAGCCGGTGCCCGGCGTCGCCGCGAAGATCGTCGATCCGGAGACGTTCCAGGAACTGCCCGTGGATGAACCAGGCATGCTCTTGGTCACCGGCCCCAATGTGATGAAGGGTTACCTGCACGAGCCGCAGAAGACGGCCGAGGTGATCCGCGACGGCTGGTACGTCACCGGCGACATCGCGAAGATAGACAAGCATGGGTTCATCGAGATCACCGGCCGGCTGAGCCGCTTCTCGAAGATCGGCGGTGAGATGGTGCCGCACCTCAACGTGGAGGAAGCGATCCAGAAGTTCGTGCAGGGCGACAACCAGGACGAGTTGCTCATTGTGGTCACGAGCGTGCCCGACGAGAAGAAGGGCGAGCGGCTGATCGTCGTGCACAAAACGATGGCCAGGTCGCCGTCGGAAATCTGCGAGCACCTGAAGACGCAGGGGCTGCCCAACTTATGGATTCCCGGCGCGGACAGCTTCATGGAGGTCGAAGAGATTCCCGTGTTGGGCACGGGAAAGCTCGACCTGAAGGGGCTCGCCGACGTGGCGAAGTCGCGGTTTTCCGCTTGATTCAGAGCGGGAACGTCTCTCGCAAAGGTGTAGAGGCGAAAAAAAAAACGCAGAGGGGATGCGCCTTCGCGTTCCCCTCTGCGTCGTAGCGTCTCTGCGTGAGATATTCCCCGATCCTCAGTTCTCCGGCGGTTGGCGGATCAGCGTCACGGCTTCCCGGAGGTACGTGCCAGCTTTGGGGCCTTCGCGCATGATCGTCAGCTTCTGTTCGTAGAAATCGAACTTGCCGATTACCTTGGCCGCGCTGGGCAGCAGGCTGATCGCCTGCTGCATCGTCTTCATATCCTCGGGCGGCATGCCCTGGGCGGCCATGCCGATCATCATCGGGGCCATCCCGGCGAACTGGTTGATCCCTTGGACGAACGCACGGATGCCAGCGCCGATATCGGTGTAGCTCACGGCGTAGACTTCACCGTCCACTTTCATATCGAACCGCTCGAGCGAATCGCTCTCGGCGATCGAGTCAGCGTTTCCCGCGCGGACGGCCAACATCTTCTTCGCCGCTTCCGGGCTCGAGGCCAGGATCATCCAGCCGTCGCGGAAGCCGATCACCGGCTTGGCTGGCGTCATCGCCAGCGCCGCGGCGCGGAATTCCTGGAAGCCGTCGAGATCCTCGTCCTCGCTGTCGACCAGGTCGAGATCCTGCTGCCGCACCTGGGGAATCTGCTTGAGGCCCTCGATCGCGCGATCGAGCAGCTGGCGGACCTTGCTCTCATTGTTGCACTTCAGGGCGGTGACGCTCTGGTCATTGGGCAGCGTGATCGACACGTTCTCGCCGCTGAACGATTTGAGCAGGTCCTCGTCCAGGTTGACGCCCACCTTCTCTTGCAGGGCGTCCCACTCGTCGAGCGTTTCGTGCGACTCCGGCACTTCCTCGCGGACAAATTCCATGACGCCCGCGTAAATCTCATGCAGATCGACGCCCGTGCTCAGCGAGTACGCGGTGGCTTCGGCGGGCACCCAGGATTGCCAGTCTTCGAACGGCTCGCCGCCGGACAACGCGCGGCCCAGCAGGGAGTCTTCAATATCGTCAGCAACGCGGCCCAGCGTCGCGGTCCGGTTCTGCCCGTCTTCGGTGTATTCGACGGTGACCTCGTACTCGAGAATATCGATCTCGTCGATCACCTTCTCGATGATGTCGGCCCCACGCTCGGCATCCGCGTCGTCGTCTGCGTGCTTGCGAATGAAGTCGCCCATGCCTTTCAGACTGGTGAAGAGTTGACGCCCGTCGAAGAACGTGACGCAGTCCTCGGCCTCGGGCAGATGCGAGAGCGCTTCCTTCAGCCGCGGATCGTCGAACTTGGTCGTCGCCGACTCGTCGGAGAGCTGCTTCACGCAGCGGGCCAGCAGCTCGTCATTGGTCGAGAAGATGAAGATATCCTCGACGCTGGCGGCGCAGGGCTGAAACGGGCTCTCCTGGGGCAGTTGCAGCCGCGTCGTCTCGGCGCCGTCGGCTTCGCTCGTTTCGGCGGTAACTTTGTCCTCGGACCACTTCTGGGCGAGTTCGAAGAGGTTGCCGACGCCGTTGCGATAGTCCCTCGCGTCTTCCTCGCTCAGACGCACGGCAAACAGCGCCTGGCTGAACGGACCAACCATGGCGTTGGCCACGAAGAATTCTTCGGCGTTGACCAGAGCCTCCAGCTCGATCGGCTCAACGGCTTTCTCCACTTCCTTCCACCCCGCCTTGAACTTGGCGAGCTCGTCCTCGGGCGCGCGGCTGGAGATGATCTCGAAAATCCGCTCGCAGATCCGCTCGCTGCGGAACGTCTCATACGCGTCGGCCAGGTACTTGCCTTGATAATCCCGTTCGGGATTGTGCTTGGCGTAGGCGACTGTGTGGGCGTCGCTGGGGGCGAGTCGGCGAATGTCGAGTTCGGCGGCGGCGTCGGGGCTCGCCGCGACAATCGTCGCCAGCGCGAGCGCGGTGAGGCTGATCCTTCGTAGAAACATCGCAAGAATCTCCTAGAATAGTTGAGGCTATGCGCGTCGCCCCGGCGGCACAGTTGGCCGACCGCAGCGCACGTCAGGCTACCAAAGCACATGGCTCTAGTCGCCCGCCTGCGGAGATTCTTGCCGGAAAAAGGATCAGAAAACCGGGCGATTCCGGGCCCGGCGCGGAGCGACCAGCGCCAGGCCGATGGCCACCAGCGCCGCCCCGGCGGGTTCGGGCACGGCCGAGGCCGCCGCGGCGGTTCCCGCCGAAACGCTGGCGCCCAGCTCTTGCTGCCAGATGAGGAAATCGTTCCCGTCGGTGTCGCCGTCGCCGTCGGCGTCGGCGACGAGGTCGTCCGCGCCAAAGGCATTGCGCCAGACCGCGAGGTCGGCGGCGTTGACGGTCCCATCGTTGTTGAAGTCCGCCCTCAGACCGGCGACGACCGACAACGTCACCGAGTCGACGCCATAATCGAGGTCCCAAACCTTGCCGCCGCCGAGGGACGGAAGCGTCGTGAATTCAAACGTTCCGCCGACGCCCTCCGCGGCCGTGAGGACCGCGAACGAATCGCCGATGGACGGTGCGTACCCTGGCGCGAGCGTGACGCCGAGCGTGCCGTCGAGCGCCGCCGCGCCGCCCGCATCGAGGTGGGCAAATTGCGGCGTCTCGTCGTCCGAGCCGATCGTGACGTTCAGCAATGACGACGGGTTGAACGACAGGTCGTTCAGCACAAACGCTTTCGAACCCTGGGTGACGAAGAAGTCGCCCGAGTTGACCAGCGTGCCGTGGAACACGGCCTTCGCCCCCGCGCCGACGACGATTTTCGCGCCGGCGTTGTTGTCGACGGCTCCGAATATCTCGACCGTGCCGCCGGTGATGGCGAGCTGCGCGTCGTCGTTGTTGTCGAGCCCGGGGCCGCCGAAGCGGAGGATAGACGATCGGGCGTCGATGACCTTGTTGTTGACCACGCCGCCCTGCACCTCCAACTCGCCGCCGCTGAGTTCAATGTTGGCCGAGTTGATCAAGTTGTTGACCATCAGCAGCGAGTTGCCCGGCGTGATGCGAATGATGCCGGAGCCCGTATTGCTGACGGCGCCCACGATGCGTCCGGTCCCCTGAATCGACCCGTTGTTGGTCAGCGTCGATCCGGCCTCGAGTCGCGCGGCGTTCATGATCAATCGGCCGTTGGCGGCGATGCGGATGGCGCCGGTGGTGGTCACCAGGCCGCCGCCGGTGATCGCGAGTTGGGCCTCGCCCGGCTCGGACACGTCGAGCGAGCCGTTGATTTTCCAAACCGATCCCAGGCCGTCGACCAAGACGTCGCCGCGGCCGATCAGGTTATCGCCAAGGATCGCATTGCCGCTGGTCACGCGGGCGCCATTGCGGATGTCGAGCGTGCCGCGGCCATTCTCGCCCACGCGGAAGGACGTCGCCGCGGTGAACGTGGAGGTCGATCCGCTGACAATCATGTGAGCCTCGCTGCCGGCGATGTTGGCGAGCCGCACGGCGCCGGTCGTGCTCATCTGCGCGCCGTCGAGGACATTGAGCGTCCCCAGGCCATTGACGCCGAGCGTCAGAATGCCTGTCACGTCCCAGGCACTGCCGGCGCCGCTGACGACGGCCAGACCGACGCCGCCGATGCTGTTGCCGACCAGCAAGTTGCCGGTTCGGACGATGCCCTGGGCGGCGACCTGCGCTTCGCCGCGGCCGGCGTCGCCCAGGGTCATCACGCCGTTGTGTTGCATCGTCGACAATCGGCCGGAGACGGTCAGCCGGCCGTCGCTGCCGGCAGACTGGCCAATCGTCGAACTGGCGGCGGTCGCCTTGCCGCCGGCCGTGAGCTGAACGAGCGAATTGCCGGAGTCGCCGATAACGAGTTTGTCCGCGACCGTGAAGGTCGAGCCGAGGCCGTCGACGAACACATCGCCGGAGGCATTGCCGGTGACGCCGAGCGTGGCGTCGTCGCCGACGATGATGCGGGCCGCGGCGGAGGCGGAAATGCTGCCGACGCCGTTGTTGCCGACGATGAGCAGGCCCGTGGTCGTGAGATTGCTGCCCGTGCCGCTGAGCGTGGCGACGCCGACGCCCGCGGCGGCGTCGCCGAAGATGGCGTTGCCTCCGGTGACGTTCACCGGCGTGCCGGCGGTGGCGGCAATCGTGCCGAGCCCCGTCTGACCGACGCGGAACGGCGCGTTGACCGTGCCGCCTGCCGCGGGGGGCGCGGGCGACACGTCGCCCGTCGTGACGACGGCCGCCGAGGCGTCGCGCACCGACCATGCCCCAGCGACAACGAGAACCGCGACGATGCCTGCCGCGGCCAAGCCGCGCGGCAGCGCACTTCCCAACCGGTGTTTCCGAACCACAGCGCCACCCTCTCTCAATTCGGTTTAGGACGATTGTTCCCGACGTGCGCTGGTGCGGCCATGACGGCGACGCTTGCGCACGCAGAATCCATCGTTCTTAACGCCTGTGGCGCCTGTCAAGCGAATTGAGAAGGAGGGAGAAATGAGAAATGCGCAGCCTGGGTCGTGCTGCGCAGATTATGCGTGACATGCGGGCGGCGGCTCGGCCACTTGGATAATGAAACCCGTGCGTGGGCTTCATCCCGCCGTCCGATGTCCCGCGGAATGTCATTTGGGCGTCAACTCGACGACGCCTTGTTCCGCTCGGCTCACCTCCCACGCCGCGCCCGCTTCGGCGCACTCGCGGGCGAGCACCGCCAACCGCGAACGCCGCGACGCCTCGACGGCGTCCAACGCGCCTGCCAGCTCGATGATCGAGTCGGGTCGCCGCTCGGCGGTGTACGAAAAGTTCGACACGAACGAGAGCGTGTCGGCGAAGTTGCGGTCGGCCGTCTTGCCGACGAACGGGTGAGCCACCTGCGCCATGATCTCGACGCTCGTGCGATCGAGCTTGACGAACGAATCGAGCCGCGCCGCGACGTAGGTGCGGCCATTGGTCTCGCGCATCGATCCGCTGCGGAGCAGGATCACCACGCGGGCGCCCACCGGCTTGGTGAACGGCTTGCCGTCGTACGAGCCTTCGGCATACATCACGATCCGGTTTTGCGCCGCCTCGTCGCAGGTTTCTTCGACGACGAACAGCTTGCCGGTTGTGCCCGCGTTGTCCCGCAGGTCGAACGAACGCTCGCCCGTGCGGACCAGCTCCACGTGACTGACGCCCAGCTCCCGCCAGATCTCGGTCAGCACTTCGGGGTTCTGGGCAAAGTAAGTGAACAGCTCGGGGCGGCAATCGACGACGCCCGTCGGCAGCCGGCGAAAGATGCTGGGGTTGGCCAGCACCTCGCTCACCGGCTTGCGAAACGTCGGGGCGATTCGCGTCAGCGGAATCGCCCGCGCTGCCTCTTCGCGCGCCGCCTGGGACGTGGAAGCCTCGTGCTGGTCCTCGGCAGCGGCCGCTCGACCCATCGAAGCCAATAAGAACAGCATGGCGCAGCACAGTTTGACGGCCGCGCACGCCGATGCGTACCTTGAGCGCAATCCCCCCGACATGCCTCCCCCCTTTCGGGCCCGCCTGTGCGAAACTGTGCGGGTCCTGGAAGTAATTCGGCTCGCCAGGGGTTTGCGGCCCAGACAAAATGTTCGGGTGAAGTTTCGACCGGAGACGACAGAGATTCACCGCGGAGTGCACCACCCGGCCGCTGGCCGAAACCACTTGGTGCGGCGGGGGGGGAACAGATTCACCGCAGAGAGCGCGGAGGACGCAGAGAGCGGAGAAGACGAGGAACCGCTGATGAACGCTCTGCGGTCAAGTTCCGAAGAAGCAGATGATCGTTCCGTAGCTGGAGTTGGCGTGCTTGATCTGGCGACTGCTTGCTGGCTGGGGATCATCGGCGCCTGCATTGGCAGCTTTCTGAATGTCGTTGCCTACCGCATGCCGCGGGGCATGTCGGTGGTGTGGAATCCGTCGCACTGCCCGAAGTGCGGCCACGACATTCGGGCCCGCGACAATCTGCCGGTGCTCGGTTGGCTGCTCCTGAGCGGCCGCTGTCGCGACTGCGGCACGGCCATTTCGCCGCGATACGCGATCGTCGAACTGGTGATGGGCGCCGCGTTCGTCGTCCTGGCTTACGCCGAGCTGTTCACCGGGGCGGCGAACTTTCCGGGCGGGCCGTTCACGTCGGTCGAGGGCGCGTGGGACACGGTGCTCAATCCCGACTGGTTGCTGATCGGCATGTTCGCCTTTCACGCCGCCCTGCTGAGCCTGCTGATGGCGATGGTGCTCATCGACCAGGACGGCCAGCGCGTGCCCTGGCTGCTGATCGCGACCGGCGCCGTCGTGGTCGCGCTGGCTGCGTGGCAATACCCCGGGTGGTATCCCGAGCGAACGCGGGCGACGCTCGATGGGCCCTGGAAGGCGCGGCTGGATGCGCTGTTTGGCGCCGCGTGGGGAGTGCTGCCGTGGATTGCGGTGCTGGCGGTCCAGTTACGCCGCGGTCAGCGCGACAATCTCGCTCGGCTGGTGAACATTGCGGCCGCGCTCGGTACGATCGGCGGGTTCATGGGACTGCGCGCCGTCGTCCGCATTGCCCTGGCCTGGCTGGCGATGGTCGTCGCTGGTCGGGCGATCGGACGCGAGTCGGCGCGGCGGTGGGGCGTGCTGTTCCCCCTGTGGCCGCTGACGCTTGTGCACATCGTGCTTTGGAAGCACGTGGCGCCGTGGCTGAATTGGTAGCGTTACTGCTTAAGGAGCTTCGCCGCGTCGCGGGCAAAGTACGTGAGCACGCCATCGGCGCCGGCGCGCTTGAACGCCATGAGCGACTCGAGCATCACTGTGTCGCGATCGAGCCAGCCGTTGGCGGCCGCGGCCGACAGCATCGCGTACTCGCCGCTCACCTGATAGGCAAACGTCGGGGCGCCGAACGCATCCTTCACTCGCCGCACGATATCGAGATACGGCATGCCGGGCTTGACCATGACGCTGTCGGCGCCTTCGGCCAGGTCGAGCGCAACTTCGCGCAGCGCTTCGTCGCCATTGGCCGGGTCCATCTGGTATGTTCGCTTGTCGCCGCTGCCCAGGTTCGCCGCGGATCCCACGGCGTCGCGAAACGGGCCGTAGAAGGCGGAGGCGTATTTGGCCGCGTAGGCCATGATTTGCA
>CAYSFP010000224.1:0-8110 GCA_964430075.1 uncultured Planctomycetaceae bacterium | reverse complement strand
ACGCGGCCCCTCCGGGGCCAAGACGCGTGCGTCGATAGCAGATGCATCATCCTGTTTACGCCCGGGGCTAATATCGAGCGATGCAGGCGTTGGCCGTGATGCCAAAATTACTGCCAAACACACATAAACCGCGCCCTAGTGCTGCCGCCGCCGGCTGCACACAATTTAAGTTCAAAGCTTCCCGCGGCCTACCGCTTGCCCAGACCGCCTGCCCCTGATTTGACCAACCGCGCCCATGCCGCATCCCAACCCAGAAGCGGAGCTCGAACACACGAAGATGTCATTCGGCGAGCACCTGGAAGAGCTGCGGCGCGCGCTGTTCCGATCGATCACCGCCCTGGTGCTGGGGTTCCTCATCGGGCTGATCTTCGGCCGGCAGGTGGTGGACTACATCCAGGGGCCGCTTCGGGACTCGCTCCAGCGTCACTATCTACGGCAGGCGAAAGCCGAGCAGCTCGCCTATCTGGAGGAGCAGCGGACTTTGGGGGTCGAAGTCCCCAAGGACCTCGGGAAGGCGGCCGAGAAGATGGTGCAGGAAGGGCTCGTGCCGCGCGAGTATTATGCGTCGCCCGACGAGTTGGCCACAGCGCTCGGCGCGCACTACCCCGACCTGGCCAAGCAACTCGAAGCGAGGCCCCAACCGAAGCACCGCGCGGACAAAGGGGATGCCGCTGCAGGAGATGACGCCGACGCCGTGCAGGACGAGGACGCCGCTTTGCTGGCCGCGTTCAATCGCGACGACCTCGTCCACCTGCGGCTCTACACGCCGATCGAAAGCGACCTGCGGCTCCGCATCGTCGAGCTCAACGTGCAGGCGCCGTTCATCATCTACCTCAAGGCGGCCTTAGCGGTGGGGGCCGTGATCGCCAGCCCGTTCGTCTTCTTCTTCATTTGGGACTTCGTGGCGGCCGGCCTGTACCGCAGTGAGCGGAAGCATGTCTACGTGTACCTGCCGCTGAGCATCGGGCTGTTTCTCGCGGGGGCGTGGATTGCGTATTTCGAAGCGTTTCCTTACGTGCTGGACTTCTTGTTCTGGTACTTCGAGACGATGAACATCGATCCCGACATGCGGCTGTCTGAGTGGATCACGCTGGTGCTGCTGATGCCGATCGGCTTCGGCGTGAGCTTTCAGTTGCCGCTGGCGATGCTGCTGCTCGAGCGGGTGGGGATCTTCACGCTCGAATCGTACACGAGCAAGTGGAAGGTGGCCGTGGTCGTGATCTCCGTGCTGGCGATGGTGCTGTCCCCCGGCGGCGACCCCTACAGCATGATGTTCATGTTCTTCCCGCTGACGGGGCTGTATTTCCTGGGCATCCTCTTGTGCCGGTACATGCCCGGCGGGCATCTGCGCCGCAAGGGCATCGACCCGCCGCCGCCCGCGGACATGGCTGGGTCGTAGTCGACGGAACGGACTTACCACGGAGGCACGGAGAACACAGAGAAGAACGAGGAACCGCGGATCAACGCGGATGAATACAGATTTATTGGCCTCTTCTCTGCGTTCATCAGCGTTCATCTGCGGTTATTTGACCCCTGCGCTGCCAATGCCCCTATTTCTGGCCGATAGCCGATAGCCCAGCCCGAAGGGTTCATTGGCTGCGCAGGCATCAATACGTTCGCTTCTCCGTGCCCTCCGTGCCTCCGTGGTAAACAGCCTCCTAAATCTGAAAATTGAGCTCCGGAAGCAGCTCGTCGACGTCGCTCCGCATGCGGAGTTTGGGCTTTTCCAGCACCACAGTCGTGTGCGGGCCCACGCTGGAGGTGAGCCACACGCTCGAACCGATCACCGAGTCGTGCCCCACCACGGTGCGGCCGCCCAGGATCGTGGCGTTGGCGTACACGACCACGCGGTCCTCGATCGTCGGGTGCCGCTTCGTGCCGCGGACGAGATGGCCCTCGCCATCGGTCGCAAAGCTCAGCGCGCCCAGCGTCACGCCCTGGTACAGTTTGACGTGCTGGCCGATCTCGCACGTTTCGCCGATGACCACGCCCGTGCCGTGGTCGATGAAAAAGTACTTGCCGATCGTCGCCCCCGGGTGAATGTCGATGCCCGTTCGGCTGTGCGCCCATTCGGTCATCATTCGCGGAATGAACGGGATTCCCAGCCCGTGCAGCAAGTGGGCCAGCCGGTAGACCGTGATCGCCTCGAGCCCCGGGTAGCAGAAAATGACTTCGTCCGGCGTGCGGCACGCGGGGTCGCCGTCGAACGCGGCCTGCACATCGGTCGCCAGTACGCCGCGCAGCTCGGGAAGCTGATCGAGAAACTGCAGCGTCTTGGCCTGGCCGAGGGCTTCGTAGTCCTCGCGGGTGACGCACTCGCTCGTGGCGCCCGCTTCGTGGCGCAGGGCGCGGCCGATCTGAATCGTGAGCCGGTCGTGCAAACGATCGATCAGCTCGCCGACGTAATACGAGATGTTGCCCTGGTGCAAACCCTCGCGGCGGCGGTAACCGGGATACAGGATCTCCTTGAGATCGTCGACAGCCGCGATCACTTCGTCGTACCGCGGCAGCGGGCAGTGGTCGAGGTGGTTGATCCGGCCGGCTTGATCGTACGTGCGAACAATCCGCTCGGTGATGTCGGGCAGTTGATTCTTCAGCCGAAAATCGGTGGCCATGATGGTAGATCGTTGGGCGCTCCCGGATTTCGGGCGGCGCAAAAAGGGTGCTCACACAGTCGGCGGAGCGGGCAGGAACGCCGCAGCGGCGCGCTCGGAGGCAGAAGTCCGGCGTTACGCCGGGCTGGTACACAGGCCGGCGGGCGTCAGGGAGCGTCGTGGGCGGCCTGGCATCGATCCCTCGGTTATCGGAAGGCGAGACAGTCGGCGAGCCTCTCTAGGTTCACTCGGCGCCCGGCGGGCGGCGAATTTAACCATTTTACCGGCTGCGAGGCTCGCGGATAGCAGGTGCTAGCGTGGAGGGAGAATCATTTTCGTCAGACCATTGCAGACCAATACAGCAACATCGTCCTCCTCCGGTCCCCTCCCCTCGATGGGGAGGGCTAAGGAGGGGTGATGCCGCGGGTATCCGCGCTGTCCCCGTTTGCGAACAAGCTTGTCTGGGGTGAGCCTGGACGTGTACCCCGCTTCCTCCCCCCTCCCCAACCCTCCCCACAAAGGGGGACGGAGGTGGAGGTCTATTCATTTTCAGTGCGTATTGGCGATGCGCTGCTAAAGCACCACGCAATTTCCGCGACGACGTTGCCAAGCCGCCTCGCAATCCATGTTAGAGTTTGCTTGGGCGCCAGTCGTTGGTCGGTCACTGCATACACGAATGCGAGTGGCGACCGTGGAAGCTTTTTTAAGCAATATCGACGTGCTGTGGGCGCTCGCTGCGCTCGTGCCGCTGGCAATCGCCGCGGGGGCCTGGGCGCTGCAGATGTCCTGCGGCTTCTGCTCGGTCGAGCCGCCCGAATTCTGGCGCTCCGTAACGATGATCGTGATCATCGCCTTCGTGAACGTCATCCTGCGGTTCGTTCTGCAAACGACCGGCGACGCCAACGGCCTCGCGCCGCAGTACATCATGCCGGGCATCGCCACAGCCGCCGCGATTGCGCTCTTATTGCCGACGGGCCCGTTCACGGCAACGACGATCACGATCGTCCAAGTGGTGCTGTGCGCCGCGATGTACTATGCGCTGTGCTGGTTCGTGACGCTGATTACGCTGCCGTTTGCGATTTGACGAGCGCTGGCGCGAAAGGACTCACCGCCGAGAGCGCGGAGGTCGCAGAGAAGAGGTGGGGGGCAATCCACCGATGCTGATGACTCCATTGTTGGGCGTAACTGCGTCAACAATTGACAACTCGTTGGGCTCCTCTGCGATCTCCGCGCTCTCTGCGGTGCAATTCGGCAGCGCAGCGAAAACGGTTCGACGTCACTCCTCTTCGGCTTTGAGCTTGGCCTTGCTCATGATTTCTTGCTGCTTGTTGCCGGGCACCACGTCGTAGTGGGAGAACTCCATGGTGAAGCTGCCCTGCCCGCCCGTCATTGATGACAGCGTGCGAGCGTAGGTCGTCACCTCGGAGAGCGGCGCCTTGGCCTCGACGGTGGTCATGCCGCCGGCCGTGTCCATGCCCACCATCTGGCCGCGACGGCCCGACAGGTCGCTGGAGACGTCGCCCACGTTGCCCGGCGGCACCGTGATGTGCAGGTTGACCACCGGTTCCAGCAGGCTCGGCTTGCACTTGCGAAACACCTCGGCAAACGCCTTGCTGCCGGCGATGCGAAACGCCGTCTCGTTGCTGTCCACCGGGTGGTCCTTGCCGTAAAACACCTCGACGCACACATTTTGCACGGGGTAACCGGCGATCACGCCGCTTTTGAGCCGCTCGAGAAACCCCTTCTCGATGGCCGGCATGAAGTTGCCGGGAATCGCCCCGCCCACGACCGTGTCGACCCACAGGAAGTTGCCCGTCTTGTGGTAGTGCACGTTCTTGAGCTGCGGGAACCGCTCCTTGCTGGCCCACGTTTCGGGATCCGCGCCTTCGGGGAACGGATACATGCGGATATGCACCTCGCCGAACTGGCCGGAGCCGCCCGACTGCTTTTTGTGCCGGTAGCTGCCCTCGCCGTCGGTCTGGATCGTTTCGCGATAGGGCACTTTAGGTTCGTGCGTCTCGATCTCGACGTGATCGCGCCGCTTGAGCCGCTCCTTGATCAGCGTAAGGTGCAGTTCGCTCATGCCGGTGAGCACCATTTCCTTGGTCTCGGCGTCGTGGTCCAGATGGACGGTGCGATCTTCCTCGGTAATCTTGTGCAGGGCGCCCGAGAGTTTCGCTTCGTCGCCGCGCGTCTTGGGGGCGACGGCCAGACCGATCATCGGCGTGGGGAACTCGATCGGCGGCAGCTCGACCTCGCCGAGCGACGTGCCGGTGTGCAAATCCTCGCACTTGGCGACGGCCACGATGCTGCCCGGCCCGGCTTCCTCGACCGGCGCGCTCTTGTCGGCCTGCATCTCCAAGAGCTGCGCCACCTTGATGCCCTTGCGGGCGTGCGACGAGTGGATCGTGGCGTTCTGCTTCAGCGTACCGGCGTACACGCGGATGAAGCTGAGTTTTTGCACGAAGGGGTCGATCCGCGTCTTGAACACTTGGGCTGCCAACGGGGCGGCGGGGTCCGGCTTGAGCGTGACTTCGTCGCCGTCCTTGGCCGCTTTGCGTGGAATGGCCGTTGGCGGCAGCGCGGCGGAAACGAACACATCGAGCAGCTCGGTGATGCCCACGTTTTTCTTGACGGACGTGCACAAAATCGGCGTCAGCGTCCCCGCGGCGATGGCCTGCACCAAGAGCTTCGACAACTCCTCGGACGTCGGCATCTCGCCTTCGAAATACCGTTCCATGACCGCTTCGTCGACTTCGATGATCGACTCGATCAGCGATTCGTGGATCGTCTTGGGGTCGATCACCGCTCCATCGGCGCTGGCCGGCGGCGTCAGCGTGCTCGCCACGCCGTGCAGCGCGTCGCCCGCGCCCAGCGGCACGTTAAGCAGCACGCAGCCGTTGCCGAAGCTCTCCTTGCACGCGTCCACGAGCGCTTCGAGGTGAACGTTGTCGGAATCGAGCTTGGCAAGCACGATCATCCGCCCGCAGCCGGCCTTGCCCGCCTCCTGCCACGCGCGGCGGGTGTTCACTTTGATGCCCGCGTGGGCATCGATGACGATGACCGCGGTCTCCACCGCCCGCAGCGCACCGATCATCTGGCCGACGAGGTCCGGATAACCCGGCGCGTCGATGAGATTGAGCCGCTTGCCGGCGTGATCGAGGTGCACGACGCTCGCTTCGATCGAGTACTTGTGGTGCTTCTCTTCCTCGTCGAAGTCACAGATGCTCGTGCCGGCCTCCACGCTGGGATTGCCCTTCACGGCGCCGGCGCCCACGAGCAAGTGGTCGACCAGCGTCGTCTTGCCCGCGTGACCATGACCGCAGAAGACGATGTTGCGAATGTCGGCGACGTTGCGTGCCATGAGGAGTCCTTAGGAAAAGCGTTGGAAAAGCTTCGAGCCATCGTGTGCACGTGGTTTACACCGTCACGTGGGCGCCTTGGCAGGCCCGCGACGCGCGGCCGCGAGCGCGTCTTCCAGCGTCAACGTGCCCGCATACAACGCCCGTCCCACGATGGCGCCGGCGAGGCCCGCGGCGGCAAGTTCGGTCACGTCGTCGACCGTTGTGACGCCGCCAGAGGCAATCACCGGCGTCGTGGCGGCCTGTTGCATCTCGCGCATTGCTGCGACGTTGGGGCCCTGCAACATGCCGTCGGTGGCGATGTCGGTGTAAATGACCGCGGCAAGCGGCGCGTCGTCAAACTGCTGAACCATCTCGACGGCGCTCGTGGCGCTCGTCTCGAGCCAGCCGTCGGTCGCGACTTTGCCGTTACGCGCGTCGACGCCGAGGGCTAGTTGGCCGGGAAACTTTGCGCACATCTCGCGGAACCAGTCGGGACGCTTCAGCGCGCTGGTGCCCAGCACCAGCCGATGTAGCCCGAGTTCGAGCAGCGACGCGATCGTCGCCTCGTCGCGCACGCCGCCGCCGAGTTCGCACTCCATCTCCACGGCCGCGAGAATCCCGCGGACGACGTCGAGATTGACGGGCCGGCCTGCGCGGGCGCCGTCGAGGTCCACCAGATGCAGATGCCGGGCGCCGGCGCGTTCGAACTGCCGGGCCACGCTGACCGGATCGTCCGAAAAGACGATCTCGCGGGCGTAATCCCCCTGCTCGAGCCGCACGCACTTCCCGCCCAACAAATCAATCGCCGGCCAAATCTGCATCACCCAACCGTCGGCTCGGGGGTCCTGCGAGGCTGCCTAGAAGAGCACCCCCAAAATATCGCAGACCCCTCCAAGGAGTTCAAGCGGCGCGACGCCATCTAGTGTAGTCGTCTCGCTCCGCGAGACGAGAATCCCTCTCGCGGAGCGAGAGGGCGACACTTCGCTTCCGACGAGACGAAGCTTTCTTCTGTAGATGGCCGAAAGAATCGCATTCGACGAGAGTTTTCAACGCACTATAACTCCGCAAAGTTCTTCAGCAACTGCAGCCCCGCTGCCTGGCTCTTTTCCGGATGAAACTGCGTCGCGAACAGATTTTCTCGCCACGCCATCGCGCAGAACGGGTCGGGATACGACGCCTCGCCGGCGATCACGCTCTCATCCTTCGGCACGACATAGTAGGAGTGCACGAAATAGAAGTGCGACTGATCCTCAACGTCCGCGAAGATCGGCGGCCGGCGTCGCAGGTGGACCTCGTTCCATCCCATGTGCGGCACCTTGTACTGGGGCGGCACGGCGAACCGTCGCACTTCGCCGGCCAGCACGCCGAGCCCCTCGTGCTCGCCGCCTTCGTAGCTGACGTCGAACAGCAGTTGCAGGCCCAGACAGATGCCGAGGAAGGGCTTCCCCGCGGCGATGGCCTTCTTGATTGGCTCGACGAGCTCGCGGCGTCGCAGCTCGGCGATCGCATCGCCGAAGGCGCCCACGCCGGGCAGCACGAGCTTGTCGGCCTGATCAATCACCTGCGGATCGGAGGCGATCGCCGCCGCGTGTCCCATCCGCTCGAAGCCCTTCTGCACGCTGCGAAGGTTGCCCATCTGGTAGTCGATGATCGCGAGCATGAGGCGGAAGGCTGTAGGCTGTAGGCTGTAGGCAGGAGACCGTAGGCGCGGTGCTGCCGCACCAGCTTTGGGCGCCGTCGAGGCGAGATAGCCGCGAGCCTACGGCTCGCAGGGGCGCGCGACCACGCGCCGCATCAGGGACGCTGGCGATGCGCGCGAGGTTCGCCGCCCCATTGTAGATGGCGAATCGGGGCGGCACGAGCGGCGCCCCTGCGAGCCGTAGGCTCGCGGCTGGGGAGCGTTGACGAGTGAGGCATTGGTCGAAAAGACGGCCGCGTCAGCGCTGCGCCATCCGCTCGGGATAGACGACGAACTCGACGCGCCGGTTGCGCGCCTGGCCCTCGGCGCTCGCGTTCGACACCAGCGGGTGATTGGCGCCGTGGCCGATCACGAACAACTGGCTTGCCGGCATCGTCTGCCGCTGCACGAGCAGATTGTACACGGCCAGCGCCTGGGCGACCGACAGGTGGTGATTTGTGGGGAACTGCTGCGAGTGGGTCGCCCCGTCGTCG
>CAYSFP010000223.1:0-8125 GCA_964430075.1 uncultured Planctomycetaceae bacterium | reverse complement strand
GTGATCGTGTGGGGCGAGTTCGGCCGCACGCCGCAGATCAACGTGACGGCGGGTCGCGATCACTGGCCGCGGGTCAACTCGGCGCTGCTGGCCGGCGGCGGGATGACGACGGGCCAGGTGATCGGCGCCACCGATCGGCACGGCGGCGAGGTGGTGGACCGGCCGGTCACCTTTGGCGACATTCACGCCACGCTGCTCCACAATTTGGGGATCGACCCCCACGCCGCCATCCCCGACGCCCAGGGCCGGCTGCAGCGGCCCGTGGAGGCGGACGCCCGGCCGCTGGCCGAACTGGTGGGATAGCGACCAGTTCGATGACCAGACGCCTGCGCATTCTTGGGCTCGTTGCGATCGCACTGGCGGTCGTTGTTCCTTTGTCGGCCGCGCCGCCGCAGATTGCTCGAATCAGCCCGCTCGCACTTTCGCCAGGCAAGACGCTGGAGCTGACGTTCACGGGGCAGAATCTGGCTGCCGCGACCAGCTTGTGGACGTCCTTTGCCGCTCGCTGCGAGTTTTTGCCCGCGGCCGATGAAGCTGGCCAGAAGGGCGAGCGGCTCGTTGCGCGGGTGACGGTGCCGCGCGACGAGCAGGTGGGCGTCGGCGCGGTGCGGCTCGTCACGAGCGAGGGCGTGTCGAACCCCATGCTCGTCATGCTGGACGATCTCGCGACGGTGACGGAAGCGCCGGCCCACCACGCTGACAGCGACGCCCAGGCCATCAATTGGCCGGCCGCCGTTGACGGGCAAACCGAGTCGATTTTGGATGATTGGTTCCGTTTTCACGCCGACGCGGGGCAGCGGCTGTCGTTCGAAGTGGTCGCCCAACGCCTCGGCGGCAAGCTCGATGCGGTGCTGCGCCTGCTGACGCCCGACGGCCGAGAGCTGCGGCGCGTCGACGACGCCGACGGCGCGGGGGGCGACAGCCGATTTACGCATCTATTTGAAACGGCCGGCGAGTACCTGCTGGCCCTCGGCGACGTGCGTCACGCCGGCGGCGACGAATATCGGTATCGCCTCCGCGTCGGCGCCTTTCCGCTGGTGACGGCTGCGTATCCCCCGGGCGGGCCCGGCGGCGCGGTCATGTCGTTCGAGCTATCCGGCGACGGCGTCGATCCTGCGACGCCGGTGAACGTGGCCATGCCCGCGGCCCTCGAAGCGCCGCGGCGGGCGTCCTTCAGCGTGCCCTCGGCGGGCAACGGCGGATCGGGCTGGTTCAATGTCGAGGCCAATCCGAGCGGCGAATCGATCGAACACGAACCCAACGACAGCGCCGCCGAAGCGACCGCGGCGACCATTCCCGGCGCCTTCAACGGACGGCTGGAGACCGCGGCCGATCAGGATCACTTCCGGTTTGCGGGGCGTGCGGGCCAGCGCGTGCGGTGCGTCGCCGTCACACGGCAATTGGGCTCGCCCTGCGATCTGCACATGACGCTGCACGCCGCCGACGGCGCCAGGATCGCTGAAGCTCGGCAGGAGGAGCACGCCGTGCTTGAGGCCGTCATCCCCGCCGACGGCGAATACGTGCTGCACATCGAGAATTTGCTGGTCGGCGAGAGCGGCGGCGCGCGGCACATCTACCGCGTCGACGTCGTCGCCGACGATCCGGGTTTCTCGCTGAACGCCGAGCTGCCGCAGTACATGGCGCCTGAGGGCGGCACACTCGTCACCAAGGTGCTCGCGCAGCGCCGCGGCTACGATGGGCCGATCGTGCTCGATGTGGAAGGCTTGGGCGACGGTGCGTCGCTGGAGGGCAAGTTGCTCGAAGGAGGCGAGGGCGTATTGAAGGTTCGCGTGCCCGCGGGCCTGCGTTCCGGCGAGCTGCGGCAAGTGCGCATCAAAGGCCGCCCGGTTGACCGCGTCGACGGGCCCGCCGCTTATGCCAACCAACGCGGCTCCCTCGCGGCGCTGTTTCCCAATGTGCCGTCGCTGCCCACGCTCTTGGAGAATGCGATCGCCGTGGGCATCGGCCCGCCGTTTCCGCCGTTTTTTGAGCTGAGCGTCGCGGAGCAGCCGGTTTACTTTCCGCAGCTCGTGGGCGAATCGACGTTCGACGTGGCGATCGCGCGAAAGAACGGCGAATTTCGCGACGCCGTCTCGTTGGCGATCGAGGGGCTGCCAGAAGGCGTCACTGCCGAGATCACGCCCGTCGACGACGGGCAAGCCGCCCTGCGCGTGCGGCTGAAAGGACCGGCCGATCTGCCCGAGGGCACACACACGCTGACCATCGCCGGCGCGGGTACGTTTCAGGAGCAGGCACAAACCTTCTCGCTGGCGAACATCCCGCTGCAGGTAACCAGGCCGCTGGTGGTTTCAATTTCGCTCCCCGGGCCAATCTCTGCGGGCGGCGAACAATCCGCAACAATTCACGTGCGACGGTTTGGCGACGCCCCGGACGCCGTGCGCGTGCAGGTGCACGATGGCCCGGCGAGCGTGTCGGCGCCGATCTTCGTCACGATCCCGGCCGACGCGAGCGAGGCGACGATTCCGTTGCATGCGGCGGCGGACGCCACGTCCGGCGCGTTCGACAATCTCGTGGTCACCGCGTCGACGACCGTCGCGGGACAGGCGATCGAGGTTCGCAGTCTGCCCGCGCATCTTGAAATTCAAGCGGCTCCCCAAGTCCCAGCGGCGCCGCCGGCCGAGTCCGCGGAGGCTACGCCATGATTTCGTTTTTGCCCTCCCGGCGCCCAATGCGCTCGCGCGTCATCGCCGCCGCGGCGATCAGCGCGTTGTCGCTGGCGGCGCCGTCCTCACATGCCGGGACTGCGGACGTCTTGCCCGCCGAGTTGACCGGGCTCGAGCGAATTGAAGTCCAGCCCGAGCGGATCGAGCTGCGCTCGCCGCGGCAGCGGGCGATGATCCTTGTTACGGGCCGCTTCGCTGACGGGCGCGTCGTCGATCTGTCGCGCCGCGCTCAAATTGGGTCGTCAAACTCCGCAATTGTCGACGTGCGCGACGGGGCGGTTTACCCCGCCGGCGACGGGGAATGTGAAGTCGCGATTCAATTTGCGGGCTATTCGGCCGTAAGCACCGTGTTGGTGAGCGGTTTCGACCAGGCGGCCCCGATTTCCTTCCGCACCGAAACGGTGGCCGCCCTCACCCGGCAGGGCTGCAACTCCGGCGGCTGTCACGGGGCCCCCAGCGGCAAAGGCGGGTTCTCGCTCTCGCTGCAGGCGTACGATCACGCCCTCGATGAACAGTCGCTCACCCGTAGCGAGGAAGGCCGCCGCATCAATGCGATCGAACCAGCCCAAAGCCTGCTGCTGCTGAAGCCGCTGATGATGGCGCCGCATCGCGGCGGCCTGCAGCTTCGTACGACGGACTACGCCTACGACGTGCTGCGCTCGTGGATTGCCGAAGGCGCCCGCGTCGACGCGGCCGAGGGCAAGCGTTGCGTCCGCCTTGAGCTGCTGCCGGCCTCGGGCCGCGTGCTGACCGCCCCGCACCGCACGCAGCAAGTTGTCGCGCGGGCCCACTTCGACGACGGCACGGTGCGCGACGTCACGGGGCTCACGAAGTTCACCTCGTCGAACGACGCGCTCGCGTCGATCGACGGCGACGGCCTGCTCGTCGGGCACGGCCGCGGCCAGGTGGCGGTGATGGCCCGGTATCTCGATCAGCTTGTGTCCTGCCAGTTCACGCTGGTGGAGCCGATTGAAGGCTTCGCGTGGCCGGGGCTGCCGGCGAACAACTACATCGACGAGCTCGTGGGCGAAAAGCTGCAGCAACTCCAGTTCGCGCCCGCCGAGCTGTGTTCCGACGAGGAGTTTGTCCGCCGCGCAACGCTCGACGTCATCGGCCGCCTGCCGACGGTGGAGGAACAGGATGCGCTGCTGCAGGACCCCAGCGACGATCGCCGGCTGGCGTTGATCAACCGCTTGCTGGACAGTCCGGAATACGCCGAATTCTGGGCGCTGAAATGGGCCGACTTGCTTCGGCTGCGCACGGACGAAGTTTCCGAGGCGGGCGTCCACAAGTTCCATCGCTGGCTGGTGGAGGCCTTCGCGGGCAACATGCCGCTGGACGAGTTTGCTAGCGCGCTGCTCACCGCCCAGGGCAGCACGTACGACCGCCCGCCGGCGAACTACTATCGCTCGGCGAGCGACCCCATCACAGCGGCGGAGACGACGGCGCAACTCTTCCTGGGGTCGCGCATCCAGTGCGCGAAGTGTCACAATCATCCGTTCGAGAACTGGACGCAGGACAACTTTTACGGGCTGACGGCGTTCTTCAACCGAGTCGAGCGCAAGCCGGGCTCGCGCGTCGACGAGTTGGTGGTGTACGTCGCCCGCGGCGGCGAGGTGCACCAGCCGCGCACCGGACAGCTCATGCAACCGTGGCTGCCCGGCGTGGGGTCGATCGACGCGACCGCGACGCCCGATCGCCGGCAAGCGTTTGCCAAGTGGCTCACGGCGCCGGGCAATCCGCTGTTCGCGCAGGTCGGCGTCAATCGCATCTGGGCCGAGATGATGGGGCAGGGCATTGTGGACCCCGTGGACGATTTCCGGCAGTCGAATCCGCCGTCGATTCCTGCCCTGCTCGAGCGGCTCGCCGCCGACTTCGAAGAGCACGGCTTCGACCAGAAGCACATGCTGCGGACCATTCTCGCCAGCCGCACATACCAGCTTTCGAGCCAGGCCACGTCGGGCAACAAGGACGATACGCGGTTTTTCTCGCACGCCAAGATGCGGCTGTTGTCGGCCGAGCAACTGCTCGACGCGGTCTGCCAGGTGACCGGGGTCGAGGAGACGTTTGCCGGTCTGCCGGCGGGCACGCGCGCGCGCCAGGTGCCCAGCCCCGACTTTGCGAACGATTTCCTCGCCACCTTCGGGCGGCCAGCGCGGCTCACCTCGTGCGCGTGCGAGCGCGGCTCGCGGGCGACGCTCGCACAAGTGATCGAGCTGTTCAACGGCACGCTCATCGAAGCCAAGCTGGCGGCTCCGGAGAATCGCTTCCGGCGCTTGCTGGCCGAAGGCCGTCCGTATGACGAAGTCGTGACGCTGCTGTACCGTGCCGCGGTGTGCCGACCGCCGTCAGGGGAAGAGCTCGCCGCGGCGCTTGCACACATGGAGCGCGGCGAAGACGCCGCGGCGGCGCTCGAGGACGTGTGCTGGGCGCTGCTTAACACGGACGAATTCTTGACCCAGCACTGAAGCGACGGGCAAGTCCGTGTGCCGTGTGCCACTGGCGTGTCGCCAGTGCGAAGTGGGTACTCGTATGGCAGTTCCCACTGGCGGCACGCCAGTGGCACCCGAGGAGACCGCCCAATGGTCACCCGCCGAACATTCTTGGCCGGCGCCTCGGCGCTGGCCGCTGGCACGCTTGCGTTGCCCTGCCGTGCCGCCGCCGATCGGCCGCGCAAGCGCGTCGCGTTCCTCGGCACGGAAGTCCGTCTGCACTCGCACGCGCAGCATTTTCTCGATCGCATGACGCTCGGCTACAGTTGGCACGGCGGTTGGCAGGAACCGCGGGTCGACGTGGCGTCGGTGTTCATCGACCAATTCCCCGAGGGCGACCTCGCTCGTGGCCGCGTGCAAAGGCACAGCCTCAAGCTGGTTCCTACTATCGCCGACGCCCTCACGCTCGGCGGCGAGCGGCTCGCCGTCGACGGCGTCGTCCTCATCGGCGAGCACGGCGACTATCCGGCGAACGAAAAAGGCCAGCGGCTGTACCCACGGTACGAATGGTTCAAGCAAGTGGTCGAGGTGTTCGAGCACACGGGGCAAACCGTGCCCGTGTTCAACGACAAACACCTGTCGACCACGTGGCCGCGCTGCCGGGAGATGGTCGACGACGCCCGCCGCCTGGGGTTCCCGTTTCTCGCCGGCTCGTCGCTGCCGGTCACCTGGCGCTTGCCGAGCGTCGACGTTCCCCTGGGGACGCCGCTCGTCGAAAGCGTGTGCGTCGCCTACGGCGGCGTCGACAGCTACGACTTTCACGCCCTCGAGACGGCCCAGTGCATGTCGGAGCGCCGCGCGGGCGGCGAGGTCGGCATCGCCAGCGTGCACGCGCTGCGCGGCGAGGCGATGTGGAACGCACTGGCCGCTCCCGAACGCAAAGACACCGCCCGGCTGTTCGCGGCGGCGCTCAACCGCAGCCATACGCTGCCGGTGGTCGATGGGTTTGTCGACAACCCGATCACGGTCGCGTGGGCCCGCCGCGTCCTGCCGGACACGCTGGGGTATTTCATCGAGCACCGCGACGGATTCCGCACGACGATCTTCTTGTGCCCGATCCAGGACTTCAACTACGCGGGTCTGCGCGGCGACACGGGCGAGATCATTTCCTGCCAGATGTACCTGCCGATGCCGACGCACAGTGCGACGACGGCCGATTTTTTCAACCCGCTCGTGCGGCACATCGAAACGATGGTGCTCGAAGGCCGCGCGCCCTACCCGGTTGAACGCACGCTGCTCACCTCGGGCATGACGCTCGCGGCGGTGGATTCGATCCACCAGGGATACGTCCCCGTGGCGACGCCGGAGATGGAGGTCGCGTACCAGGCGCCAGAGGAGTCGACTTTTTGGCGGGACTGATTGAGCGGGCGCCGCCGCCGCGTTAGCTTGACGCCATGCACGAGCGCCCCCAACTTGCCGCGCACGACCAGTCATCGCGGGTGCGCTTTCGCGTGGTGGCGTTTCTCTGCGTCCTGTCGTTCCTCACCTATTACGACCGGCAGTGCATCGTTCGCGCCCAGGAGAGCATTCAAGCGGCGCTCGTCATCACCGACGAGCAGATGGGCCTGGTGCTGGGCGCCTTCTGGCTGGCGTACTCGCTGTTCGAGATCCCCAGCGGCTGGCTCGGCGAGCGGATGGGCGCCCGCATCACGCTCACCCGCATCGTGCTGGCGTGGTCGCTGTTCACAGCACTCACCGGCGCCGCGACCGGATTCGTCACGCTGCTGACCTACCGATTCCTGTTCGGCGTGGGCGAGGCGGGCGCGTTCCCCAACATGGCCCGCATCCAGTCGCGGTGGCTGCCGCTGGCCGAGCGGGCCCGGGCCGGCGGCGTGCTGTGGCTGATGGCGCGGTGGGGCGCGGCGTTCGCGCCACTGATCTTCGGCACGCTCACCCGGCAAATCGAATCGCTGCAGGCGGCCGCCGGGAGTTCGGGCATCTTGGGATGGTTCGCATCCGTACCGTCCTGGCGGTGGGGATTCGTCGCCTCCGGCGTGCTCGGCGTTCTGTGGTGCCTCGCGTTCTATCCTTGGTTTCGCGACGATCCCGCGGAGAAGCCGTCAGTCAAGCCGGCGGAGCTGCGGCACATCGTCGCTGGTCGCGGCGACGTCGCCAGCCACGGCCATGCTCCGGACGTCTGGCGGCGGCTGTTCGGCTCGCCGTCGCTCTGCGCGATGGCGCTCTATTACGTGTTCGGCACTTTCGGCTGGTCGTTTTACGTGAGCTGGATGCCGCGGTACATGAAAGAGGTCCACGGCATCGCCTTTGAACAATCGGAAATCGCCTCGGCCTTGCCGCTGGTGTGCGGCGGCATCGCGTGCCTCGTGGGCGGCGTGCTCAGCGACGCCGTTGTCCGCCGCACCGGTTGGCGGCGGCTGGGGCGCGCCATGTTCCCCGTGTGCGGCTGCCTCGTTGCGGCCATCGCCATGCTGCTCATCCCGCGCGTCTCCACGCAGCGCGAGGCGACGATCCTGATGTGCGTGGCCGCGGCGGCGTTCGACTTTGGGCAGGCCGCCAATTGGGCGTCGATCGTCGACATCGGCGGGCGTCACGCCGCGCTGTCTATGGGGCTGATCAATATGATTGGGAACCTGGGCGCCTCGGCTCAGCCGTACATCGGCGCCCGCATCTTCAACACGTTCGGGTGGAACACGCTGTTCGTGGTGTATGCGGGGGCGTTCCTGCTGGCGATGGCGACGTGGGCGGTGATCAACCCGACGCGGACGTTTTATGAGGAGCGCACCCCGGCTCGAAGTTAGCTCGCGGAGTCGCGGCCTCTACCCCTTCCTCCGTTCCCCTCCCCTTGACGGGGAGGGGTTAGGGGAGAGGTGATGCGGCGGGTACACGGGCAGAGCCACACGCAATCACGCTTGCTCGCGGGTCATGGCGCAGCGCGTGTACCCGCTACTACCCCTTCCCCAGCCCTCCCCAGGATGATGCAAGTGCTAT
>CAYSFP010000222.1:3699-8285 GCA_964430075.1 uncultured Planctomycetaceae bacterium | reverse complement strand
CGACGAGATTGCCGCCGACGCGACGACCATCGCCACGGTCGCGGTCGCCGCGACGCCCGCAGCGCCGGTTCTCGCTGCGAATGCGGCCCCTGCAAGCGACGAGACCAGCGCAGCCGAGCCCCGGAAAGCGCCGGTGCTGGACGGAATTGAGGTTGATTCGACCCAAACGCCGGACGAGTTCTGGTCGGCGTACTTTGCTGCCGAGGCTCGCGACGCGGACGCTGTGCGCGACGCCGCGTATCGCCTGGTCAAGCAGAAGCATTTCGATCACGCCATCGCGCTGATTCAGGCGGCTTTGCGGCATGGCCAGCCGCAGTCGTGGATGTACGAGTCGCTGGGCATCGCGATGGAACTGGACGGCCGGCCGAAGGGTGACGTCGAGAGGGCGATCATGTCGGCTTGTGATTTCAGCACGAGCCCCGACGAGTTGATGTTGATCGCCAAGTATCTCTCCCACGCAGGTCTCGACGCGCGGGCGTTGGAGGTCTACCGGCAGGTGCTGAAAGTGGCGCCGTTGTACCAGGACGCCTATGCCCTGGCCCTGCTGGCTGCGCAGCGTGCGGAACAGAACGAGGGAATTCGCTGGGCGAGCGTGGGCATCCTTCAGCAAGCTTGGCCTGATCATCAGGAGGCCGTGCGAAACGCCGCAATTCGGGCGGCCAAAACGGTCCTCGATCAGATGCTGGCCGCGGGGGACCAGGCCGCTCATGACGCGTTCCAGGCAGAACTCAATGGAGCGCTGGTTCGCGACTGCGTCGTGAAAGTCACGTGGAGCGGCGATGCGGACGTCGATCTGTTGGTCGAGGAGCCGGCGGGGACGACCTGTTCGTTCCGCGAGCCGCGCACGGTTTCGGGCGGCGTCTGGCTGGGCGACGGCTACGCGGGGGCGGGCGCCGCGCCTACCGACGGGTATAGCGAAACGTACATCTGTCCGCAGGGTTTTGCTGGCGAATATCGGGTGCGAATCCGCAAGGTGTGGGGAGACGTCGTGGCCGACCGTGTGACGGTGGACGTCTACCGCAACTTCCGCAGCGAGAATGAAGAGCACGAGCGGCAATACATCGCCGTTGGCAACGACGATGCCGCGGTGGTCTTCAATCTGCAGCACGGACGACGCCAGACGTCGCTGGCGGATGAGCAACTCGCGCTGGCCGTGGGTCGACAGGAATCGATCAGTCGCGCGGTGCTGGCCCAGCAAATCGGCCTCGCGGACGACGGGTCGATCCTGCCCGGTCGCGAAGGCTTCGACCCCGCTCATCCCATCAATCTTCGGCGGGCGCTCGCTTGGGCGCGCGGCGGGGGGCAGGTGGGTTTCCAGCCGATCATCCAGACGTTGCCGGACGGCACGAATTTGTTCGTTTCCGCGGTGATCTCGGCCGATCGTCGCTACGTGCGGGTTGGGGTAGCGCCGATGTTCTCGGGCATTGGCAACGTGACGACGTTCACGTTCGCCGGCGCCGGCGTACCTGTGGAGGAGGATGAGGATGGAGCCGACGCCGATGATGCTGGGGACGACGGCGGCGCGGGATTCGGATTCTAGCGTCGCCAACGGCTGGCGTTTGGCCTAATGCGGCCCTTGGCTTAGCGCCGCACGCTGAAGTTGCAGCAGCGACGCGATGCCGTGCTGCGCGAGCTGTAGCATGGCGGCCAGCTCGGCCGAGTCGAACGTGGCTTCCTCGCCCGTGCCCTGCACTTCGACATAGCGGCCGGCGCCGGTCATGACGATGTTCATGTCCACCGCGGCGGCGACGTCCTGCTGGTAGTCGAGATCCAGCGTGGGGCGCCCGCCGACGATGCCGACGCTGATCGCGGCGACCGCGTCGGTGAGCACGGATGCGGCGCCAAGTGATTCGACGGCCTGAGCCAGTGCGACGTAACCGCCGGTGATCGCCGCGGTGCGCGTGCCGCCGTCGGCCTCCAGGACGTCGCAATCGACCGTGACGCTGCGCTCGCCCAGGGCGGTGAGATCGACGACGGCGCGCAGGCTGCGGCCGATGAGCCGCTGGATTTCCGTGGTGCGTCCGTCAACCTTGCCCGCGCGTTCGCGAACTTTGCGCGGGGCAGTGCTGCCGGGCAGCATGTTGTACTCGGCGGTGACCCAGCCCTTGCCGCGGCCGGCCATCCAGGGGGGTACGGACTCCTCGACGCTGGCGGTGCACAGGACCGTGGTGCGACCGGCGCGGACGAGCACCTTGCCCGCGGCGGCGCCGAAGGGGGCAGGCTCGATGGACCAGGGGCGGAGGGCGTCGGCGGGGCGCATGGCATTCATTACAGAAGGGAGGGGATTCACCACAGAGGGCACGGAGGACACGGAGAAGAAAGAAAGGAATTGATCCGCAGATGCACGCAGATTTACGCAGATCAAACAAGCCCTCATCAACATCTGCGTTCATCTGCGGACGAAGCCTCTTCGTCCTCTCTGTGTCCTCCGTGCCCTCTGTGGTAAAATTATTCAAATATCCTAATTTTGCGAGCCCAGCAGCCACATGATGATGCCCTTTTGGACGTGCATGCGGTTGGCGGCTTGTTCGACGATGATGCTCGCGGGGCTGTCCATCACCTCGTCGGTCACTTCTTCGTTTCGCTTGGCCGGGAGGCAGTGCATGAACTTGGCGGTCGGGCCGGCGGCCTTCATGAGCCGCGCGTCGACCTGGTAGCCGGCGAAGTCGCGGCGCCGTTGCTCCTGCTCGGCTTCCTGGCCCATGCTGGCCCACACGTCCGTGTAGACGGCCGCGGCGCCGCGAACGGCGGCGGCCGGGTCGTCGGTGAGCATGATCGCGGCCCCGGGCGCTTTGTGCCGCAAGCGTTCCAAAAACGGGTCGTCGAATTCGTATCCGGGGGGCGTCGCGGCGGCGAACTCGACGCCCAGCAGGCCGCAGCCCATGGCCAGGCTGCGGGCGACGTTGTTCGCGTCGCCGACCCAGGCGAGCTTGGTTCCGGCCAGCGTGCCGACGTGTTCGCGAAGCGTGAAGAGGTCGGCCAGCGCCTGGCACGGGTGCGAACGATCGGTCAGCCCGTTGATCACGGCGCAGGCCGCGTGGGCAGCGACGGCTTTGACCGTGTCGTGGGCTTTGGCCCGCACGACGATGACGTCCACCATTTCGCTGAGGACGCGGGTGAAGTCGGCGATCGACTCGCGCTTGCCGAAGCCCGCGTCGTCGCCGAGCATCATGCTCGAGCCGCCCAGGTGGGCCATGCCGGCCTGAAAGCTCACCCGCGTGCGGAGCGACTGCTTCTCGAACATCAGCGCCATGACGCGGCCGGGAAGCAGGGGCTCGCGAATGCCGGAGCGGAACTTGGCCTTCAGGTCCGCGCTGAGCGCGAAGATGCGCAGGATTTCGTCGGAGGTGAGATCGGCGACGTTGAGCAGGTGTCTCATGGAATCAGCCTAGCCGAGGGGAGGGCCCGCGAAACACGCGAAAAGGCGCGAAAAAAAGCGGGACGTTTGATCTTCTTGTATTTCATGTCCGTTGCGTGAGATGCTTGCTTCCTTTGAAAGAAGGGATTGCGCAAAGGCATGGAGGTGCAAAGTCATGTAAGCCAAGAAAGTCCTAATTTCGCGTCCTTTCGCGTGTTTCGCGGGCAATTCCGAAGACTCAACCTGGTTTGAACGAGCGGATCGCCGCCGCGAGGATTGCGCAGCCTTCGCGGACCTGGTCGTCGGTCAGCGTCAGGGCGGGGAGCAGGCGGATGACGTTGCCTTGGGTGACGTTGATCAGCAGCCGCTCGGCCATGCACTGATCGACCAAAGGCGAGGCGTCGCCCGTGAGCTCGACGCCGATCATCACGCCGCACTGGCGGACTTCCTGCACGTGCGGCAGTTCCTGGGCGAGCGGCTGGAGCAGCTCGCGGAACAGGGCGCCGATCTGGACGGCCCGCTGGAGCAGGTTGCCCTGTTCGATCGCTTCGATCGTCGCGATTCCCGCGCGGGCGGCGATGGGGTTGCCGCCGAACGTGGCGGCGTGCATGCCGGGCCGCAGGCTGGGGGCCAGCTCCGTGCGGCACAGCATCGCGCCGCCGGCGAGGCCGCCGCACAGGCTCTTGGCCAGCGTCATCACGTCGGGCTCGACGCCGAAATTCTGGTAGGCGAACCACTTGCCCGTGCGGCCGCAGCCGGCCTGCACTTCGTCGAAGATGAGCACCAGGCCATGCTCGTCGGCAAGCTGCCGCAGGCCCTGGAGGAACTCCGCCGCCGGGATGCGGATGCCGCCCTCGCCCTGGATCGGCTCGACGAGGATGGCGGCCGTTTCGTCGTCGACGAGGGCTCGCGTGGCGGCGAGGTCGCCGAACGGGGCGTACACGAATCCCGGCAGCATGGGGCCGAGCCCTTCGTGGTACTTGGGCTGGGCCGTGGCGGTCACGGCGCCGTAGGTGCGGCCGTGGAAGCCGCCGGTGAAGGTGATGATCTTGTAACGCCCAGGCGGCGTGTGCAGGCGGGCGAGCTTGATGGCGGCCTCGTTGGCCTCGGCGCCGCTGTTACAGAAGAAGGCTTTGCCACCGAAGCTGCGCTCCGAGAGGAGCCGGGCCCATTGGCCTTGGGCTTCCATGTGCCAGGTGTTGGGCACGTGAATCAGCGTGGCGACTTG
>CAYSFP010000222.1:0-3689 GCA_964430075.1 uncultured Planctomycetaceae bacterium | reverse complement strand
GGCTGGGGCTGCAACCTGTTGGGCCACTGCCGGGGAAGAAGTCGAGGTAGCGCGTGCCCGCATCGTCCCACACGTAGGAGCCCTCGCCGCGGACGAGCGCGACCGGGAACCGCTTGTAGTTGGGGATGACGTACCGGTCGAAGAGGGCGGCGGTTTCGGGAGACATCGGCGGGGCTGCAGTGGTTGGCATGGAGGGCTTGGTTTATGTCTCTCGCAAAGGCGCGAAGGCGCAAAGGCAGACGCAAAGACGGAGGAGATGAGGGGGGGTAGTAACTATTGAGGTCTACGCCGTAAATGACCCCACGAGCTAGGGGGCTATCGGCTGTCGGCTGTCGGCCAGAAAACAGGCGATTGCTCTCCTGGCCGACGGCTGAAAGCCGATAGCCGACAGCCAGCATGGCTTCTTTGTTGTGCAGACGTCAACAATTCTTCCCCTTTCCTTCTTTGCGATCCTCCTTCGCGTCTTTGCGCCTTTGCGAGAGACAAACAGATTCGCAAGGAAACCAAGACAGCGGGGCGCCTAAGCGGGTTCGGCGACGAGCTCGGTGCCCACGCCGCGGTTGGTGTAGATTTCCAGGAGCAGCGAGTGCCGCAAACGGCCGTCGATGATGTGGATTTTTCGCACGCCGCGGCTGAGGGTTTCCAGGCAGGCTTCGACCTTGGGAATCATGCCGCTTTCGATGCTGCCGTCGGCGATCAGGCGGCGGGCCTGCTCGGCGGTGAGCGAGTGGATCAGCGACTCCGGGTCGTTCTTGTCGCGGCGCACGCCGTTGACGTCGCTGAGGAACACGAGCTTCTCGGCGCCGACCGCCTGGGCGACCGCCGTGGCGGCCGTGTCGGCGTTCACATTGAGCCGCTCGCCGCTCGCGGTTTCGCACATCGAGGGAATGACGGGCACCTGGCCGGCGTAGCAGAGGTTGTCGAGGATGTCGCGGTCGACGCGCGTGACATGGCCGACCGCGCCGAGGTCGATCTCCTCGCCGCCGGGACCGGGCAGGGTCAGTCGCTCGCCGTACAGGACGTTGTTGTTGGTCTCGCTGACGAAGTTGAGCGGCATCGCACGGCCGCCGAACTGTTCGATGCGGGCGGCGATTCCTTCGTTGATCTCACCGGCCAGCACGCGCTCGACGATGCGGAGCGTCGCCTCGTCGGTATAGCGGCGGCCCTGGATAAAGCGGGCCTCGATGTTCGCCTCGGCCATGGCGCGGGTGATCGCGGCGCCGCCGCCGTGGACGACGATCGGCCGCATGCCGACCGTTTCCATGAACACGATGTCGAGCAGCAGGTGGTCGAGGGCTTCGGGGTCCTCCATCACGCTGCCGCCGAGCTTGATGACCGTGACCTTGTCGCGGAAGCGGCGGATCCAGCCCATCGCCTCAATGAGCACGTCGGCTTTTTCGATGGCGTCTTGCACGGGGGCTCGATCGGTGAAAGCAGGCAGGTTGCGACGAATCTAGTAGTTTACGAGGCGCTGAAGGATGGCGAAAGTGCTTTGGGAAGCGGAGCAGAAGAACCGCAAAGTTGTGAGGTCCCAGGATGTTACCACTCAGCGGGACGATGCCGCCCAGCCTGGACCCCCGGTAGAACGACTTTCAGTTCTCCTGGGAAGCGAAAGCCTTTTCTGCGCCGAGCGGACCCGGCTTATACTGGGGCTAGGGATTATGCGACGTCACACGAAAGCTAGGGCGTGCGAGCAACGCTCGGCCCGGAATGCGGCCTATGAAACGATTCGTACCGCACCTTGCCGTGGCGGTTGTCGCCGTACTTGTCGGTTTCGTCGTTGGCTGGGTTCGTGCCAGCAGCGTAAACGCAACGCGGTTGGATCGCGTGGTCGCGATGAGCTGGGGGGACGGCAAGTATGGACCCGCCTTCTATGGAGCACACGTTTACCTGGTGCCAATCGCCAGCGGCTATTCCGTCAGAGCGCGCGTCTCCATAGGGCGCGGCAATGGTTACTTTCATGATTGCGGCGAATTAGGGACGGTTCAGACGGATTCAGAAGCCGTCGCCCAGTGGGGCGCGATCGATTGGCGTGAAGACGGCTTGCACATCGGCAGCGGCGTAAATCAGTTCTTTCTGCCAAGAGCAAAACTGGAGAGCCACAGATGACATGGCGTGGCGGAACGCCACAAAGCGAAAGGGGCGCAATCCTCGATGTGGCAGGCTCAACGATCCCATGACCTGCGCGCGGCGCGCCCTGTTCGAGGGTCACACGGTCTGGCAAGATAGGACTTCCGCGTTACTGCGCTCCTCGGTCCGCCCTGCCCCTTTGAGCCGCCGATGCCGTCAAATTCTGCCCTCGCGATCGTCCTCGCCGCCGGCAAGGGCACGCGGATGAAGAGTGAACTGCCCAAGGTGCTCGTGCCGGTGGCCGGGCGGCCGATGGTGCGGTTCGTCATCGACGCACTGCAGGCCGCAGGGGTGCGGCGGGTGGTCGTCGTCGTGGGTTACCGGGCCGAGCTGGTGCGCGAGGAACTCGGCGGAATCCCGGGCGTGGAGTTTGCCGAGCAGACCGAACAGCTCGGCACGGGCCACGCGGTGATGATGTGCCGCAGAGCGCTGGCCGAGCATGCGGGCCCCGTTGTTGTGGTGGCCGGCGATTCGCCGATGCTGCAGGCCGCGTCGGTGGCGGCGCTCTTGGCCGAGATTTCCCAGCGGGGCGCCGCGTGCCTGCTGGGAACGGTCGAGCGTGATGATCCCACGGGTTACGGCCGGATCGTGCGGGACGCGGCGGGGCGGTTCGCAACAATCGTCGAAGAAAAGGACGCCACGCCCCAGCAGCGTGCGATTCGCGAGATCAACGTGAGCACCTACGTGTTCAACGCGGCGGACTTGCTGGAAGCGCTCGACGGATTGCGGGCGGACAACTCGCAGCGCGAGTATTACATTACCGACTGCCCGGGGCTGATGCTCGCGGCGGGGAAAAATGTCGAGGCGCTGCCGATCCTCAAGCCGTGCGAAGCCCTCAGCATCAATAGCGCGGAGGAGCTGGCCGCGGTGGAGCGAGAGCTGAATAAGGGAGGGCGTGGGTGAATTCCATCTCCGGCTCCCTCCCCCTTGTGGGGAGGGTTGGGGAGGGGGTCGCGGCGGGGACACGTCTTCCAAGATTTGCTCGCGTGTACCCACCGCATCACCCCTCCCCTAGCCCCTCCCCATCGAGGGGAGGGGAACGGAGTTTTTCTTCTTCGACTCCGAATTACCTACCCACTCCCCAACCATGACCGACTTGAAAATCTTCAGCGGCAAGGCGAACCGGTCGCTCACCTCGCAGATTTGCGAGTACCTGGGCGTGCCGATGGGCGACATCACGCTCGGGAATTTTCCCGACGGCGAGACGTCGTGCAAAATCAACGAGGATGTGCGCGGCCGGGACGTGTTTCTCATCCAACCGACCTGCCCGCCGGTGAACGACAACCTGTTTCAACTGCTCGTGATGATCGACAGTTGCAAACGGGCCAGCGCCGAGCGGATCACGGCGGTCATCCCGTACTACGGCTACGCGCGGCAGGATCGAAAGGACGAAGGCCGCGTGCCGATCACGGCGAAGCTGGTGGCGAATCTCATTACGCGCGCGGGGGCCGACCGGGTGCTGGCGATGGACCTGCACGCCGCCCAGATCCAGGGGTTCTTCGACGTGCCGGTGGACAACCTCTACGCCGCGCCGGTGCTCAACGAGCACTTTCTCAGCC
>CAYSFP010000221.1:0-8331 GCA_964430075.1 uncultured Planctomycetaceae bacterium | reverse complement strand
CCCCTTTTAGGGGCCTTCCTCATACCACCGGCTCTGCCGGTGGTTCTGATTGACTTTCCAGATTCGGAAATTGAATATGCGATTGAGATTTCTGACTGCGAGTGGGTTGGTGTTGGCCTGCCTTGGTCGGCTGGCGCTGGGGCATGGCGTGCCGCTGCATTTGGATGGGACGAGCGGCGCGCTCGTGCCCGGCGGGGGCCTTGCGCTGGCGGGCGGGTACGCGGGGATGGCGTTTGATCCTTCCGACGAGGCGGGGCTCGATTTTCCCGGGGCGACGGTGCGGACGGATTTTCCCGGGTTCGACGTGACCGGCGTGCCCGAGGGGGCGACGCTGCAGCTCGAACTGATTGGCCGGCCGGATCACAGCCGGGAGGGCGCGCCGCGGCGGTGGTTGTGGTTCTGGGATCCGTCGACGCAGTTGGTCGAAGTCGCGGCGGGCGATCCCGACTTTCGGTTTCGCCGCAAGGACCTCCTGGGGAGTCTGGCGTTCGACCAGTTCACGGCGCCGGCCGAGACGCTGCTGACCGTGACCGAGTCGCTGACGCCCGATTCGCATCAGCACTATCTGCGTTACGAACTGGATAATTCGCCCGCGGCGGCATTCGGCGTCTACGGGGCGTTTGTGCGGGCGTTGTCGCCGGGGCTGGAGCCGTCGCCGCCGATGCTGCTGGCGTTCGGCTACGGCGTGAACGCCGACGCGTATGCGCTAGCAGCGGCGACGATCAACGCGGCGGCTGGGCTGGCCGGCGATTTTGACGCCGACGGGTCGGTGGACGGCAACGATTTTCTCGTGTGGCAGAAATCATTGGGTTCGACGGCGGACCTGGCCGCGGATGGTTCGCTCAACGGCGTGGTGGATGCGGATGATCTGGCGATTTGGAAAACGCAGTTCGGCGAGCGCGTCGTCTATCCGCCGGCGGCGCCTTCCGTCTCGCGGGCCGTTCCCGAGCCGAACGGCGCAGCCGGCGCCCTGATTGCGGCGGTTGCGGCGTTATCGCATGCGGCGCGGACGCCGCGCCGCGGCCAGCAGGGCCAACGTCGCTGAGGCGGCCAGCGCCGCCGCGGCGGGCTCGGGCGTGGCGGTCAGGCCAAAGTCGGTGCGGCCCACGTTGCGCTGCCAGATGAGGAAATCGTTGCCGTCGCCGTCGCCGTCGCCGTCGGCGTCAGAGCCATTGCCCGGGCCGAAGTCGCTGCGCCACTTGGCCAGATCGGCCGCGTTGACGCGGAAGTCGCCGTTGAAATCGCCGACCGGCTTCAGGTCGATGTCCACGTCCAGGCGGAGCCGGTAGTTCACCACCGGGCCCGTTTCCTGCAGCAAGAGCACGTACGACCCGGGTCCGAGGGGCACGGAGAATCCGGCGGAGCCGTTCTTGGGGACGGCCAGGTCGTCGAGGAGGTCCTGCCCGACGGTGGCGCCGGCGCCGGCGGCCGGGCCGAAATGGGTCCACCCGAGCAAGCTCGCGGGATTGATCGCGGCGCCCGTGCCCGCGGTCCATATGTTGCCCGCCTGCAGGCCCGCGAACGATTGCGACGATCCGGAGTAGATCGTCAGGAGCATGTTCGTCCACGTGTGATACTCCGGCACGATCAGGCGGATCACATCGATGTCGCCGCCGCCGACCGAGCCGGTCAGCGTGTTGGAATCCTGCTCGCTGACCGTATGGGTCAGCGGCAAGGGCGAGGGGAGGGCCGGGTTGCTCGACAGGTCGCCAAAAATGTCCTCGTTGTACGATTCGCCGCGCACCGATGCGGCGGCGAACATCAACGCGACGGCCACGGTCCCGGCGGGCAAACATCGAAGCGGCATGGTCGGGGGACTGCGAGGCAGCGATGAAACAGGGCCCGCTCACCCCGCGGGCCACCATCCATCATAGTCGCGACGGCAAAAGGTCAAAACGGACTCTCGTGAATCACGGGGTCGACCAGGTTGCCGCCGAAGGCGACCTCGGCGCGGGTGGCCAGGGCGTTCATGACGCCCGGCTCGAGATCGTCGCGAAGGAAGCGGACGCCGCCGTCGCAGAAGACGAAGAACGCGCCGCCGGGGTGCCGGCTGAGGAACGACTCGGCGTAGGTGTCCATCGTGGCATGGTCGTCCATGGCCAGCTCTTCGATGTTGAAGCCCTCGACGAACGTGGTCCCCAGCACGTAAGCGGGCCCGGCGGCATAGCGGCCGCGCTGCTGCCGATCGAGCAGCACGGACCGCGGCACGACGCCCCAGATGGCGGCGGCGGCCCAGTAGTTGGAGCGTTCGCCGACGGCGATCGTGTTGGACAGTCCGTCGGTGACGTCCTTGGGCTTGATGGCGCGATTGCGGCCGAAGACGCCGTCGAATAGGTCGCGGCATTGCTTGCAGGTGGGGCGCACCGTGCCGGCGCTGCCGACGTAGCTGGCGGCGGCCATCTGGCACAGGCGGTCCTTGAAGCCGACGTTCCAGACGTCGACGATCGGCTCGAACGCGTCGTCGCTTGGGCAGATGAACGAGGGAACGGAGGTCATCCGCCAGGGCGCGGCGGCGGGGCCGTCGATGGGCAGCTCGAAGTTGAGCTTTTGAAACAACGGTCCCTGGTCCATTTGAGGCAGCAGCCGGGCGCCCCAGGCCCAGCCTGGGCCGCCGTCGTCGAGGTTGGCCAGCACCAGCGACACGTAGCCCGGCGGGAACGCGGTGTTCGCGGCGACGTGGGCGTTCAGCGCGATGCCGATCTGGTGCAGGTTGTTGCTGCAGGCGGTCTTGCGCGAAGCCTCCCGCGCGGCCTGCACGGCCGGGAGCAGCAGGCCGATCAGCACGCCGATGATGGCGATGACGACCAGCAGCTCGACCAAGGTGAATGCGGCATTCCTGCGACGTGTGACGAACGATCTCACGGGAGCTTGCCTTTGACTGGACAGGAGGAGCGAGGGCGTCGACTTCGGGGCAAGCGACTGAAGGTTTCCACGGCGCCGGGAGCGCGGAACCAACCTGAGGTTAGGGAGCTGTGCGGACCGTGTCAAATTCATTTTTTGCGGAAAACGCCGCGTTTCTGCGGGAAGCCAGAGTAGCGTGATGGGTCCGCCGTCCGCGGCGCTCTCCACGAATGCCCCTGACGCGTCGTGTTGTCCGCCGTCCGATCGCCGCACGAAAAACGCGCCAAAACCGACAAAATTCATTTTTCGTTGGTTTGCGTTCCTCATCGATCGAGCAACGAGCGGCGCCGCAAGCACTTACGGCGAGCGGGGGCGACGCAAGGTTTTGGCAGGGCAAATGGCGCTGTTTGGTCATAATTCCTGGCGATCAGCGGCAACTCGTTCGTGGGCAAGTGCTTCGAGCACAGGGTTTTTGGCAGGGGTCGGGACGCGTAATGGACAAAAATGGCGTGAAGCGATGCGCGGCGGCGATGCGCTGACCCGTCACTGCCAAGGATGCCAAGGGCGCCAACGCGCTGAGTTGGCGGCCTTGCGAAAGGCGGCGGGTCGAGAGCGGGCGATTCTTCGGCCTCCCGGCGTCGCGGGCCTTCGGCGGCCGACGGGCGTTGTGAGGATACTAAACAAATGCATCCTACCAGAGTGAGTGGCCTAATTTCTAGCCCCCGCGTCGCGCATGGCGAAGAAACTTGACAAGCGGCGCAGCAGCGTAGCGCGAGTCCGCCGTCGGCGGCGCTCTCCGCGCGGGCGGCGCACGCGGCCGGGCCGTGCAGGGTTGGCGGCGGACCGCCGACCCTGCCTACGAACTCAACCCCGAAGCTGCCTCAGAGACAAGCCGTCAACCTTGCGTCAACGCCGACATCGAGCTTCACTTCTCTCGGCACATCCCACTGGCGACACGCCAGTGGCGCCCGCGGCGGCAGGCGGGTGTGTAGACCTCTCGCTCCGCGAGAGGGATGTTCGTCTCGCGGAGCGAGACGGCTACGTTGGATGCGCGCGGCCGCGCGGACGACGGCCGCTCCCTCGGCGGTCGGCCGCGGCTGCGTCATGCCGCGGCGGGTTGCGGCCTCGGTCGGCCGCCGGCGGAATCCACGTCGCTCGCTCGGCCGCTGGTGCGCAAGCGCGCTGCAGAACCCGGCGTGAACGCCGGGCCTATGATTGAGACGCGCAGCAGCGCAGCGCGGGGCCGCCGTCCGCGGCGTGAGGGGTTGGCGGCGGACCGCTGATCCCTCCTACGAACTGCGAACTAGTCGACGGGCAGCACAATTTCCTTGCCAAACTTGATTGTGTCTGGTTCTACGGAAATGCTGTCGACCGCCACACCATACGGCAAGTCCTCCATCGCCTTCATGGCCTTAAGAACTTCCCCGGCAAATTCTCGCACGTCTTCGGCGATTCGCAGCCGTCCCCGGTTTGTGTTCATGTCATACACTCGATAGAGGTCGTACCGCTCGTCGCAGTTTTGCATCTCGAGGAGTTCCTTCATCGAGATATGCAGCGGTTGGCTGAAGCCGTGGCTCGTTGCTTTGACGTCAAGCTTGTAGTCCTTGTTTGCTTGAGAGAACGTGAAGTCAAATGGCGAAGTAGCCTTGTCGTTCGAGACCCACTCGTAAGAGTCAATTCGCCCGTGGCGCAGTTCCCTGGCGAAATGTCGGTCAATGAGCTCTTCGCCTTGCCTGCCCACTTCGCTGGCGCACTGCCTCGCCAATTCAAGCCGCTCCCAAGTAAGCTTGCGGCCACTGCTTGCTAGAAATTTCGCTCCATGAAGTCCACCTTGCGCGACATCCTCAATCGCGGCCTCGATAAGCTGTGCTTGGTTTACCGCGGCTACTCCCTGCGGCGGGCGAGTGCGGCCGAGCAGAATTGGCTCGCACTCCTCGATCAAAATTATTGCTTTTTCAACAGCCCACTTTTCAAGTTCGGGTGTTATCTCTTTTGTTGGCCGAGAGACGCGAAGGCCTGTCCATGTGCTGGTCCCGCCGTTACGCTTCCAGTTATCTTTGTATTCAGGCGTAACGCCGAGCCTAGCTGCGAGGCGTTGCTTCATTGGGCGAAACTTGTCGAGTAATTCCCGATTTCTATTGTTGTCGTTGGTTTCGAAGAAGAGGTTGACAGTAAAATCGGATCTCTCAAACTTCCATTCAAAATGGATTTTTTCATTTGTTGGATTGCATATGTGTTGCCAATTGTTCCATTCCGACCGCTGCGGATCTTCGTAGTCGTCGCGAGGCAGTTTCCTCTTGAGCAAATCGAAGCATCGAGTGAAGAATTGAAAACGTTCTTGGCCCAGCGTTGTGCCCATAGTGTTGTTGGCTTTGCGTCAAAATGTAACAGTGAATCGTCAGTTGCCGCGATGCTCCGCAAGCTGCCGCACGAACGCCGCGTGTTCGGGCGTTGCCAGACCCTGTTCCAGCGTCGTCATTAACTGCGAGTAGTCGTTCGCGAACAGCGTCGGGCCGTTGATCCACAGGCCGGGGAAAACGCCGATCCGTAGAAGGCCCGCCGCATCGGCTGCGAGATCCTTTCCCGCCGCCAGGTCGAACCACCGCAGCTCTTTCTCCCGCAAGCAGGCCACGACGTATTCCCGGCCGCCGTACCGGGCGTACATCTCTTTTTTCGCGTGCAGGTCGATCGCTCGGCTGCTGTGGGCCAGTTCGATGATCAGCTCCGGGGCGCCCAGTACGTAGTCGTCGGCCGTCGTCGACGATTGGCCGCCGTGTTCGGGCAGGATGCGGAGGAACAAATCGGGCTGCGGTTCGCCGTCGTCGCCGAGCATGACGGTGGTGTTGTCGCTGACCTGAGTTCCAAGAGTACGGCTGGAATAGGCAACCAGCACAGCGCCGAGCAGCGCATGCGGCTCCCCGTGCGTCAGTCTTAATGGCGAGGCCACGTAGACAATCCCTCCGATCAATTCGGCTTTGAAATCCTCCGGCGTTTGCTCGTACAGCCGATGAAACTCCTCGCGGCTCATCCGATCGCCGCTGTAGAGCTCGACCGGCGGCCGGACGACGATCGGAACCGGAGCGGGAGACGAACCCGTGGTCACATCAAAGGCATGCTCGGTCGACATCGCGCGATTCCTCCGGCGGCGGTTGCATGAGGGTTATTGTAACGTGTGGGGGCGGCGTCAAATTCATTTTGCCGCGGGACCTGTGGTCGGAAATCGGGAGCGGGCGCGGCATTCCGCATTGTGAACGCGTTTAGCTGCGCTCACGGAGGGCCGCCGTAGCGGAGCGCTCCGCTGCGGAAGACCTCCGCGTCGCGGCTAAACGTGGGAGGGGGGGCGGGTACGGCCCGCGGCGGCGCTACGCGAATCGCGGGGCTAGGCGGTCGACGATCAGGTTGCCGATGCGGAGCGACGAGGTGGCGGCCGGGGAGGGGGCGTTGAGGACGTTTACCACGCGATCGGATTCTTCGATCAAGAAGTCGTCGACCAGCGAGCCGTCGCGGGCCAGGGCCTGGGCGCGGACGCCGGCGGGGGCGGGGTCGAGGTGCGCAGGGCGGATTTCGGGGACCAGCCGCTGGAGGGCGCGGACGAACGCCCGCTTGCTGACGCTGCGCCACATCTCGCCGGCGCCGGTGCGCCAGTACTTGGCGGCCAGCCGCAGGAAGCCGGGATACGCGAGCGAGCCGGCGAGGTCGCGGAGGTTGGTTTGCAGCTTGCCGTAGCCTTCGCGCGAGAAGGCCAGCACGGCGTTGGGGCCGCACTCGACGCCGCCGTCGATCCTCCGCGTAAAGTGGACGCCGAGGAATGGAAACGCGGGATCGGGCACAGGGTAGATGAGCGTGCGGCACAGGTGCTCGGCCTCGGCGCGGAGCTTGAAATATTCGCCGCGGAAGGGGACGATCTGCACGGCCGGTTTCCGGCCGCTGAGGCGGGCGACGCGGTCGCAGTGCAGGCCGGCGCAATTGACGACCTGCCGGGCCGAAAACTCGCCGGCGGTGGTTTCGACGACCGTGGCCTCGGTTTGAGGGTGAAAACCGGTGACGCGGGCATGGAACGTGATCTCGCCGCCGGCGGCACGGATATGCTGGGCCAACCGCTCGCAGACCTGCGAGTAGTCGATGATGCCGGCCTCGGGGACGTGGATGGCGGCGAGGCCCGCGGCGTGGGGTTCCAGCTCGCGAAGCCGTTCGGGGCCGATCTGCTCGCAACGCACGCCGTTGGCCTGGCCGCGGGCGAAGATGTCGGCCAGCCGCGGCAGCTCGGCCTCGGCGGTCGCGACGATCACCTTGCCGCAGATGTCGAACGGGATTCCTTCGGCGCGGCAGAAGTCCTCCATGGCCCGCTTGCCTTCGCGGCAGTTGACGGCCTTGAGCGAGCCGGGCTTGTAGTAGATGCCCGAGTGGAGGACGCCGGAGTTGCGGCCGGATTGGTGCTGGGCAAGCTGGGTTTCCTTCTCGAGCAGGCGCAGCGAGCGGCCGGGGAACCGCTCGAGGAACTTCCAGGCGGTGGCGAGGCCGACGATGCCGCCGCCGATGACGATGAGGTCGTGGGGCATGTGCAAGGATGTAGAGGCTGGATGCGGGATGCGGGATATCGAGCATCTCGCATCGAGCATCTCGCATCGCCCTTTAGTAGTGCGCGCCGCTCTTGCGGAGGTGGACCAGGGGGGAGCGGTCATCGTTGTGGACGCCGACGGTGACGCGGGCTAGCACGATGCGGTGGTCGCCGGAGTCGATGTGCGACTCGGGCTCGCACTCGAGGTAGCCGAGGCAGTCGGTCAAGACGGGCGCGCCGCAATCGGCGGTTTGGGTTTCGAGGCCGTCGAATGCCGGCTCGCCGGGTTTGAAGCCTTTGCCGAAGTGCCGCAGCAGGTGCTTTTGCTCCTCGGCGACGATGTTCAACACGAACGGGGCGCCCTCGCTCAGCCGCTCGGCGAGGTAGTGGCTGCGGCGCACGGCGACGGTGACCATGGGCGGCTCGAAGCCGGCCTGCATCACCCAACTGGCGAGCATGCCGGTGGCCTGGTCGTCCCGGCCGGCGGTGAGGATGTAGAGGCCGCTGGCGATGCGGCCGAGGGCGGCGTGAAGTTGGTCGGTCATGGGACGCAATACTTAAGCCATCGGGCAAGGTAAGGTATCTGAACTGCGAGGGCGCCTACAGTTAGGCCGCACGCTCACAAATGTCAAAGTAGCGTGAGTGTGACACTGATCCCAAGTTGACCAGCGGCTGATAAAAGCATCGGCGGCAACGTAGCGCTTTGCATCCAAACGTTCTCAATCTTCTCAGCATCCAAATCCCAACCGAAGTCTAAGTACGCACACTCGATCTCAGAAAAAGTAGCAAGCTTGCTCAGGTCTGTTTGATGATCCGAAAGAAAAGCAATGGCATCATCAATCTGCTCCCGTAAATCTGATGAATCGCTAACTAAACAGTTAAATCCTAGTTAATCCACCGGCTCTGCCGGTGAGAATTGCCGAGGCTCTGCC
>CAYSFP010000220.1:0-8381 GCA_964430075.1 uncultured Planctomycetaceae bacterium | reverse complement strand
GCCCCTTTTAGGGGCCTTCCTCATACCACCGGCTCTGCCGGTGGTTCTGATTCTCGGCGGAACAACTTCCGTGACGCACCGCTAATTGCGCGCCGTGCTGTCCTCGAAGTCGCGCGTGCCCATCGAATTGAAGACTAGGTAGTCGACTTCAAAGTTGATGAACTGGCACGACGCGTCGGCGAACGCCGCGTTGACGCCGCCGGTATGAGCGGAGCCGAAAAACAGCACGGGCACGGCGCTGCCGCTGCCAATGCAGGTGTTCTGAATCTGTGCGTTGGCGTTCCAGCAGATGCCTTGATCGCCGTCGCTGATCGGCGGCACGCCCGTGAAGCGGATCGTGTCGGGGTCCCAGCCATCGGCCCAGCCCTTGTCGTCCGACACGCCGCCGCCCTCGTACATGTCGGTGCGCACCAGCTTTTCGCTCAGGACGAGCGTATTGCTCAGCCCGTCGGTAATCTGGCTCGGCTTCACGGCGGTCATGTATCCGGGGACCATTTCGCCGCGGGCCGGCGCGGTGGCCGTGGCGGCCGAGCAGGTCACGCCGGGCGAGCATCCGGAGACGCGGTAGGGCGTGCGGACGATCACGCCGCCGTAGTAGGCCGTTGGCAGCCACACGCCGGGGTCGTTGCACCAATACGACGCCCGCGCGTAGCCGATGCGAACGGCCGGTTGGAACGGCCACAGTTCCAGCGGATTGTAGGACACGTTGCCGCACGGGTAGGTGGCCGGCTGGGCCGCGGCGTAGTCGGTGAGAATCGGCGCGGAGACTCCGCCGCCGCTCTTGGTCGGGCCGCGCCGCGAAGGGCAGTTGTACAGCGGGATGACCGTCGACTGCAGTTGGTCCTGCCGCACGAGGCCCTTCACCGAGTTCTGCTCCAGAAACGGAAGAAGCTGATACCCCCAGCCGAGTCCCTGCTTGTTGGGCCCGTTGGGCGTGCCCGGGTTGTTCAGGCTGCCGCTGGTGTAGTCGCCGATGATCGGGTTGGGCACGTTGCCGCCCGTGGGGAAGACGCCCAAGGCGGAGACGTGATTCTGCATCGCGAGGCCCATCTGCCGCAGTTGATTTGAACACTGCGTCCGGCGGGCCGCCTCGCGCGCGGCCTGAACGGCCGGCAAGAGCAGCGCCACCAACACGCCGATGATCGCAATGACGACCAGCAGCTCCACAAGCGTAAAACCGGTCCGATCTGGCGGGCGGCGGGAGTTCATCTTCCTTCCTCCTCTCGGTTCCTTCTTGCCGGCGGCGTTTGGTTCTGCGGCGCATTCACCGGCGGCGACGCGCGGCGCCCAGAGCAATCAGCGCCGTGACAGCGAGCCCCGACGCAGCCGGCTCCGGCACGGCGCTCGCCGCGACCGAGGCTGGCGCCGGGCCCTGCAGCGAGAAATCGTCGAAAAACGCCGACTGCTGGGGATTCTGATTATTCACGCCGTCGACCAGCACGCCGCTGACGCGCACCTTCGCGGCGCCTTCGGGGGCCGTACCGTTGAGCGTGTGCTGGTACCACTGCGAGTCGTTGGCGTTGCCCGTGGGGCTGAGCTCGCGGCGATCCGTCTTCAAGTCGAGCACCACCGGCTCGCCGATCACCTGGTCCGACGCGTCGAGAAACGCCAGCTCCATGAGGGTTTGCGTGGGCGACGGCTTGTCAGCGTCGCCGCCCGTGTTGCCGGCGCCGATCACGTCGACGCCGCCGGCGTAATTGCCCTCGAACCGCGACCACCCCGTGAATGTGTACTGACCCCCGGGAACCGCCGCGTCGGTTTGCGAGATACTGCCGCTCACCGGCAGGTCGACGCTGCCCAGAAACGCGCTGATCCACACGCCGGTCGTGCCGCCGGGGGTGTGATTGGCGAAGCCGGCCGTGCGGAAGATTTCGTCTTGCTCGGGGTCCTCGGGATCCATCTCGACTTGGGTCCACAGGTCGAGGCCCGAGGGCGAAGGATCGTCGAGAAATCCGTTAACGAGCAAATTGGTCTCCGGACTGGCGGCGCCACTCAGCGAGAAGCTGTCGAAAAACGCGGACTGATTAGCGCCCTGCGCGGCGGCGCCGTTCCACACCATGTCGCGGGCGGCCGCCGTGACGCGAACCCGCGCCGTGCCCGCCGGGGCCTGCCCCGTGAGCGTGTGTTCGACGTCAAAATTGATGTTCGACTGCTCGTCGCGCAGATCCAGCAGAATCGGTGCGCCGATCACTGCGCCGCCGGCGTCGAGAAACGCCATCTCGAGCGTCGTCTCCGTGGGCGAAGCGACGGCCCCCAGCGGCCCTTCGGCGTCGAGCGTCTCGACCCCGCCGGAGTAGTTTGATTCCCAGCGGGACCAGCCCGTGAAGGTATACGTTTCATCTGCCGTGGCCGGCACGGACTGCGACAGCGTGACGTTCGTGGCGCGCCCGCCGGCCCTGCCAAAGTTGTTCCGCCAGGTCGTCAAATCGTCCGCGCTGAGGGGCGTGGGCGAACCGCCCTGTTGCCAGAGAAGAAAATCGTTGCCGTCGACGTCGCCGGCAGGCGGGTTGTCCATGTCGTAGTTGCCCTGCGCGACGCCCAGCGGGCCGCCGCCGGCAAACGCCTTCAGCCAGAGGTTGTTGGGATCGCTTTGAGGTGAGAATCCGACGATCTCGGCCGTGTCAACCGCGCCGGGATCATCGGAGTAGAACTCGTCGAGATCCCATCCCAACAGCACGGTCGACGCCTCGAAGTCGCCGGATTCCAACAGCTCGACGGCAGCGGCAGGGTGCGCCGTCGCCACGGTCAGGGCCAAGATCGTCAATGCAGCCAGGGTCGTTCGCATCGGTGTCTCCCTAGATAATCAGCGATGTATGACAGTTCGCCTGAGTGCTGGTCGATCGCTGCGGGCGCGCCGTCGACGGTCCGACAACGCTTGGCAGGGGTCGTTCGCACTTCCGTGCTCTAGGGATGCATAGGCTCACGCCCACGCATCCGGGAATTGCTCAACAGGCCGGCTAGCCCAAGCCAGCGCGAAGCGTGGCGCAAGAATGAATTGCGAGAGCGTGTTCCGAGAGCCGACAAAGAAACGCCGCTGCGCGACAAGGGGCCGCCGACAATAAGGATTATAGCGCTTGGGCGGGTTATTGCAAGCGCTTTCTGTCCCGCCTCGGCGGGCGCAACGCGACTTCGAAGCCACTGAATCGAGCGGCTTTGTTGTGTCCCAAACGCTTGATGAAGCACCGGGTCCGTGGGGGCGACATGTCCGGGCTTTTCACGCTGGATTCTCAATCCGGTAATTACACTGGAAGGTGCACTTTTCGTTTGCGGCTGCGCGTTCGCTGCCATCGTCATATGCCTCGCGCCCGTTGGCGTTGCGCTCGATTCACGATTTCCTCGACCGCCCATGCGCGACCTATCGCGGTCGCGTTCGGCGCGTCTTAGGAGCGGTCCCATGATGTCCCACGCCCGCCCCGGTCGTCCACGCGATTTCCTGGTCCGCTGTTGCGCCGTTGCCGCTGGTCTGACGCTCCTGTTTGCGACCCAAGGGCGCGCGGCGTTCGTCATCGCCGTCGGCGACGACGGCGCCATCCGCCACTCGCTCGACTCGGGAGCGAATTGGTTTTCCCGCACCAGCGGCGTGACAGTCAACCTGCACGGCGTGGACTCCGTGGGCAGCGATTCCTGGATCGTGGGCGCCAGTGGAACGATTCTGCACAGCGCCAATGCCGGCGTCACGTGGACGCCGCAGCAGAGCGGCGTCGATAACGACCTGCTCGACGTCGATTTTGTGAACGCGCAGGTGGGCTGGGCCGTCGGCGCCGGCGGCGTCGTGCTCCGCACCGAAAACGGCGGCGGGACGTGGACGCCGCAGACCATGGGCACGAATCAGGAGCACACGACGATCGCGGCCGCCAGTGCGTCGGTCGCCTGGACCGGAAGCTCGATCGGCCTGATTCGACACACGACCAACGGCGGCCAGACCTGGGCGTATCAAATTGCAGCGGGCGGCCCGCACGCCATCGCGGCGATCTCGCCCTCCGTGGCCTATTACGCCGGCATGGACAAGATCGGCCAGACGACCGACAGCGGGACGCAGTGGAACGACAAGTCGGTCGAGCAAGTGGGCCGCGATATCCAGTTTCTCACCCCGCAGCTTGGCTGGACGGCCGGCGACAACGGCAAAGTGCTGATCACCACCGATGGCGGCGGCGAGTGGCGGCCCTCCGCGGGAGTGGGCACGACAAGCGATTTGAAAGCAATCGCCATGCTCGATCGCTGGACCGGCTGGATCGTCGGCGCCGAAGGCGTCGTACGCCGCACCCGCGACGGCGGCGAAACCTGGTCGGCGCAAAACGGCCGGTTCAGCGGCGTCTTTCACGACGTGGCCGCCGTGAACATACCCACGCTCGCGGATTTCGACCTCGACGGCCGCGTCAGCGGCAACGATTTTCTCATCTGGCAGCGATCGCTGGCCGAAGCAGGCCGATCGATTCATACCGGCGATGTCACCGGCGACGGCGCCACGAATGCCGAAGACCTGGCCGTCTTCTCGCAGCAGTTCGGCATCGGGCCTGTCGCCGACGGCGCCGCGGCCAGCGTGCCCGAACCAAGCGGCCCGTCGCTCATCGCCCTCGCCGTGGCGGCGCGCTGTCTGGTTCGCCGATCGCCGCAGAACCACGGCCGCGCAAAAGTCGGATAAGAACGAACGAGCGGGCGACGCGCCCAGGGCTCGCGCGTCGTTCTACCGGTCCCCCAGCGGCGTGCGCGGCGTTGGCCGCGGGCCAGGATCCTCGCCCGCCAGGTGCTTCGCGAGCCAGTCGAGGCCGTCGAGGTTGTCGGCCAGCCGGTCGCGCGCGTCGTCCTGCGTGTGGCCCAGAATCCCGAGGGGACCCTCGTAGCCGCCCGCGACGATCGCTCGCACGAGCTGCAGGTCGAGCTCGCCCTGCCCCAGCGGCAAAATCTTGCGGCCCATGCGCTCGCCGTCACGATCCATGCCGTTGAGATTGATGGCCAAGAGGTGCGGTTTCATCGCCTCGAGCGCGGCCGCAAAGCGGTCGACATGATCGTGCCCGTGGTGAAGGTTGTAGACGATGCCAACATTCGGCTCATCGAGCGCTCGGACAATGGCGACCTGATTCTCCGGCTCGCCCGCCCAGCCGCCATGGTTGTACAAGCCCACGGTGCACCCCTGCGCCGCCGCGGCGACAACGATGGGTCGTAAGAGATCCACGGCGGCAGTCACGCGATCGCCGTCGCCCAATTGGGCGTCTGTGAGCATGACCCACAACTGCGTCTCGACGCCGTGCCGCTTGAGGGCGTCGAGGAGCAGGCGCCCCTCGTCGTTCAACGCGGACGGAAACCACACCGCCGCCAGTTCGATGTCGCGGGCCCGCAGTGCGCGCAGCTCCTCCTCGAACGCCGGCAAATGCTCGGCGCGCCAGTCGTAAGCGAATTTGGAGAACTCTAGTTCGGCGAGCATCGCCGCTCGCTCGTCGGGCCCGCGGCGTTTCACGTCGAAGGGAACGATGCACCAGGCGACGAGGTTGTCACGCGCGAAAAGTCGCCCGGCGGCCGTCGGGCCGTCGGGCTCTTGGCCTCGACCTGGGGACGCCGGGGCGCCGGCGAACGCCAGGGCGAGGGCGATGGCTACGGTCGCGCGCATCCGGGCGGTCCTTACGATCTGGCGATCTGCGGAGAATGCCCCATTCATGGGCTGATTTTCCCGAACCTCGACGGAGAACTGCAAAGTCGTTCGGAGTCGGTCATTCTGAGGTCTTCCGAAGAATCTTGTTTCAGTCGCCCCGAACGATTGCCTCGTTTCACGCTTGCTGCCAGCAAGGCCCTTCGGCAGTCCTCAGGGTGACCGCATCGACTTTGCAGTTCTCCTGCGAGCCCCAGCCGATTCGTGGCCACACGCTTTGCGCCGTGTTAGCCTAACAAGTGATCGTCGATGGGCCATGGAACAGTTTAAGGGCGGAGGGGATTGTATGAAACAGGCGTCCCGGCGACGGAGCAAGGATGGTCGTTGCAAGTCGCCGCGCGGCATCCACCGCCGGCCGCGGTTCGAGCCGCTCGAAGAGCGGCGCCTGCTGGCGATCACGGTCAACACGCTCGTCGACGAGCTGGACGGCAGCATCGTCGACGGCGACGTGTCGCTGCGCGACGCGATCGCGGCGGCGCCGATGGGCGAGACGATCAACTTCGATCTGTCGCTCAATGGCGCGACGATCCTGCTCACCCTCGGCGAGCTGCACATCGACCGTTCGATGACGATCGACGCCAGCAGTTTGCCCGGACGCATCACGATCGACGCCTCGGGCAATGACCCCACGCCCACAATCAACAACGGCGACGGCAGTCGCGTGCTGCGCATCAGCGACGGCGTGGCTGCCGACTCCAAGGTGGAGCTGAAGGGCCTCACGCTTACCGGCGGCGACGTGAAGGGCGCCGGTGGCGGCATTCAGACCTTCGAGAGCCTGTCGCTGGTCGACGTGACGATCGAAGGCAACTCGGCCCGCGGCGCCCAGGGCCACGGCGGCGGCCTGTGGTCGCAGAGCGCCGGGGCGCTCACAATCACCCGCAGCACGATCCGCGGCAACGCCGCCCAGTTCGACGGCGCCGGCGTGTGGGCCAGCCCGCAGAACGGCGGTTCGGTCGCCGTGTCCGCGAGCACGATCTCCGGCAACTTCGCTGGCGCCCGCGGCGGCGGACTCTACCTGAACTCCGCGGGCGGCGCGACAGCCACGGTTCGCGACAGCACGATCTCCGGCAACCTCGCCGCCAGCGACGGCGGCGGCGTTTACGCGCGGACGACCGCCGGCGGCACGACCAATCTCATTCAAAACACGATCTCCGGCAACCGCGCCAACTGGCGCGGCGGGGGCGTGTTTTCCTTCGCCGACAGTGCGACAAGCACGACGATCCGCTTCAGCACCATCACGGCAAACACGGCCGACGCCGACGCGAGCAATCCGACCATCGAAACCGGCGGCGGCGTGTTCGCGACGGGCGTCAACGGGCAGCTCACGCTCAGCAACTCGATCGTGGCGGGCAACAACAACCCGGGCAACTTCGCGCCCGATGTGCGCGTCGCCAGCGGACTGCTTGCCGCGGATTACAATCTCATTGGCGTCAACAGCGGCTCCGGCCTCGCGACGGCGCCGATCACGCTGCCCGATGCCAACGGAAACATGGTCGGCGGCGCTGGCGCCGCGGCCATCATTCCCGGTCTCGCCCCGTTGGCATTCAACGGCGGCCCGACGAAAACGCATGCGTTGCTCGTGACGAGTCCCGCAATCAGTCGCGGCGATCCCGCCCTCATGGTTGGAGCCGAGGGCGTGCCGCAGCACGACCAGCGCGGCGCCCCGTTCGGCCGCATCGTGCAAGGCCCGGGAGCCACGACGCGCATCGACATCGGCGCCGTCGAGTCGCACGACCCTCCGGCCCCGACGACGCTGCAAGTCGATTCCGTCATGGATGAAGCGGACGGCGACGTCTCCGCCGGCCGCTTCTCGCTTCGCGAAGCGATCGAGGCCGCCAATCGACTGGGATCGACGACGATCGTGTTTGCGCCCTCGTTGTCGGGCCGGGTTATCAACCTGACGCTTGGCGAGCTTGTCATCACGCGCGCCGTGACGATTGACGGCAGTTCGCTCGGAGTGCCGCTCACGATTGACGCCCAATCAAAATCTCGCGTCTTCCGCATCGCGAGTGAGAACGGCGCCGGTGCGTCGACAATCAATGCACTGACAATCGCCGGCGGGAAAGGCTCGCTCCAGAACGAGGAGACTTATGGGGGCGGCATTCGCGTGGAATCCGGCGGACTCACCATCACCAATTCCACGATCCGAAACAGCCTTGGCGGAAGCATCGCCACCGCTGCGGATCTGACGGTCCTGAATAGCGTGCTTCATTTTGCGAGTGGGCCGGCGATCAATCAATTTGGCGCCGGCGGCGTGAAGCTCATCGTTTCAGACAGCGAGATTACTGGACACGAGTCGGGCGGCGTCCGGCTGAACAACTCAACGCTCACATTGACTCGAAGCACGATCACGGGAAATCGACTCCGTGGCGTTTCCGCCACTGACTCGGCCGTGACGATTGATCAGAGCACGATTGCCGACCAGAACTACGGCGGCATTGTGCTGGTGCGGTCCAGCGCTACAATCAGCCGAAGCACACTGCGAAATAATCGCAATCTCAACGGAGGCGGGGCAATCTATGGGGACGACCGCTTTAGCACGATCAACATCACCGATTCAACGCTCACGGGCAATTTTGGAGCGATTCGGACAGTGGGCGAGCTTACCGTGCTCAATTGCACAATCTCCGGCAATAGCGCGGGAGCGTTTATCGGAGGAATCTGGGCCCATGCGGATACGTCTGTAATGGCTATCCACTTGACTCCACCGACCCCCAGATCTAGTGTTTTGGCATGG
>CAYSFP010000219.1:0-8382 GCA_964430075.1 uncultured Planctomycetaceae bacterium | reverse complement strand
CCAACTACAAAAGACAAACCGCGTAATAGGTTACGAAAATTCAAGTGCCATTCCTCGCGCACCGTTCTTTGATAATCCGTACGTCCTACGTCCCCTAGCGCAGAAACTCCGTGGCCGCGCCCCGGCGCCCCCTTGACCGCTGTGCGCAGTCCCGCGTGTAAAAAAGTGGACAAAGCGGACACGTCCGGAGCGTCGCAGATTTCACAACATGTTGCAAATCAACCACTTACAAAAACGGTGTCCACATGTCCTGTCCCAAACGCGCGCGCAACAACACCCCAAAGTGTCCAGTGTAGTCGTCTCGCTCCGCGAGACGAATCCTCCTCTCGCGGAGCGAGAGGGCTACACTACGCAAAACGGGGCTGCCTTCCGGCAGCCCCGTTCAAGAGAATCGCACATATCTGTCGAAGCACCTACGTTAGAGACACGGTGACGGTCTTGCTCTCGGTGTACGCCGCCAGGCCCGCTTCGCCCAGTTCGCGGCCGATGCCGCTTTCCTTGAAGCCGCCGAATGGGGCGCCCGCGTCGAACACGTCGTAGCAGTTGATCCACACCGTGCCGGCCCGCAGCTTGGCGGCCAAGCGATGGGCCTTGGCAATGTCGCGCGTCCACACCGCGGCGGCCAGGCCGTAGCTCGTGGCGTTCGCCCGGCGGGCGATCTCGTCGACGTCGCTGAACTTCAGCACGCTCAGCACCGGGCCGAAGATTTCATCGGTCGCGATCCGCATGCTGTCTTTCACGCCGGTGAACAGCGTCGGCTCGATAAAGTAGCCTTGGTCGCCGTGACGGTTGCCGCCGCACACGAGCTTCGCGCCGTCGGACTTGCCGTAGTCGATGTACTTCAGGATCTTGTCGAACTGCGCCTTATCGATCTGCGGGCCCTGCTCGGTCTCGGGATCGAACGGGTCGCCCACCTTGCGGTCGCTGTTCTTGGACGCCAGCCGGTCGACGAACTCATCGTGGACGTCGTCCTCCACAAACAACCGGCTGCCGGCGCAGCAGCACTGGCCCTGATTGAAGTACAGGCCGAAGTGGGCGCCCTCGACCGCCGCGTCGAGGTCCGAATCGGCGAACACGACGTTCGGGCTCTTGCCGCCGAGCTCGAACGTGGTCCGCTTCATCGTTTCGAGCGCTTCGCGCTGGATGATCTTCGCGGTCGAGCCTTCGCCGGTGAACGCGATCTTGTCGACGCCCGGATGCCGCACCAGGGCGGCACCCGCCGTCGGGCCGTAGCCCGGCACCACGTTGATGACGCCGTCCGGGATCCCCGCCTTCTGGGCCAGCCGGGCCATCCGCAGGCAGGTGAGCGGCGTCTGCTCGGCCGGCTTCATCACGATCGTGCAACCGGCGGCCAGCGCGGGACCCCACTTCCACGCCACCATCAGCGCGGGAAAGTTCCAGGGAATGATCTGCCCGACGACGCCCACGGCCTCGCGCCGCGTGTAGGTGAAGTACTCGCCGCGGACCGGGATTGTGGCGCCCTGGATCTTGTCAGCCCAGCCGGCGTAGTAGCGCAGGCAGTCGATCACCAGCGGAATATCGGCTGCCTTCGCGTCGCGAATCGGCTTGCCGTTGTCGAGCGTCTCGAGCGCCGCCAGCTCGTCGGCCTCTTGTTCGATCAGGTCAGCCAACTTGTAGATCAAACGGCCGCGATCACGGGCGTCCATCTTCGACCACTCGCCGCCGTCGAACTGCTCGCGGGCCGCCTCGACGGCCAGGTCGATGTCAGCCGAATCGCCCTCGGCGATCTCGGCGATGACCTCCTCAGTTGCCGGATGAATCGTTTCGAAGGTCTTCCCGCTGGCCGCGGGGAGCCACTTGCCGCCGATGAAGCACTGCGTCTGGCGAACCTGCGGGCGGGCAATTTTCTTCTGCTGCTTCGTAACCGTAGCCATGGCGTTAATCTCCTCGAGCCCGCGGCCGAGCCGGCGGGCAACCCCTGGATGGTCGATACCGTGAATTGTTTGCGGGGCGCGCGGAAGACCAGCGCGGCGCCCGAGCGGCCGATGACGAGACGCCCGCATTGTAGCACCGCGATTGCGCTGGCGGGAAGGCGCCGCCGCATGCTGGCAGCGCATCGCGACGTGATTTTCGCGCATCGCCGACCGCCCGTTTTCACTAGGATTGCGCCCCCAAAGCTTGCGGCCCAAAGCCCCCATCCAACATTCGTCACAACGACTCGCTGCGGAGCGTGACCATGAATCTTCGCCTGACTGCGGCCTTGTTGCTGATCTTGATCGGTCCTGCGGCAATGTGCGTCGCCGCCGACCCCGCCCAGACCGTGGCCCAAAGCGAGCAAGTGCTCGCGGAATTGGTCGCGATCCCGGGCAAACAGATTCCAGCCAAGCTGCTGGCCGAAGCGCAGGGCGTGGCGATCGTCCCCCGCGTCATCAAGATCGGCTTCGTCGCGGGCGGGCGCCGTGGGCACGGCGTCGTCCTGGTGAAAGATGCCGAGGGCGTGTGGAGCCTGCCGCGGTTCGTGCGGCTCACCGGCGGCAGCGTCGGTTGGCAGGCCGGCGTGCAAGGCACCGACGTCGTGCTGGTGTTCCGCACGCAACGCAGCATCGACAACCTGCTGAAGGGCAAGTTCACCATCGGCGTCGACGCGGCCGCGGCGGCAGGGCCCGTGGGTCGCAATGCGGCGGCGGCGACCGACGCCTCGCTGTCGGCCGAGATCCTGTCCTACTCGCGGAGCCGCGGACTGTTTCTGGGCGCGTCGATCGACGGCTCGGCGATTGAAATGGATCAGGTCGCCAACGAAGCGTTTTATGGATCGCCGGACCCTGAAATGCCCCACGCGATTCCCCTGGCGGCCACGCACCTGCAGGCCTACATGATGGAGCTCTCCGGCGCCGCGGCGCCGCTGGCGCCGGCCGTGCTGCCGGCCGCCGCCGCGTTGCCGATCACGGCTTCACCGCTGCGGATCGACGCCTTGCGCCGATCGCTGGCGATGGAATCGGCGGCCTTATTCAGGCTACTGAGTCCAGAATGGCAGGCGTTTCTTGCGCTGCCGCAGGACGCCGTCGATCCTGCGTCGCTGCCGAATGCCAAGAATGCCGCCGAAGCCGTCGCTCGATATGAGCACGTGGCGACGGCCCCCGAGTATCGCGCCTTGGCGTCGCGACCGGAATTTCAAGCCGTACAGGAACTCCTCCGCGAGTATGCGACCGTTGCCAATGCAGCGGACGGAGCCCTGCAACTACCCACCCCGCCGGCAATCGGGGATATTCGGAGGTAGCCGACAATGCGCCCCCGCGAACGCGCGTGATTCGGGCCCATGGATCGAAGCTGTTTTCATCTGATTTTTTTTGTTGCGACAGCCTGGCGGCCTAGGTAGCATAACCGCCACATCGGACGTGCCAGTTCCTGAGCCAGGGAACGGCGGCCACGCGCCGCCGGTTTAGGGCTTGGCGAATTCGTTTGCTGGGACACGCCGATGTCGCAACCGCCGCGCACGGGCCGCGCCGCTTCCTCGTGCGGTTTTACCTTGGTCGAATTGCTGGTGGTCGTGGCGATCATCGCGATTCTCGTGGCGCTGCTGTTGCCGGCGATTCAGGCAGCCCGCGAGTCGGCCCGCCGCAGCCAGTGCGTCAGCAACCTCAAGAATCTCACCTTGGCGGCTTTGAATTTCGAATCCACCCGCGGCTACTTCGCCCCCGCGGCGCAGGACCGCGACGGCGAGCCGCCTGTGGGCGTCAAGCCGCCGCTCGCCACGCACAATGGGATCACGCTGCTACTCCCCTATTTCGAGCAAGGCGCCAAATTTCAGCAGATCGACTTCGACTGGGATTGGGACGACATGACGCGCTCGCGCAACGAGCAGCACACCAAACAGGACCTCGGCGGCATTCTCATTTGCCCGTCGGCGCCCGTGGTGCAGAAGGATCGCCACTCGACGGATTACTGCGCCGCCAACCGCGTCGACGCCTACGGCGCCAAGAGCCTGGCGCCGCTCGTTTCCGCCAAGCTCGTCCACGGCAAGAACGGCCTGCCCGAAACCGACCGCGGCTGGGAGAACATGCTGAAGTACGATTTCCTGCACCTCACCGACCCGTCGCGCACCGACCGCCGCCGTACTGACGCGGGGGAAGTGACTGATGGACTCTCCAACACATGGATGTATTTCGAGAACGCGGCCAAGCCGTTCATGTTCGGCTGGTACCAGCGCAACGCCGATCCGGCGCCGCTGTTTTACAACGGCGAGGAGAACCGGCAGGTCAACAGCCGCTTTCGCTGGGCGAGCCCTGAGACGTGGATGACGATCAACAACTTCTGCGGCCGCTCGCAGATCATCAACTGCAACAATGTGTCTCAGCCGTATGGTTTCCATCCCGGCGGCATCCTCATCTCGGCGGGCGACGGTTCGGTCGACTTCTACCTGGAGGACATCGACCCGAATGTGTTTGTGTCTCGCGTCACCATGGCGGGTGAGGATTAACCGAAGGATGGGGACATGGGGGCGTCGAAGCGAGCCGCTTCGACTGAAGGCAGGCTCGAACCGTAGGCAAACGGCAAGCCGCTCGATACGATAACGACGCCATGAGCATCGTCGCGCTGATCGATCACGCCGTCCTGCAACCCACGCAAACCGACGACGATCTGCGCGCCGCCTGCCGGCTGTGCGTCGAGGTCGGCACGGCGAGCGTGTGCGTCAAGCCGTCGATGGTTTCGCTCGCCGCGGAGCTGCTCGCAGGCTCGCGCGTCTTGCCGAGCACCGTGATCGGCTTCCCGCACGGCGGCACAAGCACGGGGGCGAAGGCGCGTGAGACTGAGATCGCCTGCCGCGAAGGATCACGCGAAGTCGACATGGTCGTCAACATCGGCCGCGCGCTGGCCGGCGACTGGGATTTCGTGCTCGCCGACATCCGCGCGGTGAACGACTCGGCGCTCGCTGCCGGCGCGATCACCAAGGTGATCTTCGAAACTGGGCTGCTGCCCACCGACGACGTCAAGATTCGCCTGTGCGAACTCTGCCAGGAGGCCGGCGTGGCGTTCGTGAAAACCTCCACAGGCTTCGGCATGGCGAAGGACGCCACCGGCGCCCTGCATGCCACGGGCGCCACCGAATACGATGTGAGGTTGATGCGGGCGCACGCGCCGCTGCAAGTGAAGGCTTCTGGCGGCATCCGGTCGTTTGCCGACGCGCAGAAGTTCGTCGCCTTGGGAGCCGCGCGGCTTGGAACCAGCGCCACCGAGGCCATCGCGGCCAGTGAACGCGGACAACAATCGACTTCGAACGCAGCCTACTGACAGTTTCCCATGCTTGAGCTTTACATGCAGATTGAAGCCGCCACGGCGGCGATTCGCGAGCAATGGTCGGAGAAACCGCGCGCCGGCATCATCCTCGGCACGGGGCTCGGCAACGTCGCCGGCGAGATCGAGTTGCCCGTAACGATCGAGTACGACGCGATTCCGCACTTTTTGAAGTCGACCGCCGCCAGCCACCGCGGGCGGCTCGTGTGCGGCCGTTTGGCGGGCGTGCCGGTGGTCGCGATGGAAGGGCGATTTCATCAGTACGAGGGCTACCCGCTCAAGCAGATCACGTTACCGGTGCGCGTGATGAAGGCCCTGGGCGCCGATCTACTCATCGTGTCGCAAGCCGTCGGCGGGATGAACCCATACTACCGCGCAGGCGACGTGATGATCATTGATGATCACATCAACCTCATGGGCGACAATCCGCTCGTGGGCGTGAACGACGACCGGCTGGGTCCGCGGTTCCCCGATATGTCGGCGCCTTACACGCCCGAGTTGATCGAGGTCGCCCTCGAAACGGCACGGCGCGAAAACATCGTCGCCCATCGCGGCGTGACCGTCGCGGTCACGGGGCCGAACCTCGAGACGCGGGCCGAGTACCGATTTCTGCGAATGATCGGCGCCGACGTGGTGGGGATGTCGACCGTGCCCGAGGTGATCGTTGCCGTGCACGCGGGGATGCGGGTGTTCGGGCTGTCGGTGGTAACCGACATATGTTTGCCCGATGCGCTCAAGGCGGCCAATGTCGAAGAGATCATCGCCGTGGCCAATGCGGCTCAGCCGAAGCTGCGGGCGCTGCTCCTGGGCGTGCTGGCGCATGAAGCGGGACGGTAGGACAAGTTCATCGCACAGCCATGCGCCAGATTGCCGAACAAGCTCGAGCGGCGGCGGAGGTTGTTCGGCAGCGCTGGACCGGGACGCCGCGCGCCGGGATCATCTTGGGCTCGGGGCTCGGCGATCTCGCGAGCGAAATCGAGGCGGAAGCAGCGTTCGATTACGCCGAATTGCCGCACTTTCCACAGACGACGGCGATCGGCCACGCCGGGCGGCTGGTCTGCGGGCGACTCGCCGGGGCGTCCGTCGTGGCGTTTCAAGGTCGGTTCCATTTGTATGAGGGCCACGTACCCGAGCGCGCCGGCTTTCCCGTCTGCGTCCTGAAGGCGCTGGGCGGCCGCACGCTTATCGTGTCGAACGCCGCCGGCGGACTGAATCCGCAGTACGCAACCGGCGATGTGATGTTGATCGAAGATCACATCAATCTCATGTTCGCCAACCCGCTGGTGGGCGTGAACGACGACGCCCTGGGCCCGCGCTTCCCCGACATGTCGTCGCCGTACAGCCGCAGCCTCCAGCGCCAAGCCCTGTCGATCGCCATGCGTACGGGGTTCCTCCTCCACCGCGGCGTGTACGTTGCCGTGCTCGGGCCCAATTACGAAACCCGCGCCGAGTACCGCATGCTGCGGTGCCTTGGCGGCGACGCGGTGGGGATGTCGACCGTTCCCGAAGTGATCGTCGCCCGGCATGCAGGATTGCGCGTGCTTGGACTCTCGACGATCACGAATGTCGGTTCGCCGGACGCGCTGGGCGAAACCACCGCGCACGACGTGCTGGCCGTGGCGGCGACCGCGGCAGCGAAACTGAGCGCCATCGTGCGCGGCATACTCGTTGGTAATTGATAATGGGAATGGGACGCGGATGTACGCGGATTGAGCGGATTTGCGCGGATCAGATGATAAGATTTCGTTGAGGACGAAAATGAACTCTGATCCGCGGAAATCCGTAAAATCCGCGTTCATCCGCGTCCCATTCCCTTCTGCCCCATGAACCCGGTCTGGATCATCGCGAAGAAGCGCGACGGCGAGGAACTCGCCGACGACGAAATCGGCGCGTTCATCGCCGGGTACGCGCGGGGCGACATTCCCGACTACCAGATGGCCGCCCTGGCAATGGCCGTCTACCTGCGCGGTATGACGACGGCGGAGACGGCCGCATTGACCGAGCATATGCTCGCCTCCGGGGCGAGGTTTGAGTGGCCCGCCGACGGCGTGCGGCGCGTCGACAAACATTCGACCGGAGGCATTGGCGACAAGACTTCGCTGCCGCTCACCGCGATGCTCGCCTGCTGCGGGGTTCAGGTTCCGATGATCTCGGGGCGCGGCCTGGGCGCCACGGGCGGCACACTAGACAAACTCGAATCGATTCCCGGATTTCGCACCGATCTGTCCATGAGCGAAGTGTGCGACGTGGTTGGCCGCGTCGGCTGCGTCATCACCGGCGCCACGGCCGACCTCGTGCCGGCCGACCGCAAGCTATACGCCCTGCGCGACGTCACCGCCACCGTGCCGTCGATTCCGCTGATCACCGCGAGCATCATGTGCAAGAAGCTGGCCGAGGGGCTCGACGCGCTGGTGCTCGACGTGAAGTGCGGCAGCGGCGCGTTCATGAAGACGGCCGATCGGGCCCGCGAGCTGGCGCGGTCGCTCGTCGCCACGGGGCAGCGGATGGGCGTCGCGACAACCGCCCTGATTACGGACATGAACCAGCCGCTAGGCCGCATGATTGGCAACGCCGTGGAAGTGGACGAGTCGCTCGCCATGCTGGAAGGCCATGGGCCAGACGATTTGTTGGAGGTGACGCTCGCACTCGGCGCCGAACTGCTCGAATTGCCGGTCGACGACGCGCGAGCCAAGCTGCAGGCCACGATCGACTCGGGCGCCGCCCGCGAGAAGTTCGCCGAAATGGTGCGTGCCCAGGGCGCCGACCTCGACGCGCCGCGGTGCGTGGCTACCGCCACCGAAATTGTCGCGCCGCGCAGCGGGCGCATCGCGTCGATCGACGCCGAACAACTCGGCCGAGTCGTCATTGAGCTGGGCGGCGGCCGCCGGAAACTTGGCGATCGGCTCGATCACTCCACGGGCCTTGAAATGCTCGTGCGGCTGGGCGACCGCGTCGACGCCGGGCGGCCGCTCGTGCGGATATTTTCTCAACCGGCTGAGGCCGAACGCGTGCGGGCAATGCTCGTGTCAGCCCTTCGCATCGCGGATGATGCGCCACAGATTGGCCCGCTCATCTTAGGATTCACGAAAAAATAACTTGATGAAATTACTCTTGTCTTAAATCGATTTT